>DAIDHH010000142.1 GCA_027452045.1 Gammaproteobacteria bacterium
ATCGAGCAACCGATCGTAATCGGTATCGGTGCTTTCCTCGGCGGCCCCGCCCAGGAATTCCTCATCGAGATCGAAGCTCTCGTTGTCTCGTTCCGACATCTAGCGGTGTAAATCCTGAGTCAAATCAATGGGGTAGTGCAATCTTGGCACGCAGCAAGACAGCGAACTATAATGAAATTCTGTCGCGGAGCAATAGGCGCGAAGGGTTACTTCGTCCTGTCCCGCACCACCACCGGCGCTCCCCTGCCCAGCCCCAGGCCTTCGGCGGCGCTTTGCTCGGCGCGAGCGATCTCGAGCACCCCGAAGGAATTGATCAGAGCGAGGTACTGCCCGGGGCGGGTATCCCCATAGGTCCGCAACAGCGGCAGGGCATGATGGCCCGCATGCACCAGGGGCAGCCGCAAGCGCTCGAGGAGCTCGCCCCCGATATTGGTGATCAGATTGCCGAAATGGTCGATGGTGATGACGAGGCCGGCAATGCTGCCCGGCTCGACGAGCGGCTCCTCGACCCAGGAGGGCACCAGGGAATCCGCATTCGCCGGCTCACCGAGGTCCTCTATGCGGCAGCGTCCCGCGGCGAGCTCCGCCGCAACCGGCGCGAAGATGTCCCGGCCGTGGAATGTGGCGCTGGCGTGATGAATCCCGAGGCGGGCCAGTCCCCCGGCGCGCAGGCGCACGATCTCGGCCTGCGGGTGTCGGGCCACGATGGGAGCCAGCAGGCCGTTGTCGGGCGCCGTAAACACATGACCCGCCGCGCGCACCACGAGAATGTCTCGCGAAGTGCCCACTCCAGGGTCGACGACGGCCACGTGCACCGTGCCGGCGGGAAAGTAGGCAAAAGATCTCGACAGCCAGAATCCCGCCTCCGCCGGCCAGTGGACCAGGATCTCATGCGTGAGGTCCACCAGGCGTGCCTGCGGAAAGCGCCCGAGGATGCGGCCCTTCATGACCCCGACGAAGGGGCCCTTGTGGCCGAAATCCGTGGTGATGGTGATGACGCCGGACGGCGTTTGGGCCTCTGCCATCACGGGCCGCGCCTCGGGGCCGGCTGCGCGCCCTCGGCGCAGCGCCGGCAACGGTCCGTGTACGGCACCGCCTGAAGCCTTCCCGCCTCGATCGGCTCGCCACACACCGAGCAGGCGGTATAAGTACCTTCATCAAGGCGCCTGAGGGCGGCCTGGATCTGCCGCAGCTCCTCGCGCGCCGACTCGGAGATCGCCCCGAGCACCTCGTCACTTTCCCGCTGCGTCACCTGCTCGGCGAAATCCGCGCTCAGCGGGTCGGATTCATGGCGCAGATCCGCCCGGGCGCTGCTGGCACGCGTGTGCAGCTCCTCCCGGCGCGTCAACAGACGTGCGCGAACCGCTTCTGTGTCCACTGCAGCCTCCGAACCCCGCGCAAACGAGCTTTTCCTGCGGAAAGTACCTAGCGCGCCGGATCTGCCGGCAACATACTCTCGCAGTTGACATCCCCGCGCAAAACTGTTGGGACCGTCCTTGAATCCGTATACTATGCCCGGTAGCCACCCCATGGAAACATCCCGCGAACCACAGCCGACCGTTTTCGTAGTCGACGACGATGAGGCCGTGCGCGCCTCTTTGCGGCTGCTGCTGAAATCCGTAGGGCTGCCCGCGACAGTGTACTCGAGCGCCCAGGAGTTTCTCGCCAATTACGATGCCCGCTATCCGGGCTGCGTGGCGCTCGATGTGCGCATGCCGGGAATGAGCGGCCTCGAGCTTCAGCAGATTCTCAACCTGCGCGGCGCCACCATCCCGGTCATCTTCATCACCGGCCACGGCGACATCCCCATGGCGGTCGAGGCCATGCAGCACGGCGCCTTCGACTTTCTGCAGAAGCCCTTCCGCGACCAGGACCTGCTCGATCGGGTCCAACGTGCGCTCGAGAAGGACCACCGGACGCGGCAGGAGCTCAAGGAAAAGGACCGGATCCGCGACCGCCTCACCTCCCTCACGCCGCGCGAGCGCGAGGTGCTCTCACTCATCACTCGTGGCAAACCCAACAAGGTGGTGGCCGCCGACCTCGGGGTGAGCCAGCGCACCGTGGAGATCCACCGTGCGCGGGTGATGGAAAAAATGGGCGCCTCGTCCTTCGCCCAGCTGGTGCGGATGGTCCTCGATACCGAGGGCTGAGCGGCGGGGCGCTCAGGCCCCCGCCCTGCTACCGCTTGGCTGGCTCGCGCTTCCCGGCTCGGAGGTCATCTGCTCGCCCTGCGTCGGTTGGGCATTGGCGGGAGTGGTATCGGCCTCGACCCCGATGAGCTCGGGCATCCCCGTCGCATGCACGGCAATGTTGCGCACCCGGCTCCAATCGATGGCGACGACCGCGTTGCCGATGGCTTGGTCGATCACCTTGGAGATCACTTTGTAGTCGGGCTTTGCCGGCACGTTGCCGCTGTCAACGGGCGGCGAGACGGCCAGATACAGCTTGCCGTCCTGCAAGGTCGCCAGGATCGGATCGTTGACGACGTTGACGGGGGTGCCCACCGGCACGATGGGAAAGAGCGCCGCGATGTCTTCCGGATACAGGCGCACGCACCCATGACTCACCGACATGCCGATGGCCATTGGGTTGTTGGTACCGTGGATGTAGATCTCCCCGTGGCTGAGGGCCGTCTCGAGCGCCCACTCGCCCATGGGATTGTTCGGCCCGGCGGGGTAGATCTTGGGGATGGGATCGCCCATCTTGGCGTGGTACTCGAGGATGTGCTTGGTCGGGATCCACACCGGGTGCGGCACCTTGCGGATGATGCGGGTCACACCGACCGGGGTGACGAAGCCCTTGATCCCCGTGCCGGCCGGATAGGTGATCACGATGGGCTGATCGTGTCCGTGGGCCCTGGGGAAGTAGAACAGGCGGTGCGCCGGCAGGTTGATGACGATGCCCTTTCTGGGCACCGGCGGCAGGATGAAGCGGCCGGGAATCACCACTCGGGTGCCCTGACCGGGCAGCCACACGTGCACGTGGGGGTTGGCGGACTGGATTTCCCAGTACCCGACGCTGTACTTGCGTGCTATGCCAAGCAGCGTGTCGGACGCCTTGCTGTACACCACCTTGTCATGGCCGATGAGCGCCCCGTCCTGCGGCACGGTGAACACCGCCGCGCGGCTCACAGTGGCGCTCAACCCCAGCGCCGCGAGCGCCAGGGCGCACATCACACGTGATTGGATCGACTTCATTGGTTTCCGCTTCCCGTTGGCCATTGCGCCCGAGGTCCGCTCCACGGGCGTGACTATTGTAACATGCGTTCCCGTGGCCCCGTCCGGCAAACTTTCTCGCAGTTTCTACGCTCGGGACACCTTGACCGTGGCCCGTGAGCTGCTCGGCATGCGCCTCGTGCACCGCATGCGCGACACGCTGCGCATCGGGAGGATCGTCGAGACCGAGGCTTACCAGGGGCCCGAGGACCTGGCGGCGCACTCCTCGCGGGGCCGTACCGCACGGACAGAGGTGATGTTCGGCCCCCCGGGCCATGCGTACGTCTATCTCATCTATGGCGTGTGGAACTGCCTGAACGTGGTGACGGCGGCCGAGGGAGTGCCTCACGCCGTGCTGCTGCGGGCGATCGAGCCCGTGACGGGCATCACGGGGCGTGCCTGCGGCCCGGGGCTGCTGTGCCAGGCGATGGCCATTGACCGGAGCCTGAACGGAGCGGACCTTTGTGCAGGGGCGATTTGGATCGAGCGCCCGGCGTCGGTGGCCGCGGTGCGCATCGGGCGCAGTCCGCGCATCGGGGTCGACTATGCGGGATCCTGGGCGAGGCGGCCCTGGCGGTTCTTCGACCGGGACTCCCCGCACGTTTCCCGGGCGCCACGCCGCCCCGCGACGCGGGAGCGCCGCGCCGCAGGGAGCGGGCGCTGATCAGCTGCTCTGGCCCGCCTGATTCAGTACGAGCCTCCCGTTCTCGACCGGGATACGCTGGCCGGGGGCATGCTTCATGCGCACGGTGCCATCGCGGCCATTGAGCCGGTAATGCACCTCGTAGCCATTGGGCTCGACCGTCTTGTCATAGACCGTGCGGCAGCGATGCTCGGTGGTCGTGTAGGTGTTGCCGCTCTGGATGTGCTCCTCGATCCGGTTGCCGGCATAGCCACCAGCCGCCGCACCGGCGACCGTCGCGACGTCCTTGCCAGTGCCGCCGCCGATCTGATGGCCGATCAACCCGCCGATCACCGCGCCCGCCACGCTGCCGAGAATCTGGTGGCTGTCGGTGGCCGGCCGGGTGTGCGTGACCGTCACATCGTGGCACAGCTGCCTCGGTGTCACGACCTGATGGGTCAGCGGTACGACCTGCACGACCGTGGCGTACCCGGCAGACCCGCCCCGCCGCGAGGCATATGCGCCCCCCTGGCCGGGGCTGCGGGCGCCGGAGCCCGCGCCGAAGGTAGCGCTCGAGGCCGGACCGGCCCCGGCGCTGGCAGCGTCCGGCGAGCTTTGAGACCCGCGGGTTCTGAGCGCGTAACCCGCCATGGCGCCGGCGCCTACGGCGATCGCCGCCCCAATGGCCACACCCATCCACAACGACTTGTTCATGTACTGCTCCCCTCGACTCTGGATGGCGTCATTCTTCCTTCGACATGCTGAACGGAGCCTAAACTCACTCCGCGCCGTCTGCATTTCGCGACAGTGATAGCAGGTCGGCCCCTTCGGGCACGCGTTCCCCGCGTGCGAAGTGCACCGAGCCGACGATACCGTCGAAGGGCGCGACGATGCTGTGTTCCATTTTCATCGCCTCGATCACCATCAACACCTCGCCCGCGCGCACCCGCTGCCCCGGCTCGACGGCCACCGCCGAAACCACTCCCGGGAGCGGCGTGCTCAGCCCGCCGGTGGCCGCCGAGGCGGCAAACTCGTGGGTGCGCGGATCCTCGATCGAGAACTCGTGATGCGCCGCCCCCACCCACAGGTGCAGATGCGATCCGTCGCGGAAATAGCGGGCGTGCCGCCGCTCGCGTTGCACCTGCGCCGCGATCCGCCCCTCGCCCCGACAGACATCGCCCAGCTCGAGCCTCTCGCGAGCCTCGCCGCCAGGCTGCGCGTCGAGGAGCGCCGCGTGCGCCACCCCGCGCTCGAAACACAGCGTGATCCTGCGCTCTCCCTGGGCGCTCGCCAACACGACATCCGTCGTCGCCGCCAGATTGGGCGCGAACCCGTCGCCGAGGGTCCAGGGATTGCTCCGCCCGCCGCCCGGCTCCTCGGCGGCAAGGGATGCGAGCACGAGCGCGCGGGCATCCGCGCAGTCCTCGGCGCAGAACTCGTCCCCTCGCTTCGCGAGCAACGCCACGCTGTGACGCGCCTCGAGGAACACAGTCGAGCGCAGGATGCGGCTCAGCCAGTGCTCGTTCGTGTGAATGCCTGCGAGGTGCGTCCGATCGAGCGCCCGTGCCAGCAGGTGAGCCGCACGCTCCCGCTCCGGCGCCCACGCGATCACCTTTCCGAGCAGCGAGTCATAGACTGCGGGCACGGTATCGCCCACGGTGAACCCCGCGTCCACGCGCAGCCCCTCGCCCTGCGGCCACTCCGCCAGAGTCAGTGTTCCGGCGCTCGGCAGGAACTCGCGCCGCGGATCCTCGGCGCACACCCTAGCCTCGATGGCATGTCCGTTGATCACGATCTGCGACTGGGAGAGCGGCAGCGCCTCCCCCGCCGCGATGCGCAGTTGCCACTCCACCAGGTCAAGACCGGTCACCGCCTCGGTGACGGTGTGCTCGACCTGAAGCCGAGTGTTCATTTCCAGAAAGTAGAACTCGCGGCCATCGAACAGGAATTCCACGGTCCCGGCGCCCGTGTACCCGATGTCGCGAGCGATCTCGACGGCCGCACCGCGCAATCGCTCGCGCAGCGGCGGCGGCAGTCCCGGCGCGGGAGCCTCCTCGATCAGCTTCTGATGGCGCCTCTGCACCGAGCAGTCCCGATCGCCGAGGTGAACGCAGTTGCCGTGTTGATCGGCGAACACCTGCACCTCGACATGGCGCGGCTCGGGCAGGTAACGCTCGAGCAGCAATGCCCCGTCGCCGAAGCTGCTCTCGGCCTGGCGCCGCGCCGAGACGAGCGCTTCTCGCAGCTCGTCCGTGGAGCGCACCACGCGCATGCCCTTGCCGCCACCGCCGGCGGCGGGTTTGACGATGAGCGGCAGGCCCGCCGAATGCGCCTGCGACATGAGATGCTCGATGTCCTGCCGCTCGCCATCATAGCCGGGCAGCACTGGCACACCGAGGGCGCGCACACGGGCCTTGGCCAGGCTCTTGACGCCCATGGCCTCGATGGCCTCGGCCGACGGGCCGACGAACGTCAACCCGGCCTCGCGGCACGCCCGCGCGAAGCGCGCATTCTCCGACAGGAAACCGTAGCCCGGATGAATGGCGTCGGCACCGGCAGCGCGGGCGGCGCTCAGGATGGCCTCGATGTCGAGATAGCTCTCGGCCGCGGCCGGCGGACCGATACGCCACGCTTCGTCGGCCTCGCGCACGTGACGCGCGCGCGTGTCCGCATCGGAGTACACCGCGATGGTCTGCACTCCCATCCGCCGGGCAGTACGCATGATGCGGCAGGCGATCTCGCCGCGGTTGGCCACCAGGAGACGTTGGATCATGGTCCTTACATCCGAAACAGGCCGAACCGGGTCTCTTCGTCCGGCGCATTGCGCACCGCGGCGAGCGACAACCCGAGGATGCGTCGAGTCTCCAGCGGGTCGATCACTCCATCGTCCCAAAGGCGGGCCGATGCGTAGTATGGGTGTCCCTGGCGCTCGTACTGCTCCCGGATCGGCTGTTTGAAGGCCTCCTCCTCTTCGGCCGGCCAGCGGCCGCCACCGCCCTCGATCTGCGCGCGCTTGACGGTGGCGAGCACACTCGCGGCCTGCTCGCCTCCCATGACGGAGGTGCGCGCGTTGGGCCACTGGAACAGAAGGCGCGGCGAGTAGGCCCGGCCGCACATGGCGTAATTGCCCGCTCCGTAACTGCCGCCGATGATCACCGTGATCTTGGGCACGCGCGCGCAGGCCACCGCCGTCACGAGCTTGGCCCCATCGCGGGCGATGCCGCCCGCTTCCGCCTTGGCCCCCACCATGAACCCGGTGATGTTCTGCAGGAACAGCAGCGGAATGCGCTCGCGCGCGCACAGCTCGATGAAATGCGCACCCTTCAGCGCGCTCTCCGAGAACAGGATGCCGTTGTTGGCGAGGATACCGACGGGATAGCCGCAGAGGTGCGCGAAGCCGCATACGAGCGTCGTGCCGTAGAGCTGCTTGAACTCCTCCATCTGCGAGCCGTCCACCAGGCGCGCGATCACCTCGCGCACGTCGTAGGGCTTGCGCAGGCTCGCCGGCACGGCGCCATAGAGCTCGCCGGGATCGTAGTGCGGCTCCCGGGGGGCGAGGGGCGGATCGGTGTTGGGGGGCGGGCGCAGACGCGCGACGATGCTGCGGGCAATGGCGAGGGCGTGCGTGTCATTCTCGGCATAGTGGTCGCAGACGCCCGACTGCCGGCAGTGCACATCGGCCCCGCCGAGGGACTCTGCATCAATGTCCTCGCCCGTGGCCGCCTTCACGAGCGGCGGCCCGCCGAGAAATACCCGGCCCTGGTTGCGCACGATGACATTCTCGTCCGCCATGGCGGGCACGTAGGCTCCGCCGGCCGTGCACGAGCCGTGTACCACGGCGATCTGCGCCACCCCCGAGGCCGAGAGCGTCGCCTGGTTGTAAAAGATGCGCCCGAAGTGCTCCCGGTCGGGAAACACCTCGTCCTGCGCGGGTAAAAACGCGCCACCGCTCTCGACGAGGTACACGCACGGCAGGCGATTCTCCCGCGCGATCTCCTGCGCCCGCAGGTGCTTCTTGACCGTCACGGGGTAGTACGTGCCGCCCTTGACGGTGGGGTCGTTGGCGACGATGACGCACTCGCGGCCGCTCACCCGGCCGATGCCCGTCACGATGCCGCCGCAGGCGATGCCGCCGCCGTAGAGCTCGTGCGCGGCAAGCTGCGAGAGCTCGAGGAAGGGGCTGCCGGTATCGAGGAGGACCCGGATGCGCTCCCGCGCGGTGAGCTTGCCGGCGGCGCGGTGGCGGCTCACCGCCTGGGCCGTCCCGCCTTGCGCGGCGCGCTCGACCGTGGCCTTGAGCTCATCCACCAGGGCGCGCATGGCGCGCTCATTGTCGAGGAAATCCTGCGATCGAGGCTCGAGCCGGGTGGCGATACGGGGCATGGACTTGTCACGATGGCCTTATTGTCGGACAATCATACAATCCAACCTCTATGGAAGACAAGCTCATGTCCGGCCACGAATCGACCGATAGCGGATTGGGCCTCGATGAGGCGACCGGGGAGATCCGCGAGCAGGTGCGCCGCTTCGCCACCGAGCGCATTGCGCCGCTCGCCGCCGACATCGACCGCAGCAACGAGTTTCCGCGCGAGCTGTGGCCCGAGCTCGGTGAGCTCGGCCTCCTTGGCGTCACCGTGCCGGAGCGCTGGGGAGTTGCCGACCTTGGCTACCTCGCGCACGTCGTCGCGATGGAGGAGATCTCGCGCGCCTCCGGCGCTGTGGGCCTCTCCTACGGGGCGCACTCGAACCTCTGCGTCAACCAGCTGCGCCTCAATGGCACCGACGCGCAGCGCGACCGTTACCTGCCGCGCCTGGTCAGCGGGGAGCACGTCGGCGCCCTCGCCATGTCCGAGCCGCAGGCCGGCTCCGATGTGACTTCCATGCAATTGAAAGCCGAAAAGCATGGTGATCACTACGTCCTCAATGGACGCAAGATGTGGATCACCAACGGCCCGGATGCCGATGTCCTCGTGGTCTACGCCAAGACCGACCCCTCGGCGGGGGCGCGCGGCATCACCGCCTTCATCGTGGAGCGCGGCTTTTCCGGCTTCTCCTCCGCGCAGAAACTCGACAAGCTCGGCATGCGCGGCTCGAGCACCTGCGAGCTCCTGTTCGAGGACTGCCGCGTGCCGCAGGCGAACCGGCTCGGACCCGAGAACGGGGGCGTGCGCGTGCTCATGAGCGGGCTCGACTACGAGCGGGTGGTGCTCGCCGGTGGTCCGCTCGGTTTGATGGCCGCCGCGCTCGATCTGACCCTGCCCTACGTGCGCGAGCGCAAGCAGTTCGGTCAACCCATCGGCATGTTCGAGCTGATGCAGGCCAAGATCGCCGACATGTACACCGCGCTGAGCGCCTCGCGCGCCTACGTGTATGCCGTTGCGCGAGCCTGCGATGTCGGCCAGGTGAAGCGGCGCGATGCGGCCGCCTGCATCCTGTTCGCCGCCGAGAACGCCACGCGCGTGGCGCTCGAGGCCATCCAGGCGCTCGGGGGCAACGGTTACATCAACGACTATCCGGCCGGAAGGCTGCTGCGCGATGCGAAGCTCTACGAGATAGGCGCTGGCACGCAGGAGATCCGCCGCATGCTGATCGGTCGCGAGCTGTTCGAGGATGCCGCCTGAGGGCGGACTGCGCCATGAGCGTCGAGTTCGACCAGATTCCCGTCACACCGGCCTACCGCAAGGTTGCCGCCGCCATCACCGAGCGCATCTTGAGCCGCAGCCTGCGCGAGGGCGAGCGGCTGCCGCCCGAGACCGAGCTCGCCCGTCAGCTCGGAGTCAACCGCTCGACGGTGCGCGAAGCGTTGCGGGAGCTCGAGAGCGGGGGCCTGCTCGAGCGCCGTCCGGGCTCGAAGCTGATGACGGTGAGCAGGCCGAGGCATCGGGAAGTCGCCAAGGACGTGAGCCGTGCTCTGGCGCTGCACGATGTCACCTTCTTCGAAGTCTGGGAGGCGCTGACGCATTACGAGCCGCCGATCGCCGAAATCGCGGCCCGCGAACGCAGCGCGGCGGATCTCGAGCGGCTCGGCGCGGCCCGCGAGGGCTTCGATGCCGATAACGCCAGCACCGAGAAGGCCGTGCGCCACACGGCGGAATTCTTCCGGGGCCTCGGCGAGGCCACCCACAACCAGGTCTTCGCCCTGGTGCAGGAGCCGCTCATCAACCTGCTCGAGCCCTCGCTGCGCGACATGATCGACCAGGTGCCGCAGGCGCGCTCGCGCATCGCGACCGCCCAGCGGCGGATCCTCGAGGCGCTCGGCCGCAAGGACTCCGAGATGGCACGCACCTGGATGGCGCGCCACATCCGCGATTTCCGCAAGGGCTACGAGCTCGCCGGGATCGAGCTCGGACACCGGGTCTGGCGCCTGTGAGCAAAGGCGCCCTGCAGGCCCGCTAAACGAACAGGTCCGTCAGCAGCTCATCCTCGCGTACCGCCGGATCGCGGTAGGCCGAGAAGTCACTGACACCCTCCTCCCTCAGTACCTGCTCGTCGATACAGAAGTGGCCGGTGAAGCTGCGGCTGTCGCGATTCAGGATGGCATACGCCGCGTCGGCGACGATTTGCGGCGAGCGCACGCGGCGCAGGGCCTCGGCGGGAGCGCCTTGCATGGCGATCTTCAGGGCCGCCGTGCCGATTATGGTCCGCGGCCAAAGCGCATTGACCGCGATGCCCCTGGCGCGCAGCTCCCCGGACAGGCCGAGCACGCACAGGCTCATGCCGAACTTCGCGAGCGAGTACGGCAGGTGCGGCGCGAACCAGCGCGGCTCGAGGCTCAAGGGCGGCGCCAGCACCAGGATGTGGGGGTTCGCCGCGCGCTCGAGATACGGCAACGACAGCTTCGAGCACAGCAGCGTGCCGCGCGTGTTGATACCGTGCATCAGATCGAAGCGGCGCATGTCCGTCGAGACGGTGGGCGTCAGGCTGATGGCGCTTGCGTTGTTCACCAGGATGTCGATGCCGCCGAAGGTCTCGGCGGTGCGCTCCATGGCGGCCCTCACCTGCTCATCGTCTCGCACATCCACCATCAGGGGCAGCGCCTTGCCTCCGGCCGCCTCGATCTCGGCGGCGGCAGTGTGGATCGTGCCGGGAAGCTTCGCATTCGGCTCGCTCGTCTTGGCCGCCACCGCCACGTTGGCGCCGTCGCGGGCCGCCCTGAGGGCGATTGCGAGCCCGATACCGCGGCTCGCCCCCGTGATGAACAGTGTGCGGCCCTTCAGCCCGCCCGATGTGCCCCGCTCACCCATGAGTCCCCCCTGCTGATCCGGCCCGCATGGCCGCCATGGAGTCATGATAGCAGCCGATCCGCCCCCCTTCCGCCGATGTTCCACGACATATGCCGCAGGATTATGAGGGCATAGCGCAAAAGCGCCACGATCGCGGAGACGCCCCGGTAGAATGCGCGCCCTGGCAAGACCCGGACATTGGAGACTCTCTTGGCGGCATTCGGCAGCGAGCGCGTGCTCTCGGTCCAGCACTGGACCGACACACAGTTCACCTTCACCACGACGCGGGATGCCGGCCTGCGCTTCGAGAACGGCCAGTTCGTCATGGTGGGGCTCCATGTCGACTCCCGGCCGCTGCTGCGCGCCTACAGCATCGCGAGCGCCAACCACGAGGAGCATCTGGAGTTCCTCAGCATCAAGGTGCCGGACGGTCCGCTCACCTCGCGCCTGCAGCACATCCGCGAAGGCGATGAGGTGCTGGTCAGCCGCAAGCCCACCGGTACGCTGGTGCTGCACGACCTGAAGCCCGGCAAGCGCCTGTACCTGCTCTCGACCGGCACCGGCGCGGCGCCCTTCATGAGCGTCATCAAGGACCCTGAGACCTACGAGCGGTTCGAGCGGGTGATTTTCGTGCACGGTGTGCGCTGGGCGCGCGAGTCCGCCGTGGTCAAGCATCGCATCGAGGAGCTCGAGTCCCACGAATTCCTCGGCGACTCCGTGCGCGAGAAGCTTCTGTACTACCCCGCGGTGACGCGCGAACCGCACGTCAACCGGGGCCGGCTCACCACGCTCCTCGAGTCCGGCAGGCTCTCCTACGACCTCGGCCTGCCGCAGCTCGACCCGGCCAACGACCGGGCCATGGTATGCGGCAGCCCCGCCATGCTCAGCGACACCTGCGCCCTGCTCGATGGGCGCGGTTTCCAGATGTCACCGCACATCGGCGAGGCGGGCGATTACGTCATCGAGCGGGCATTCGTCGCCAAATAGGCGCCGGCAGCGAGTTCGGATCGCTGCGCTGGACTCAGGCGAGCGAGGCCGTCTCGGCGCCGGCGGCCCTGGCATCGGCCTTCGCAGCGAGCACCCACAGCGCTCCACTCACCACCACTGCGAACGGCACGATCATCACCGCGACGCCGAGTGAGGCCACGTCCGAGGCGCCGCCGATGATGGAGGGCGAGATCACATCGCCCAGGGCATGGATGACGAATATGCTGAGCGCCACCGCGCACGCCCGTTCCGCGGGGTCGACCAGATTGACGATCGCCGTGTTGATCGGACCGGTGGATATGAACAGCAGCAGCTCCGCCACGACGAGCGCGCCGTAGTACACCGAGGGCGTGCCCGAGGCAAGCGCGAGATAGGTCGCCGGCACCGCGAGCACCGTGGCCCATCCGGACATCCACAAGTACGCCTGGCGCGAGAACTTCAGCCAGTAATCCCCCAGCCAGCCGCCCACGAAGGTACCGACGAACCCGGTAATCACCACGATCGCGCCGAACCCCGCGGTGGCCTGCACGGCGGGCACACCGCGCACTCGCTCGAGGAAGGTCGGCATCCAGAACGCCAGGCCGCCGAGCGCAAAGGTGTATGCGGCATAGCCGAGCACCGTGAGCAGGTAGGGCCGCTGGCGAAGCAGCCTCGGATAGACGGCCCAGGATCCGGGCCGTACCGCGGGCCTCGTCCCGGCGTTCGTGGCGGCTGAGAACTCGGCCGCGTCTCGAGCGCCGCGCGGAGGATCGGGCAGACGCCAGATCCACCAGGCGAGCAGGATGCCCGGCACGCCGGCCACGTAGAACGCCGCCCGCCAGCCGTAGTGCGCCGCGACGATCCCGCCGACGATGTACCCGAGAGCCGCGCCCACGGGGATCGCCATGTTGAATACCGCGAACGCCCGACCGCGGGTGTTGGGTGCAAAATAATCCGCAAGCAGCGATGGAGCGATGGTGCCGTAGGCCGCCTCGCCGATGCCGACGGTGGCGCGCGCCCCGAGGAGCTGCAGGTAGCTGCGCGCCAGACCAGATAGTCCCGTGGCGAGGCTCCAGAGGAACACGCCGATGGCGATCGGCCGGGTGCGCGAACCTCGATCACCGAGTCGCCCGAAGATCGGCGCCGCCAGCAGGTATACGATGAGAAAACCGCTCATGAGCGTGCCGAGCTGGAAGTCATCGAGCCCCATGGGAGCCTGCTTCAACTGAGGCAGCAGCGCCGAGACCACGTAGCGATCGAGGTAATTGAGCAGGTTGACGCCGGCAAGCACCGACAGTGAGATCAGCGAGGCGCGCCGCGCCGTGCGCGACGGGTCAGACACCCTCGCCTCCGCAGAGCGTCAGCATGGAACCCCCGCCCGGGGTGCGGCGGATCTCCCGCAGGTGATGGAGGATGAGACGGTGCGATGGGCTGATGCGCAGCATGGGCTGAGACTGTAGTGTTTTCCCGGCCCGCTGCAAAGCCGGGCGGGAAAGAAGCGTCCCGGACGCAGCCCGCCTCCTCCCTCAGGCAGCGGCCGGCGGAGCGGTGCGAACCGCGGGCGCGTGCGCTCCATCCGCGCCGGCCGTCCGCTCATCGGCGGCCGGGACGCCAGGCGCCCCCTCTCCCATCACATCCGCCAGCAGCGGCAGGCGGATCTCGGCGACCCAGTACCCCGATGCCGGCGCGGCCTCGAAGGACGCCCGCTCTCCGAACTGGATCGAGAGCCGCTCACGAACGTTCTTCAGGCCGATACCATCGCGCCGGAGCGGCCCCGCACATGTCGCTTCGGAGGTCATGGTGTTGGATACCCGCAGCCACAGCCACTCCTGCGAGGCGCTCGCCTCTACTCGGATCTCCACCTCACCCGGGTGACTGGCAAGACCATGCACCACCGCGTTCTCGATGAGCGGCTGCAGGATCAGACTCGGCACCCAGGCGCACGGCAGCCCCTGCGGCTCCGGCACGTGCACGGTGAGCCGATCGGAGAAACGCCGCTGCTGCAGCGACAGATACAGCCGCGCGAACTGCAGTTCCTCGGACAGGCGCGAGAACTCACGCTCACCGGCATGCAGCAGCCGGCGCAACAGGTCCGCCAGCTGCACGATCATGGTGCGCGCATCGGCCGGATCCCAGTCGATCTGGCCATGGATGGTATTGAGCAGGTTGAACAGGGAATGCGGCGAGAGCTGCATGCGCAGCGCCGCCAGATGCGCAGCCGACAGCGCCCGCTCGAGCGCCGCGGAGCGGATCTGCGTGTCGCGCAGCCTCCGGTAGACATCGAAGCCGGTCGCGAGCGCGAGACCGAATCCATAAGTCAGCAGGAAGTTGGTGGAGCTCGCCACCCAGATCTCCACGACCGGCCCGATGGACATCGTCGCCTCGCGTCCCGGGCCGCTCAGAAAGTCGTGCGTCGCCCGCTGGGCGCCGAGGAGCACCGCATCCCCGAGCCACAGGCTCGGCTCGCCGAGGGCCGCAAAGCCCGCCGCGAGAAGGATCTGCAGGGGCAGGCGGCGCATGATGGGCTGCCATCCGATGCTGAGGGAGGCCCACATGCATGCGAGCAGCGCCGGGTAGAGAAAGAGATGCTGCAGCAGGCGCGCCTGCCACGGGGCGAACAGGTGCCCGATGTGCATGGCGGTGAGGCTGGCCTGCATCCGGTTCGCGTAGAGCACGTCGGAAATCGCCACGTAGATCCAGAATACCGTGACGATGAGCAGCATGGGCCGGAAGCGCGCGTTCATGGCCGATAGGCTACGCCTGCGCGGGACGGTCCTGGCGTCGTTTCGTCGCAGCACAAAGCCGGCTCACTGCGCGCACGCAATCCGGTACAGTCGCGCGCATGGAGATCTTCAAGGAATTCCGCATCGAGGCGGCTCACCGTCTGCCCAATGTCCCCCCCGGCCACAAGTGCGCGCGGCTGCACGGACACTCCTTCCGCATCGGCGTGCACGTCGAGGGCCCGCTCGACCCCGTCCTGGGGTGGGTGTGCGACTTCTCGGCCCTCAAGGCAGCGTTCACGCCCTTGCACGAGGCGCTGGATCATCACTATCTCAATGAGATCCCGGGGCTCGAGAACCCGACCAGCGAGCGGCTCGCGCAGTGGATCTGGGAGCGCCTGAAGCCCTCGTTGCCGGCCCTGAGCCGCATCACCGTCCACGAGACCTGCACCAGCGGTTGCGAGTACCGGGGCTGAGGGCGGCCTACTCGCAAGCCCCTCCGAGCAGGCCCGCCTTGAGCGCCCGTCCCGGTGGCGTCTGTCCCAGCCAGATTCCAAGCAGGGCACGGGCGAAGTCATCGCCCGCAATGCGGCCTCGGGGAGCGCCGTCAAGGAGATATTCGATGCCCTGCCCCGGAACGTGCACGAAGGCCATACTCTCGCCGGATTTCGCGCCGGTCATCCAGCGATCGAACTCGGCGATGCGGCTGCGCAGCTGCGGCAGTTGCGCCGGGGCGCTCTTGGCAAACCCCTCCTGCCAGGCATCGCGCAGCTGGCTGGCGCTCACGCTCCACATGAAGTGCAGCACGATCTCGCTCGGCTCGCTCGCATTCAGAATGGCTGCGGCGTCGGATGAGGGTTGCGCCAGATAAAGCGCCCCGACGTACACCTTGATCCTGAACCAGGTGGCCTTGCGGATCCCCAGGCCATTGAGCGTGAGCGCCTGACCCTGCACCGTAACGTGTTCGGGAAACGATACGCCGTCACAGTCTCGCGCACGGACCGCGCCAGCGGGGAGAACCAGCGCCGCAGCCAAGGCGGCGCACCACAGACGGTATCTCATGCTGCCCCCTTCGCTGCCCGGGGTGCGGGCAGCCGGGCAAGCCTACCACGGGGCGTCCCTCTACAGGCGCAGGCCCGCCAGGGTGAGGATCCGCACCAGTACGAGTCCGCCGGCGATGACGAGGTAGCCCCGCAGCGCCACCATCGCCAGGCGGGTGAGCGGCGTCATCCGGACTCGCCCGAGCGAGCCGAGCGCGGGCATTTGCCACGACTCGCGGACTCCTGGGGCGAACCGCCGCGCCGGCGTGCGCAGCGCCTTCACGAAGGGCGGCATGGCGAAGACGAGTCCGGCCGCCGCGCCGCCGGCGAGCACGGCGACCATCAGGTGGGCGCTGATGCCGGGGAACAGGACCGCTGCGGTCAGGATGATCGACAGGAGCAGTAGAGCCCCGATCACGAGGCCGGTGAAGAGGTTGAGCCACGGGCCGTTCACCCAGGGACCGAGCACCTCTTCGTCGTTGCACAAGAGCAGCAGGAAGACCGTGGCGCTCGGCAAGAGGACGCCGGCAAGGGTCTGCACGGCGTTGGTGAGCAGGCCGAGCGGAGTCCCCGGAGTCAGCACCAGCACGGCCGAGAGCGCGATGAGTCCCGCATAGATCAGGTAGAAGGTCTTGGCCTCCTTCGGCCGGGCGTGCAGCGAGTGGCGCAGCGAGAGCACATCCCCGACGGCGTAGGCCGTCGAGAGCGACACTGCCATCGCGCCGATGATGCTGGCATCGATCAGCGCCACGGCGAAGCACACTCCGGCTGCCCGCCCCACGTAATGACCGAGGCCCGCGGCCACGGCGCCCGCGTCCTGGAACTCGCCAAACTGCGGATGACCGGCGAAGGTTGCCGCGGTAAAGGCGATCATGGCGACCGCCCCGATGACCACGAGCACGATCCCCAGCACCAGATCGAGCCGCTCGTAATTGACGAAGCGGGTGGTGATGCGCTTGTCGATGACGTAGCTCTGCTGGAAAAACAGCTGCCACGGGGCCACCGTCGTGCCGACGATGGCGATGATGAGGAGCATGATGTCGCTCAGCCGCCCCGCGGGCAGATGCGGCACCAGCAGATCGTGGGCGACCTGCGCCATCGGCGGGTGGATCCAGAGGAACAACGGCACGAGCAGCAGGCTCGCGAACACCAGCACCATGGAGAACCGCTCGAAGCGCCGGAAATCACCCGTTCCCGCCGCGGCCACGATCACCACGGCCGCCGCCAGCACGCCGAGCGGGCGAGACAGGCCGAGGTAGCCGAGCGCAAGGCTGATGCCGATGAACTCGGTGACGATGGTGAGCCCGTTCAGCAGGAACAGGTCGATCACACTGAATGCGCCCCAGAAGCGACCGAACCGCTTCAGGATGAGCCGCGCATGGCCCACGCGCGTCACCGAGCCCAGCCGCAGGACCATCTCCTGATTGACGTACAGGACCGGCACGAGCAGCAGCAGCGTCCACAACAGCGTCGTGCCGTAGTTCTGGCCCGCCTGGGCATAGGTGCCAAACGCGCCGGCATCATTGTCGCCGACCATGACGATGAGGCCGGGGCCCAGTATCGCCAGCAACGTGCGCAGCCGCGCTCCCCATCCGGTACGCGACCCGACCTCATGCCGGCGGATGCTGCCGAACGCGCCGTGAATGTCGCCGGCGTACGCCTCCTCCTGGAGGACGGCATCGGCGGGCGCCGCGTGATCGTCTGAATAAGACATGAGCATTACCTCGATAAACGTCGTCGGGCGCTGCCGCATTGCGGCAGACGTCAACTCAAGCGCTTCTGGAGGATGCTTTCACGCGGCCGGCCTGAAGAGGCCATCGCGCGATGTGCACCGTCCCGCTGGGAGTGGCGAGACGGCGATGAGGCGGGGCAGGAACCCTCGGCCCGGAGGCGTCTCGCTGATCAGGCAGCGATGAAGCGGCTACTGGGGCCAGGGTCCATTGAGCGTCCGGGTGGTTGCGATGGCGCGCATGATATGCATGCGCGCGCCCATGTCAACTCATCTTTCGACGGACTCGTCCAACAGCGTGGTCATCTGGCTCACGGCCACGCGAGAGACGGGCGGGAAGCGTCGCGCGGGAGTCTCGCGCCGGCTCGCCTGGCCTAGAAGGTGAGCCGCGCCAGAAAGTCATCGATCGCCGGCACCACTCCAGGCTCATCGAGCAATGGGGCGTGACCTCGCTCGGCGACAGTGAATGACTGCAGGTCCGGCTTCTCGCGGTGCATGCGCTCGAGTATCGCGGGGCTCAACAGGTCCGAGTGCTCGCCGCGGATCACGAACATGGGCATGGCCGTGAGTCGCGCGAACACCGGCCACAAGCCCTCCGGCACCGCGGCGGCCG
>DAIDHH010000143.1 GCA_027452045.1 Gammaproteobacteria bacterium
ACCATCGAGAGCGTGCGCCTGCTGCCGGCGCGGGAAATACCGCTCGATCCGGAAGCGATCAAGGAATTCCGGCGCCGATTCCGCACCCGATTCGAAGGCGACCCGACCCGCTCGGCCGTCTATCGCGGCGTGAGCGAGGGGCTGGCGCCGGCGGGCGTGGAGTTCTACCTGCCGCTTTTCTTCGAGACGAGCGCCACCCTGTTCGAGTATCTGCCGGCCAATGCCGTGATCGTGCGCGATGCGGCGCTCCCGGAGGCGCTCTCGAGAGCCTGGAAGGACATCGAGTCCCGCTACGAGGAACGCCGGCACGATCTCGAGCGCCCGGTGCTCTCCCCCACGGAGCTGTTCGTAGACCCCGAGGCCCTCGCGCGGCAGCTCGAGCAGTTCGCCGCCGTCACCCTTGCGAGCGCAGCACCTGCCGAGGCCGCCACGCAGGATGCGCGTGCGTTCCCGGCGCTTGCGCCGAAGGAGCTGCGGGTCGACATGCGCGCCGAGCGCCCGCTCGCGGCGCTCGATGCCTTCCTTGCCGAATTCGGTGGCCGTGCGCTGATCGCCGCCGACTCGCCCGGCCGCCGCGAGGTGCTGCAGGAGCTGCTGCGCGCCCAGGGTCATGCCGTGCAGCTGGTCTCGGGTTGGGAGGAGTTCCTCGCCGGCGACTCTGCGCTCGCACTGTGCATGGCGGCTGACCTCGGCGGGCTGTGGCTCACCCAGCCGCCGCTTGCGGTGATTGCCGAGGCGCAGCTCTTCGGTGCGCGGGCCCGGCAGGAGCGGCGCCGCAAACGCGCAGCGGCCGACCCCGAGGCGATCCTGCGCGACCTGCAGGATCTCAATCCCGGCGCACCGGTCGTCCACGAGCAATACGGCGTCGGGCGTTTCGTCGGCCTCGCGCCGATGGAGATCGCAGGCCAGGCCGGGGAATACCTGGTGCTCGAGTATCAGGGCGGCGATCGGGTCTACGTGCCGGTGCACGCCCTGCATCTGGTCACGCGCTATACCGGAGCGGCTCCCGAGAGCGCCCCGCTTCATAAGCTCGGAACGGACCAGTGGGCCCGGGCGCGCAAGCGTGCCGCCGAGCAGATCCGGGACGTGGCCGCGGAGCTGCTCGACCTGTATGCCCGCCGCAAGGCCCAGCCGGGCCTGAAACTCACGCTCAACGAGGCGGATGACCGCACCTTCGCCGAGGCCTTCCCCTTCGAGGAAACCGAGGACCAGCGGGAAGCCATCCGGCAGGTGCTCGCGGACCTGCGCAGCGAGCGTCCCATGGACCGGATCGTGTGCGGCGACGTCGGGTTCGGCAAGACCGAAGTCGCCATGCGCGCAGCGTTCGCCGCGGTACAATCGGGCAAGCAGGTGGCGGTGCTCGCCCCCACGACGCTCCTCGCGCAGCAGCACCTCACCAACTTCCGCGACCGCTTCGCGGACTGGCCCGTGCGCATCGAGGGGCTGTCCCGCTTCGGCAATGCCCGCGAGACCCGGGCGACGCTCGAGGGGGTGGAGCGCGGCTCCGTCGACATCGTGATCGCCACCCACCGCCTGCTGCATGCGCACGCCCGCTTCAAGGACCTGGGACTGCTGATCGTCGATGAGGAACAGCGCTTCGGAGTGCGCGACAAGGAGCGCCTGCAGGCGCTGCGCACCAACGTGCACGTGCTCACCCTCACCGCCACTCCCATCCCGCGCACGCTCAACATGGCGCTCGGGGGCCTGCGCGATCTGTCGCTCATCACCACGCCCCCGGCGGAGCGGCTGGCCATCAAGACCTTCGTCATAGAGTGGCATGGCCCGACGCTGCGTGAGGCGGTGCTGCGGGAGCTGCGCCGCGGTGGACAGATCTACTTCGTGCACAACGAGATCCGCACCATCGAGAAGCTGGCCGCCGACATCCAGGGGCTCATCCCCGAGGCAAGCCTCAGGATCGGGCACGGCCAGATGCGCGAGCGCGAGCTGGAACAGCTGATGGTGGACTTCTACCACCGCCGCTTCGATCTGCTCCTGTGCACCACGATCATCGAAAGCGGCATCGACGTGCCGACGGCCAACACCATCATCATCAACCGCGCCGATCACATGGGACTCGCGCAGCTGCACCAGCTGCGCGGACGGGTCGGCCGCTCCCATCACCGGGCGTACGCCTACCTGATCGCCCCGCCGCTTCGTGCCTTAAGTGGCGATGCGGCCAAGCGGCTCGAGGCCATCGAGGCGATGGAGGAGCTCGGGGCGGGCTTCGCGCTCGCCACCCACGATCTTGAGATCCGCGGCGCCGGGGAACTCCTGGGCGAGCAGCAAAGCGGCCAGATGTCCGAGATCGGACTTGCGATGTATCTCGACCTGCTCGAGGAGGCGGTCGCAGCCCTGAGGGCCGGCCGCGAGCCAGACCTCGAGAAGCCGCTCGCGGCCGCCACGGAAGTCGAGCTGCGCCTGCCCGCCTTCCTGCCCGAGAGCTTCATCGGCGATGTGCACGTGCGCCTCGGGCTCTACAAGCGCATCGCCGCGGCCGCCAGCGCCGAGGGGCTCGATGAGCTCACCGGGGAGATCCACGACCGCTTCGGCCCCCTGCCCGAGCCCGCGCAGCGGCTGATCCGCCTCGCCCGACTTAAACTCACCGCGCGCACCCTCGGCATCCGCAGGCTCGACCTCGGGCCCTCGGGCGGGGCGATGCTCTTCGAGCAGAACACCGCCGTCGACCCGGGCGCGCTGGTGAAGCTGATGCAGCAGGCGCCGCGCGAGTACCGGCTGGAAGGACCGCTCAAGCTGCGCATCTCGCGCGCCATGCCCGAGGAGGACGCGCGCTTTGAGTTTGCGGCGGCGCTCATGCAGCGCCTGGCGCCGGGCTCGAAGGCGAAGGCAAAGCCGAACTAGAGATCCGGTAGACTTCCGCCATGGACTACCGCCCCTCCGTGACCGCCCTCCTCGCGTTCGCCGTGGCCGCATGGCATCCCGCCTCAGCTCACCCATGGGCTTCAAACGGAACCGCAAGGGGTGGCGCGCTCGCGAGCAAGACGGGAAATGGCACCCCGCTCACCGCACCCGCACGACCGGCCACGCAGACTCAGCCCGCCAAGGTTCCAACGGGGACGACTCCGAGCACCGCCTCGCACGCGAGCGCCGTGGCCTCTGGGGCACCCGCTGCCTCGAGTGCGACACCAACGACCGGACAACGACAGTACTTCGTCGAGATCGTCATTTTCCGCGCGCGAGTCGCGCTCGGGACCCCGGAGGACTGGCAGGCGGAGACCGGCATGGCGCGCACGGTGACCGGAGGCGAGGCACCGAGCGGCTCGGGCATCGGACAGCTCATCGACCTGCTGCCAGCCTCGCAATACCGCCTCACCTCCATCGCCGACATCCTGCGCGGAAGCCGCGCGTACACGACCGTCGCGCACGTCGCGTGGGAGCAGACCGCGAGCGCCTGGGGAACCCACTCGGGCTTCACGCTGCAGCAGCTCGGGGTCGATGTGCCGGGATTGACCGGCCAGGTGTACCTCGAGCGGGGTCAGTATCTGCATCTCGGGATGACGCTCGATTACACCGAGCAACACCCCCCCGCGGGACTCGGCGCCGCCCCGGGCACCACCTTCGTCCTGAACGAAACCCGCCGCGTGCGCTACTACCGGCGCAACTACTACGACAACCCCGCCTTCGGCGTGATCGCCCTCGTCCTGCCGGTGCAGGGCCCGCAGCCGCCCGGACGGTGAAGCGGCCGGCGATACTTCCCCGACGCCCTGCCAGCACAGATGCCGGGGAGATGCTACCCTAATTCGATTACAGCGCCCGCCGAGACCCTATCGGTATGAATCGCGCACAGGTCCTGTCCCTGCTGACTCGCAGCAAAAGCGTGCTGTCGGCGCGCTTTGGGGTCACAGATCTCGCCCTTTTCGGCTCGACAGCAAGAGGTTCGGCCCGCAGCAACAGCGACATCGATATTCTTGTCACGTTCGATGGGCCAGCGACCTCGGACCGCTACTTCGGCGTGCAGTTCTTCCTCGAGGACCTGCTGGGACGCCCCGTCGATCTGGTCACTTCGAAGGCTCTCCGGCCCGAATTGCGGCCGTTCATCGAGCGGGATGCCGTCCATGTCTGAGCCTCAGCGGGAATGGAGATTCTACGTGCAGGACATGATCCGGTTCGCGGAAAGAGTCCACGCGTATACGTAAGTCATGGATCAGGCAAAGTTCATCTCCAGCGGCCTGAACTACGATGCCACTTTGCGCAATCTGGAACTGATCGGCGAAGCCGCGGGCCACATTCCCGCGACGATTCGAGATCAGTATCCCGAAGTTCCCCGGCGAAAGATCGTTGCCACCCGAAATCGCTTGATCCACGGCTACCTTGGCATAGATAACGATACGCTCTGGAGCATCATCACCAACGACATTCCAGGACTGCTCAAGGACATTCGCAAAATCCCAACGGACGCTCCTTCACTCTCAAAGCCGACAACCCCGTAGCATTCAACTGCCAGCGCGCGCAGCGCCGGAGAGAGGCCCTCGGTCCTGCCGGCGTCAATCGCGCACGGTTCCCGCCCCTGATCACTCAACGGTTCGGGATCATTGACCTGAAGCGTCTCCGCTCGCGGAGCCGGGCACCTCACAATATTCACCGTCGCGCGAGCGCATCCGCCACGCGCAATCGCATCGCCCGCGCCGCCGGCAGCGCCCCGACCACGAGGCCGACGAGCACCATCAGGCCGGCGCCGCGATGCGGTCCGCCTGACGCGCATGGGCGATCGTTTCGAGATACACCGCCACGGTGCCGTTGTTCGCAGCGCGCGCCGTATCGAAATAACGCCTGATAGCGCTTCGCGAGACTCGCGCCCACCAGCGCGCCCGTGCGGGTGTGCTCATAGGTGCGCCATTCGGCCGACGGCACTTTGTACTCGGGAAACACCTTGAAATAGCTGCGCACCGTCGGAACTCCGCCGACGTGGTCCCTGGGGTCCCGGTAGGTACCGTAGAACGATCCGACGTAGGCGACCGTCTGCACGCCCGGAACCGCGTGAATGCGTTGTAAACGGAAGTGAGCAGGCCGAACGGCAGAAACGCCGCGGTCACCGCGGTAAGCGTGAGGATCGTGCGGACCTTGCGCCGCGTCAGCTCCGCCCGGATGAGGTGCAGATACCTCACGCGCGTCAGCCTCGACCTAGAGCTCCCGCAGACCCTCGGTCACCGGCATGCGCGCGGCGCGCAATGCCGGAAAGAGGCCTCCGAGGAAGCCGATCACGAGCGCCCAGCGCAGACCGCTGCCGAGGAGCCCCGGGGTCACGCGGAACTGAAACACCACCTCGCTGAAATTCGCGCCCATGGTGGAGGCGGTGTAGTTGTCGAACAGCAGCCACGCCAACCCCGCCCCGAGCAGACCGCCGGCGAGCGCGAGCAGCATGGTCTCGATCATCACCGAGACCACCACCGGGGCGCCGCCGAAGCCGATGGCGCGCAGAGTGGCGATCTCGCGGGTCCGCGCCGACACCGCGGCATACATGCTGTTGAGCGCGCCGGCCACCGCACCGACACCCATGATGGCCGCAACGACGGACCCGAGGATGCGGATGAGCTTCGTCAGGCCCTTGGCCTGGTCCGCGTAATAGGCGCGCGTGGTGTGCGCCTCGACCTTCAGCTGCGGGTCCGAGGCGAGGGCCGCCTTGAAGGCATCGAACTGCTTGGGACTGCTCAGGCGCACCGTGACCGAGCTGACGCTGCTGCCTCGGTGGAAGGTGGTGGCGACGACGTTGGTGTCGGCCCAGAGCTCCGAGTCGTGCGCATTGCCCGATTCGAACTCCCCGACCACCTTCCACGGCTGGCCGTTGAGCGTGATGGTCGAGCCGATCGAGGTATGCAGGAACTCCCGCGCGGCGTTCTTGCCGACGATGAGCTCCCTCATCCCGGTGCGAAAGCGCCGGCCGGCGATGATTTTGACGTGCCGCCTGAGCGCCCAGACCTCGGGCCCCACGCCGCGCAGCGCGGCATTGGCCGCAAGGCCGGTGCTTCGCTTGGTGAGCGACACCGCCACCAGGAGCTCCGGTGAGGCCATGGGCCGCCCCGAGGCATCGCGCATCACCTGCGGCTTATCCCCGATCAGCGTCACCGAGTTCTCATCCAGGCCGGAGTTGACCTCGGTGAGCGAGCCGGCGCGCAGCACGATGGCCGTGTCATTGCTTCCGGTGGCATGGAGCGTCGATTGAAACCCCCTGCCCATGGCGAGCAGCGCGACCAGGACGCCCACCACCCCCGCAATCCCCACCACCACCACCGAGGCGCCCCCGAGGCGCTGCGGCAAAGTGGCCATGCCGGCGGCGGCGACCGAGCCGGTGCGCCGGCCCGCGCGGGTGAGGCCGAGCCAGATCGCAAAGGCCGCCACGGCGGCTCCCATCAGCCACCACGGCAACAACACCCCGAGGAGGATGAGAATCGCCGCCGCAATCGATGCGGCCACCACGAACAACGCCTTGCGCATGAACGACTCCTCAGCGTCCCGCGAGCGCATCCACGATGCGCAGCCGCATGCCCCGGCGCGCGGGCACCACCCCGACCACTACGCCGATGAGCGCCATCAGTGCGAGACTGCGCAGCCACGCCGTGGCACCGACCGGCAGCATCGGGATGTTCGCTCCGTACTTCGCTTCGATGACGCTCACCGCCGCTCCCGCGAGCGCCATGCCGATGATGCCGCCGAGCACGAGCAGCAGCACCGACTCGGCGAGCAACAGCGAGAGCACACCGCCGTTGGAGAAGCCGAGGGTTTTCAGGATCCCGAGCTCCGGGATGCGCTCGCGCACCGCCTGCGCCATGGTGTTGCCGGTGAGCAGGATGAGGGTGAAGAACACCGCGCCCATGATGGCGCGCACGATCAGCCCTATGTTGGCGAACTGGCTGACCATGTCCGCGGCGAAGGCGCTCGAGGTCTGAGTCTGGGTCTCATGATCGGAATTGGCCGAAAACGCATCGATCGCCTGCGCGATGCGCGAGGAGTCCCTGGGATGGGAGATCTTCTCGACGTACCAGCCCACCTCGTTGTTGCCGAAGGCCGCCGCCTCATTGAAGTACTGCCAGTGGAAGAACATCTGGTTCTCCTGGCCGCGGTGCTTCGAATCGTGGTAGATCCCCACCAGATCGAACGTCCAGGTGCTCGAGCCGCTCTTTTGCGGGAAGATGCTCGCCTTGAGCGGGATCGGATCGCCGAGCTTCCAGTGAAATTGCTTCGCGAGCGCCGCCCCGACCACCGCCCCGGTGCGCGTCATGTCGTACGCGCGCCGCTCCTGCGGCGGCAGCTCGAATTCGGTATACAGATCGAAGAAGTTCGAGGCCACCGCGAAGTTGCTGAAGAAGTTCTTCGGGTCCCGGTAGTAGCCGCCGAACCAGTTCATGTGCGTCACCGCCTCGACGCCCGGCACCGTGGCGATCCGGCTGTAGAGGCTGAGCGGCAGGGGAAACGTGAGGCCCGTCTTGGAGGTGGTGATCAGGCGGTGCGCGGCCCTCACGCTGTGTCCGGCCTGCGAGAACGCCCCGTTGACCGAATCGAGGAGGCCGAAGAGCAGGAACGCGGCCACCACCGAGAGCAGCGTGAAGCCGGTGCGGACCTTGCGCCGCGTGAGCGCCGCCCACACGAGGTGCAGGTATTTCACGCGGCCGCCTCGGCGGTCTCGACCAGCGTGCCCTTGTCGAGGTGCAGAATGTGGCTCGCGTATTCGGCGGCCTTCGGGTCATGCGTCACCATGACGACGGTCTTGCCGTGATCGCGATTGAGCTGTTGCAGCAAGGTCAGAACCTCCGCCGCCGACTGACGGTCGAGGTCTCCCGTGGGCTCATCGCACACCAGGAGCGTCGGATCGGACACGATGGCCCGCGCGATCGCCACGCGCTGCTGCTGTCCTCCGGAGAGCTCTCCGGGCTTGTGCGTCGCACGGTCGGCCAGGCCCACGAGCTCGAGCGCCACGGCCGCGTTCTGCCGGCGCCTCGCGGCGGGAAGTTTCGTCAGCAGCAGCGGCAGCTCCACGTTGCGCTGCGCCGAGAGCATGGGCAGGAGGTTGTAGAACTGGAACACGAACCCGACGTGCGCGGCCCGCCAGCGCGCGAGCGCCCCCTGGCCGAGCCGATCGATCCGCTCACCGGCCACGGTG
>DAIDHH010000144.1 GCA_027452045.1 Gammaproteobacteria bacterium
CAGCCCCGGCGTCAACGGAGTCGTCAGCTCCGTGGTCGCAAGGTGTACCAGCCCTGCGCCCTGGCCCTCCGCGAACGCGCGCTCGATCCGGGCAGCGGCCGCGGATGACATCGCCGGGTCATCGCGCTCAGCCCTCTGAACCGCGAAGTGGCGCCGGGAGTTGATGTAGAGATCGAGGCGCTCGAGCATTGCAGTAACGGGCAATTGGGACAAAACGGAAATTTTACCGCGCGCCCGCCAGTGGTGTATGCAAGCGACGCGATCCGATCAGCACCTCGACCTGCGCCATGCTCACCGGCCGCGCATCGACCCTGATATGGGTCGAGGTGGACATTGCGCAGTGGATGGTTCAGTCGATGGATCGGCAGGCTCGTCGGCTCGGCATTACCCGCCAGCCGCTCATCGAGATGCGGCTGGCCGCAAGCCTCGAAGCGCGATGAGCGGTCGGCGCATCCCAGGGTTCCCGGTTGGGGTCGACTCGCCGCTCATTACGGCTTGGGAGATTCTTCCCGCTCGAGCAGCGCCAACGCTCGCCCGCATGCTGCATCGAGCCGCGCGAGGTCGGCCGTTGCCCGCTCGATTGCAGTCAGATCTATCTCGTCGTAGGTGTGACGCAAGTGGTTCCCGAATCCGCGGATGGCCGTCCAAGGAATAGCCGGCTCGTGCAATTCCGCCAATGCGCCGAGTTTGATGGCTGCTTCGGATATCTCGAGGAAGCACATACGGATGGCATCGTACGCCACGCCTTGCTCCCTCAACACGCGCTCCAGACCGCCTCCCAGCAACAGATAGTCCCTTATCTTGGCGATGTTGCGCCGAATATCCTGGTAGCGGACCGCAGGCTTTGAGCTGCTCACGCTCAGAACGCCGCAATGGCGTCGTGGCTCAGTGCCTCCTGGAGTTCCGGGCGCCGCGCAGGCAATATGACGATGTCCACGCTGCGCTCGAGCGCCTGGGCCAGGATCCGCCGCAAGCGATCGACAAAGGTCACGAATTGGAATCCGCCGGGAGCGGCTCCAGGAGCCAGATCGAGCGCCAGATCCACGTCGGAGGCCTCTGTGTCCTCACCTCGCGCCACTGAACCAAACACGGAAACATGCAGGACCCCCGCCGCATGCAGCTCCGGTTCGATGGCCCGTAGCGCCTGCAGGACACGATTGCGGTCGCTCTGCATCTGAGGATACATGGACAAATACTACCACGCCCACGCAAAGCCGAGCCAAGGTGCGCAAGCCCGCCCCGGCCCCTACCGGTAATGCGTCTCAATCCACCGCTGGTAGCTGCCATCCATCACGCCTCGCCACCACCTTTCATTGGCGAGGTACCAGCTGAACGTCTCCCGGAGTCCCGCCTCCAGGGTGACTTCGGCGTGATAGCCGAGCTCGCGCTCGATCTTGCCGCAGTCGATGGCATAGCGGCGATCATGGCCGGGGCGGTCCTTGACGAAGCGGATGAGGCTGGACGCTTTCCCACCGCGGGCGGCCGGACATTCGGGGAAGCGTGAGCCGAGGTCCTTCTGGTCCGCGAATGCGGCATCGGCGACCCGGCACAATGTCTCGACGAGCGTGAGGTTCTCGCTCTCCGCTCCGCCGCCGATGTTGTACACCTCGCCCGGTCGGCCCTTTTGCAGGATGAGCTCGATCCCCCGGCAGTGATCCGACACGTGCAGCCAGTCGCGGACATTGCGCCCATCGCCGTAGATCGGCAGCTCTCTCCCATGCAGGAGGTTCACGATCATGAGCGGAATCAGCTTTTCGGGAAAATGAAACGGCCCGTAGTTGTTCGAGCAGTTGCTGGTGGTGACCTGAAGACCATAGGTGTGATGGTAGGCACGCACCAGGTGATCGGACGCCGCCTTGCTCGCCGAGTAGGGCGAATTGGGCGCATACGGGGTGCGCTCGTGGAACGGCGGATCCTCTGGCGCGAGCGATCCATACACCTCGTCCGTCGACACGTGATGGAAGCGATGACTCGACACCGTGCGCTCCTCGAGCCAGACCTTGCGCGCAGCCTTGAGCATCGAGTGCGTGCCCTGCACGTTGGTCTCGATGAAGGCGTCGGGTCCCTGGATCGAGCGATCGACATGGGACTCCGCCGCGAAGTGCACGACGGTATCGAGGCGCTCCTCGCGAAGCAGGCTCTCGACCAGGGCGGTGTCGCGGATGTCACCGCGCACGAAGCGAAACGCGGGCCGGTCCTTGACCGGCTCGAGGTTGGCGAGGTTGCCGGCGTAGGTGAGCGCATCCAGCACCACCAGGCGATCGTGCGCATGGCGGCGCAGCCAATGGTGTACGAAGTTGGCGCCGATGAAGCCGGCGCCGCCGGTGACCAGGAGTCTAGGCATGGGGCAGCTCTTTCATCACCTCGCGCAGGCGCCGGCGCCAGTGCAGGGCCGCGAGGCCGAGCGAGGCGAGCGAGCGATTGTCGAGGACGCTGTAGGCGGGACGACGCGCCGCAGTGGGATACTCCTGCGTCGAGATCGGGGTGACCGACACGGTGGGGGGCAGAATGCCGAGCTGCGCGCCCTCCTCGGCGATGGCAACGGCAAAATCGTACCAGCTCGCCACCCCGGCATCGGTCCAGTGATGGATGCCGTGGATCTCGCGGCGGGCCGCGATTTGCCACAGCACCTGCGCCAGCGAGCGCGCGGCGGTCGGAGTGCCCACCTGGTCCGCGACCACCCTCACTTCGCCCCGGGCGCTCATCACCCGCAGCATGGTATTCATGAAGTTGGCCCCGTGCGCGGCGTAGACCCAGGCCGTGCGGACGATGACCGCGTGGCTCGCGAGCGCCGTGAGCACCGCCTGTTCACCCTCTCGCTTGGTCCTGCCATAGACGCTCAGCGGATGGGTGGGCGCATCTGGCGCATAGGGCAGGGAGGCTGTGCCGTCGAACACGAAGTCGGTGGATATGTGGATCAGGCGCGCTCCCGTGTCCCTCGCCGCCGCCGCCAGGTATCTGGGGCCCTCGGCGTTGATGGCGTGCGCGGCTTGGGGTTCGGATTCGGCCTTGTCGACCGCGGTGTAGGCGGCGGCATTGAGGATCAGATCCGGGAGGTCTCGCAGGATGCGCTCGCGCACCGCCGCGCCATCGCGGATATCGAGATCGTCGTGCGCCAGGGGAATCGCCTCGACCTCGGCGGGACGGGTCTCGAGCAGCATCCTGCCCACCTGCCCCGCGGCACCCGTGATGAGGACCTTCACGCGTAGACCTCCGCCGCGCGAAACGCCGGCGCCGCTGCATCCTTGGCGGAGAGGCCCGGCCGCGCCCCTGGGGGCAACGGCCACTCGATGCCGATATCGGGGTCGTCCCAACGGATGGCCCGCTCGTGCTCGGGCGCCCAGAAGTCGGTGACCTTGTAGAGAAAGTCGGCCGAGTCGCTCAGCACCAGGTACCCGTGCGCGAACCCGGGCGGCACCCACAGCATGTGGTGGTTCTCTGCGGAAAGCGTCACGCCCACCCAGCGGCCGAAGGTGGGCGAGGCGCGGCGAATGTCGACTGCGACATCGAACACCGTCCCGCTCGTCACGCGCACGAGCTTTCCCTGGGGCTTGAGGATCTGGTAGTGGAGCCCGCGCAGGATGTGCCGCGCGGAGTGACTGTGGTTGTCCTGCACGAACTCGAGGTCGAGCCCGGCGGCGGCGAACTTGCGCCGCTCCCAGGATTCCATGAAGAACCCACGCGCATCGCCAAAGACCTTCGGCCGGATCAGGATCACCTCGGGGAGCGCGGTCGGCTCGAACTGCATCTCAAACCCCGCCCTTCAGGATCTCGAGGAGGTAGTTGCCGTAGCCGCTCTTGGCGAGCGGCGCGGCCAGGCGCTCGAGCTGCGCGGCGTCGATGAAGCCGGCGCGGTAGGCGATTTCCTCCGGGCAACAGATCTTGAGGCCCTGGCGCGCCTCGATGGTCTCGATGAACTGCGCGGCCTGCAGCAGGGACTCGTGGGTGCCCGTGTCGAGCCATGCGGCGCCCCGCCCCAGCAGCTCGACGCGCAGTTCGCTGCGCTCGAGGTAGATGCGATTGACGTCGGTGATCTCGAGCTCCCCGCGCGCGGAGGGCTGGAGGCCGGCGGCGATGTCGAGCACCTGATTGTCGTAGAAGTAGAGTCCCGTCACCGCATAGTTCGACTTGGGTCGCGCGGGCTTCTCCTCGATGCTGAGCGCCCGGCCGGCCCCATCGAAACTCACCACGCCGTAGCGCTCAGGGTCACGCACTCGGTAGGCGAACACCGTGGCGCCGCTCGCGCCCCTGGCGGCGGCCTGAAGCTGCTCCGGTAGCCCGTGGCCGTAGAAGATGTTGTCGCCGAGCACCAACGCCACGCGGTCGCCACCGACGAACGAGCGACCTATCACGAAGGCTTGCGCCAGCCCCTCCGGGCGCGGCTGCTCGGCGTACTTAAGCGCAATGCCCCACTGTGATCCGTCCCCCAGAAGGCGCCGGAAGAGCGGCAGGTCCTCGGGCGTCGAGATGAGCAGGATGTCGCGGATCCCCGCCAGCATCAGCGCCGAGAGCGGGTAGTACACCATGGGCTTGTCGTAGACGGGCAGCAGCTGTTTGCTGATGCTGAGGGTCACCGGGTGCAGACGCGTGCCTGCGCCGCCGGCGAGAACGATGCCTTTCAAGGGGGAGCTCCTGTTCCCATCGCCATTGGGATCGCAAAAGCTTGCCACGGGCCGCACATCCCGTCACGGATGTTCTTGCGGATTGAGAGCCGCCTTGGGCGGAAACTCCCGCAGCGCATCCCGCACGCTGGCGAGCAGATCGGGATACACCCCGTCCGCCCTTTCCATCGCTTCCGCCGTCAGTTCGTATCCGGTTCGCACCAGGAAGCATCGGCCGACGCCGGCCGCGCGTCCGGCCTCGACATCGGAAAGACGGTCCCCGACGAGAAAAGACTTCTGCGGAGCGATGTCGAGCGCGCGGATGGCCCGCAGCAGCATCCCCGGCTTGGGCTTGCGGCAGTCGCAGTCGAGGCGGTAACGGGTGAGCGGAGCATCGGGCAGATGCGGGCAATGCTCCACCGCATCCAGATGAATGCCGAAGGCCTCGAGACGTCGCCGCATGTGCGCGGTCAGCGCGAGATAGTCGGCTTCCGTGTACAGGCCGCGCGCGATGCCCGATTGGTTGGTCACGACCACCAGGCGGTAGCCGGCCGCCTGCAACAGCCCAAGCGCCTCGATCGCGCCCGCAATGAATACGAAGTCCTCTGGGCGGTAGACGAATGCGCGCTCCTCGTTGAGCACGCCGTCGCGATCGATGAAGACCGCCGGCCCGCTCATTTGCCGCGGATGCGACGCACCAGCGCCGTGGTGGAGTAGCCCGCGACGAAGGGAATGGCGAGCGAGCGGCCGCCCCAGGAGCGCATGAGCCGCGTCTCCTCCAGGGTGCTCATGTCGTAGTCTCCGCCCTTGACGTAGATGTCGGGCCGGCAGCGCTTCAGGAGCTCGCAGGGAGTGTCTTCCAGGAATAGCGTCACGAAGGACACGCTCTCGAGCGCCGCAATGACGATCAGCCGGTCGAGCTCGCCGTTGAGCGGCCGATCGGGCCCCTTGCCCAGTCTCTTCGCGGAGGCGTCGCTGTTGACCGCCACCAGCAGTGCCTCGCCCATGACGCGCGCGGCCGCGAGGTACTCCACGTGACCGCGGTGCAGCACGTCGAACACGCCATTGGTGAACACGAGCGGCCGCGGCCATTTGCGCCCGATGATCTCGGAAGCGGCGAGGATTTTTCGGCTGACGGACAGAGGGAGATCGGCCATCGGATGCGCCTCAGGCTCCCTGCCCCGCGAGCCATTCGGCGTAGCGCCTGACGCCGGTTGCGACGTCCACGAAGGCGACGTCGCAACCGCTCGCGCGCAGGTTGGTGAGATCCGCCTCCGTATGGCACTGGTACTTGCCTCTGAGCGCCTCGGGGAACGGAATGTATTCGATGAGGCCTCGAGCGACCTGCTGCTCGAGAGTCAGGGGCGGCTCGTTGCGCAGCGCCCGCGTGGCATTGATCGTCGCGTGCGCGACGTCGTTGAAGGGCTGGGATCGGCCCGTGCCGACATTGAATACCCCGCTGCGCTCCGGATGGCTCAGGAACCACAGGTTCACTGCGACCACATCCTCGACGTACACGAAGTCCCGCGTCTGCTCGCCGGGCCCGTAGCCGCCGTACTCGCCGAAGAGCCGCACGGTGCCCGTTTCCCGGATCTCACCGAAGTGATGGAAGGCCACCGAGGCCATGCGGCCCTTGTGCTGCTCCCGGGGACCGTAGACGTTGAAATACCGGAAGCCCGCGACCTGGTGCTTTGCCGCGGGCAGCATCCGGCGCACGACGTTGTCGAAGAGGAGCTTCGAGTAGCCGTAGACATTGAGCGGCCGCTCGCACTGCGGCGATTCGCGAAACTCCGCGCTGTCACCATAAGTCGCGGCCGAGGACGCATAGAGCAGGCGCGTGCCCTGCCCCTGGCAGGCATCGAGCAGCCGCTTGGAGCAGCGATAGTTGTTGTCGAGCATGTAGCGGCCGTTGTGCTCCATGGTGTCAGAGCACGCCCCCTCGTGGAAGACCGCCTCGATGCGCCCGAGCTGCCCGCGCTCGAAGCGCTCGTAGAACTCGCCTCGATCGAAGTAGTCGCTGATCCCCGCGCCGAGGAGATTGCGGTACTTCATGCCCTCGGTGAGGTCATCGACCGCGATGATGTCATCGATGCCCGCGGCATTGAGCCCGTGCACCAGATTGCTCCCCACCATGCCGGCTGCGCCCGTCACCACCACTTTCATTCGAATAGTTCCTCGTAGCTCACGGTGGCGGTGCCGAACTTGCCGACCACGATGCCGCCGGCGCGGTTTGCGACCGGCATCGCTTCGCGCAGGGTAAGGCCGGCGGCGAGCATCGCCGCCAGGGTGGCAATGACGGTGTCTCCGGCGCCGGTCACATCGAACACCTCGCGCGCCTGCGCAGCGACGCTCACGTGCCCCGCCTCATCGAAGAGCGACATGCCCTCCTCGCTGCGCGTCAGCAGCAGCGCATCGAGCTGGCGGTCCCGGCGCAGCTTCTCGGCGCGCTCGTGCAACTGCCCCTCGGACTGCCAGGCGCCGATCACCTGGGCGAGCTCGGCGCGGTTGGGAGTGACCACCGTGGCGCCGGCATAGCGGCGGTAATCGTCGCCCTTGGGGTCGACCAGCACCGGCTTGCCGGCCGCCCGCGCCAACTCGATCATCCTCGGGATGTGGGTGAGGCCGCCCTTGCCGTAATCGGAGAACAGCACCGCGTCGTACTGCGGCACGATGCGCGCGAAATCCGCGAGCATGCCCGAGAGCACCTCGTGGTCGGGCTGGTTCTCGAAATCCACGCGCACCAGTTGCTGCGAGCGGCCGATGACGCGCAGCTTCACACAGGTAAAGAGCTTCGGATCGCGGCCGAGAAGGCTGTCCACGGCGCGCGCCTTGAGGAGCGACTCGAGCTTGCGCGCCGGCTCATCCTCACCGACGGCCGTAATCAAAGTCACCGACGGACCCAAGGCTTTGACGTTGAGCGCGACGTTGGCGGCTCCGCCGAGGCGCTCCTCCTGGCGCCTGACGCGCACGACCGGCACCGGCGCCTCCGGAGAGATGCGCTCCACGTCACCAAACAGGTACTGATCGAGCATCGAATCGCCCACGACCAGCACGCGTGCAGCCTGCAGGCGGGCTTTGAGATCACTCGGGTGCGTCAGCGTCATGCGAGCCCCAACGCCGTTTCCACGAGGCCGCAGAGGGTATGGCCGATGAAGATGTGCGCTTCCTGGATGCGCGCCGTGGCGGCGCTCGGCACGACGATGGGCACATCGCATCGAGCCGCGAGCGCCCCGCCATCGCGGCCCAGGAGCCCGATGACGTGTATCCCCCTCTCGCGGGCCACTTCCACGGCCCGGATCACGTTCTTCGAGTTGCCGGAGGTCGAAAGGCCGATCAGGCAATCCCCCTGCATCCCGAGCCCGCTCACCTGCCGGGCGAACACTTCCTCGTAGCTGTAGTCGTTGGCGATGCAGGTGAGCGCCGAGGTGTCGGTCGTCAACGCCAGGGCCGCGAGCGGCCGGCGGTCTTTGATGAACCGGCCGGTCAACTCCGCCGCGATGTGCTGGCTGTCGGCCGCGGACCCCCCGTTACCGCACAGCATCAGCTTGCGGCCATTGCCGAGCGCCGCGGCGATGATCGCGGCGGCCCGCTCGATGTCGGCCTCGAGCGCCGCCAGGCGCTCGAACAGCGCCCGATGCTCGCCCAGGTTGGTTCTGAAGACTTCGCTCACGTGTCCCCCTTTCTGTGGACCCGATCTACGGTTGGGCGCGCCACCCGGCGAGCCGCGCCAGCACTTTCGCCACGCCGGCCGAGGCCGCCGGAGCCCCGTCCGGGTCGCGCACCGAGGGCGCGAGTTGCTCGGCGAGCTTCTTGCCGAGCTCCACGCCCCACTGGTCGAAGGAGTTGATGCCCCAGATCACCCCCTGCGTGAACACCTTGTGCTCGTAGAGCGCGACCAGCTTGCCGAGGGTGGCCGGATCGAGCCTCGGGAAGGCGATGAGGGTGCTCGGACGCGATCCGGGGTGGACCTTGTGCGGGGTGAGCGCCTCGATGCGCTCCGGCGGCAACTGCGCTCGCTCGAGGTCTGCGCGCACCGCCTCGGCGGACAGTCCCGCCATGAACGCCTCGGCCTGCGCCAGGCAGTTGGCGATGGCGAGGTCCTGCTGAGCCTGGCTGTCGCAGGAGGACTTCGCCGGCAGCAGCAGGTCGAGCGCGGCCCTCGCGGTGCCCTGGTGCAGCAGCTGGAAGAAGGAGTGTTGGGCGTTGTTGCCCGGCTCGCCCCAGATCACCGCGGCCGTCTGCCACTCCACCCGCCGGCCCTCGAGGGTCACGGATTTGCCGTTGCTCTCCATCTCGAGCTGCTGCAGGTAGGCTGGAAGCCTGCCGAGGCGCTCGTCGTAGGGCAGCACGGCGAGCGTCGGCAGCATCTGGAAGTTGATGTTCCAGATGCCGATGAGACCCATGAGCGCCGGCAGGTTCTCGTGCCAGTGGGCGGTGCGGAAGTGCTCGTCCATCTCGTGCCCGCCGGCAAGGAAGGCGAGAAAGCCCTCCCGGCCGATGGCGATCGCGAGGGACACCCCGATCGAGGACCACATCGAATAGCGCCCGCCCACCCAGTCCCACATCTTGAAGCGATGTTCGGGATGCACCCCGAACTCATCCATGGCGCGATGATTGACCGACACCGCCGCGAAGTGCTCGCGCACCGCCTCCTCGCCGAGCTTCTCGCGCAGCCACGCGCGGGCGGTGCGGGCGTTGGTCAGCGTCTCGAGGGTGGTGAAGGTCTTGGAGGAGACGACGAACAGCGTCGAGCGCGGATCGGCGTCGTTGAGGATGTCGGACAGCCGGTTGCCATCGACGTTGGAGACGAACTCGCACCGGGGGGCATCGAGCGTGTAGCGGTGCAGCGCGCGCACCGCCATCGCGGGCCCGAGGTCCGAGCCGCCGATACCGATGTTGACCACCCGGTTGAAAGGCTTGCCCGAGCTGCCCACGATGCGCCCCGAACGCACGTTCTCCGCGAAAGTGAGCATCCGCTCGCGCTCCTCGAGCACCTCTTGGGCGATCTCCGTCCCGCCGATGCGTGCTCCGGCGGGTTGGCGCAGCGCCACGTGCAGCACCGCCCGGCCCTCCGTGGCGTTGATCTTCTCGCCGCGCCACATGGCTTCCCGATACTCCCGCAGGCCCACCGCCTCGGCGAGCTCCTCGAGCTTGGCCAGCACCATCTCATCGAGGTGCTGGCGCGAGAAATCCATCAGGAGCCCGGCGCCCTCGCGCGAGAAGCGCTCGAAGCGCCCCGGATCACGCGCGAACAGCTCGTGCGTCGCCACGGTGCCGAGGCGCGTGGCGTGGGCGGTCAGCTCAGACCAAGGGGCGGTGCGAGGACCTGGTGAGGGCATGAGAGGTCTCCTTTGCGTTGCGTGCCTGCGCCCTCAGGCGCGGGCGGAGGCGGTACCGGCGCCCGAATAAAATGCGGCGAGGGTATCGACGACGTACTGCAGCTGCTGCTCGGTGAGCTCGGGGTAGATGGGAAGCGCCAGGGTCTCCCGCGCGGCGCGCTCGGCCTCGTGGAAATCCCCCGGGGCGTGCCCGAGATAGGCGAAGCAGCGCTGCAGGTGAAGGGGAATCGGGTAGTAGATCTCCGTCCCCACTCCGTGGGCGGACAGATGCTCGCGCAGCGCATCACGGTCGCGCGCACGGACGATGTATTGATTGTAGATGTGGTGATAGCCCTGGCGCGCCACCGGGGTCTGCACCGCATCAAGACCCTTGCGCGCGAACGCCTGGTCGTAATAGCGCGCATTGAGCGCGCGCTTGGCCGACCAGTCCTCCAGGTAATCGAGCTTGATGTTGAGCACGGCCGCCTGCAGCTCATCGATCCGGAAATTGCCGCCGATGAAGGCATGGTGGTATTTGGGCTTGCCACCGTGCACGCGCAACACCTCCATGTGCTCGGCAAGCGCCGCATCCTGGGCCACGCACATGCCGGCATCACCGAAGGCACCGAGATTCTTCGTGGGGAAGAACGAGAAGCAGCCGACGTCCCCGAAGCTGCCCGCATGACGCCCCTCGGCATCGCGCGCACCGATGGCCTGGGCGGCGTCCTCGATCACCTTCAACCCGAAACGGCGGGCAAGGCCCATGAGCGGCGCCATGTCGCAGAGCTGGCCATAGAGGTGCACGGGCATGAGCGCCTTGAGGCGAAGTCCGGTGGGACGGTGGATGAGCGCACCGTCGCGCCCCTCGCAGTCCCGCTCGATGAGCCGGCTCACGGCCGCGACGGAGAGGTTGAAGGTATCGGGCTCGATGTCGCAGAACAGGGGCCGTGCCCCGGCGCGGGCGATCGTGCCCGCCGTCGCGAAGAAGGTGTAGGGACTGGTGATGAGCGCATCGCCGGGCCCGATGCCGAGGGCCATCAGGGCGAGCAGCAGCGCATCGGTTCCCGAGGACACCCCGATGCCGTGCCGGCACTGCGCGTAGGCCGCAATGCGCGCCTCGAGCGTCTTCACCTGCGGCCCCAGGATGAACTGCTGGCTGGCGCACACCGCCTCGAGGACCTCGCGCACGCGGGGAGCGATCGCCTCGTACTGAGGCTTGAGGTCGAGCAGGGGAACGCGCAGGGCGGGAGGGGGTCGGTTCACGGACGGCTCCGGCGGTTAAATGCCTATTCTAGCGTGGCATCGCCCCGGGGACTCCCCGGGCCGCCATGCCGTAGCGGCCTCAGCGGTCGATTCCGAGAGCGCGGGTACGGGCCGCGTTCAATTCGCGCCGTCTTTGCGCACTTGCGCCTCGAGGGCGCTCCACAGGCATCGCCCGCCACTCGATTTGCCGATGAGCGTCAGCATCTGCTCGTGGGCGCGGACTTCCTCGGCATTGGCCGCAAGCACCTTGAGCGGCGCGCTGGGACGCACCGCTTTGGGGGCCTCGCCCGCCGATCGCGCCGCGCTGCGCGAGAGCTCGAGGGTGGCCTGGCCTCCGGTCATCGCCAGGTACACATCGGCGAGGATGCGCGCATCGAGCAGCGCTCCGTGCAGCTCCCGGCGCGAATTATCGACGTTGTAGCGCTTGCAGAGCGCATCGAGGCTGTTGCGCTGTCCGGGGTGCATTTCCCTCGCGAGCGCCAGAGTGTCGAGGACGTGGCATCGCTCGGCGAGCTTCACGGGGCGGCCGCAGCGGGCGAGCTCGGCATCGAGAAATCCCACGTCGAAGGAAGCGTTGTGGGCCACGAGCTCCGCCTCCCCGATGAATGCGAGCAGCTCATCGACGACTTCGGCGAATTTCGGCTGGCCGGCCAGATCCGCGCGCGAGAGCCCGTGGACCGCGATCGCGGCGTCGTCGATGTCTCGCTCCGGGTTCAGGTAGCGGTGGAAAGTGTCTCCCGTGACCCGCCGATTGATCAGCTCCACGCAGCCGATTTCGATGACGCGATGCCCGAGCGAAGGTTCGAGACCGGTGGTCTCGGTATCCAGAATGATCTGCCTCATCGGGGCA
>DAIDHH010000145.1 GCA_027452045.1 Gammaproteobacteria bacterium
TCGAGCAATCCGGGGTAACAGTCTGGAGATCTGGCGCGGACAACGCTGGCGGCCAGCACTTCGTCAAGCTGGAAGCCATATGGATGCAGTGCGCTCCCGAGCATGCGCGCCGCGATTGCCGGCTCAAGAATCAGCCGCTCGAAGGACAAAAGAAGCGTAGGCAGCGTCGCGAATTTCGCGCGCGCCTTCGGCAAGTCTCGCTCGAAACTGGCGGCGAGCCTTCGTCGCTCCGACCGCCCGTATGACAAGCCAGCAACCAGCTCTCCGAACTTCGCCATTGACGCTGCCTGCTGCTTCACGTCGCGTTGCAGGAGCACTACGACGGCCCGCTCGCCCTCAAAGGCAACCCGAGATAGCTGCGGATCGAGCAGCTTGAACGCTTTCCCGGCCTGTCCGCGCATCCAATCGCGAGTGAGGTACATCGGGCTACTCTCCGGCGGCTCGAAAGCCGGAGGCGCTCCCAGGCACTCGACCCCTCCGGCATGCAACATCTGCATGACGAGGCTTGAGCCGCAGCGACCGAGCCCTGATACGATGATGCATGGGCGGTCCTTCGGATTCGATGTCCGCTGAGTCATGCCGTTCTCTCCATCGCTTGTAACGCGCGCCGGGCCTCAGTGAGGCCAGCTCGATACCCGTCGCGGTAACAGTCACGGAAGTGCTGCGCGATCCTCTGAATCGTCTTGAAGTCCGCGCGAATCGTGACCGCTTCAGCGCCCAGATAGAGCGTGCCTTCCGCAGTGTCCCCGCGATATTCCAGGTCGCGCGTGACGCCTGGGCCGAGGATGCGGTTGTCGGTAGAGGAATTGCCGGTCATAGCGCGTTCCCCGCAGTCGGTTCCTCGTCGGGATCTTGCAGGATGGCGATCTTGAGGCGCGCTAGGCGCAGCTCTTCGGCGAGCGCGTCTATTCGCCCTTGCATCGCATCTCCAAGATCTTTGAGCGCCGCTTCGCGGTCGGCCACTGCGTCCGTGTACAGCACCCATGCACCCGTATCGCTGAGCTCGAAATGGCCCTTCCGTGAGCCGCAGGTGCAGTAGGATTCGCACTTCCAGCGCCGGAGGGGATCGGTAGTGAGCATAGGGTTCTCCTGCGAGGTCATCATCGGACTCTCCGTCGGCTGGGTCATGCTTTCACCGCTAAGTCATCGGCCTGCGCCCCGCAGTCCTGATCGAGCCGAAAGCCGTAAACATTCCGGCTATCGCAGCGCGAGCACTTGAATATCACCTCATCTACCATGGACGCACCTGCGCAGTATTGGCAGCGAGCGTTACTATACGTTGCGCCATATCGCGGTCGAAGTCGCTGTTAGTGATTTGTTCCCACCGGTCTGCCAGTTCGTCTAGGGTAGGCGCGCCGATCATCACGTCGCCGCGCCCGCGGTTTCCCCAAACGGCCACCCACATTTCAAATCCTGGGGCCGTCTCCAATTGCTGAACTCGACGCTTTGTGAAAGCTAAGGTGGGCGGGGCGGCTTTCCGAGCGTCGGCGATTGGCGGTACCAAACCGCCTTCTGAGTGGTTCACCTCATCGCCCATCTTCTGCTCACTCACGGCTTCTCCTCCGGCAGCGCCTTGTTCAGCCAGTCGCGCAGGGCGCGGGCTTCGGCGATATCCCAGAGCAACATATGGACAATTAGAGTTCGTCCATTACTGATCGTCGCTGCTTTACATCCGTCTGCGATGGGCAGCGGCTCAACCTCGCGGAAGCGCTCGGGGGTGTTGGTGCTCACTTCGCCTCCTTCGTCTTCGCCAGCTCGGCGAGTAGGGCGTCGGCGAACTCGACAGCGCGGTACGCTAAGCCGTTTGGTGGATAGGTGCTCCCTGGATCAGCGGACTCGTCCGCCAACATGCCGGCCGCGAGTTGGATAGCAACGTACTCGCGCTTGGTAAGGCCGTACTTGTTGTCTATCGGGAATGCCGGCGCGTCGGTGTTCGGATTGTTCATTCCTCACCCTCCCCAAAAATCTCCGCCAGCGCCGCCTCGACGGCATAACGCTGCAACGGACGGAACGTCCACGCCTTCGAGCCGGCGTCCCATCTGCCGCCGTGGTCACGCGCCCACTCGCGCCACTCCGGATTGAACGGCGCGGACACGATTAGCCGGCCGCCGCGCTCGACGAGTTCGGGGGTCATGCTCCGCCCTCCGCCTGCGCTATCGCCCTGCGCGCCCGTGCGCACGCCTCGGTCCATTGCTTTCGGCGCCTCTCAAGCGGCGCGTCGTTCTGCTCATCGAGGAGTTCCTGCAAAGCGGCGAGCAGCTCCGGCGCCGAGGCGATGAGACGGGCATTGGCCGAAGCGCCCGGATGATGTACGCGGTCATCGTCTGCATCGCTTGGATATACAACACAGATGCGCTCATCCCAGTATTTCAGGCCATCTTTGTCAATGCGTTCGGGTCGGTAAACGTGTGGATATTCGCCATGCTCGGATGCCTGAGCGACCCACGGCCCCGGCGTATGCGCCACCTTCTCCGCGCTCACTTCGCCACCTCATGCGTCAGCGCCCCATGGGCATCTCGCTGATGGTCGGCCAATCCAACGGCCTTGACGCGCTTGCCGCACGTCGGGCAACTCACCTTCTCAGGCGTGCGCTGAGCCTGCGCGGCCCGCGTGCGGCGTTCCTCTCGGGCGCACGACGCGCAGAGGCCGGGATAGCCGGGGCCGTCCTCGCCGCCATGCAGCCACTCACCGCACCACTGGCACATCGTGCCGTCGAGCATCATGTCTGCGATTTCACCCATACGTCACCTTCAGCAGTTCATCCTGTACTCAAACAGGCCGCGCGACCTGTCGCCCCGCGCGCGCTTCTCGATGACGAAGGTCGCGCCGTCGAAATCGGCGCCGAGCACGAGGGAGCTGCTCACGCCGCCGCCTCCTCCGTCTGCTGCGCGAGCTCAAACCAGTCCTCGCGCGGGATCTCGGCGAGGCGTTCTGCGACGATGATCCGCTCGCAGCCGAGTTCGCTGGCGATCCAGCGCACGATGCCCTCGGCGTTCATGCGCAGGAACTGCTCGCCACTTTCAGCCCGACGGCGCGCCTGTTCAGCCTCTCGCTCCTGGCGCTCGCGCTCCAAGCGCTCCGCTTCGGCTTTGCGTTCGGCCTCTTTCTGGGCCTCCTGCTCAGCGAGCCACTTGCGCTCAGCCTCGGCCGCCTCCTGTTCGCGCTCCCTGCGCGCGATCTCTGCCTCACGCTCGGCTTGGGCGCGAGCGAGTTCTTCCTGCTCGGCGCGCTGCCGGGCGAGCCGTTCGTGCTCCTCCTTGTGCGCGAGCGCGGCTTTCCAGAGCGCCTGCAGCCGGGTCACGCCGGCCTTACGCGCCTCCTGCGCCTCCCCCAGTCGCTCGCCATAGTCCGCTTCGGTGAGCGTCGCATCCGCGAGCTGCCCGAGCACCTGGTCGATCAGCACCGGCGAATCGGTGGCCGTGAGATACGCCGGACCGCTCAGCGCCCGGATGCGCTGGTCGATCTCGGCGTTGCGCCGCTGCGCGGCCTCGATCCTGGCCCGTTCCGCCTCCATCCTCTCGCGCTCAGCCTTCATGCGGGCATCGGCTTCGGCCTGCTCGGCCTCAAGCCGCGCCCGCTCTTCGCGGATACGCGCCTCCTCGGCCGCACGTTCGGCAGCCCGACGGGCCTCGTCAGCGGCCCGCTCGGCCTCGGCAGCCGCCTCGCGCTCCACGCGTTCGAGGGCCTCGATGTGCGCGGCACGTAGCGCCACCAGCGCGGCCTGGCGCAGCGCCTCTGCGGCGTCGGCGAACTCCTGGTAATCGAACGTCAGGCCAGCCTCCAGTTGCGTGATGATCTCCGCGAGCTTCGCCGGCGCGAGGGCCGAGGTGTAGGCTTCCGGCAGGCTCTGTAGCTTCGCCAGCTTCGTCTGGATGGCGAGCACGCGGGCGCGCTCGGCGTCCTCCTTGGCCTTGCGCTCGGTCTCGCGCCGCGTCTCTTCCGTGCGGATCTGCTCGTCGATGGGCGCCTCGAGCTGCAGGAGTTCGGCGGTGATGCGCTTCGCCTCGCCGTCGATCTGCTTGCCCAGGGCGAGGAGGGGCGCCTTCGCGGACCTGCGGATCTCCTCGACCCGGTAGCGTGGCTCGCGGATCGCGAGGCGCGCCTTGCGTGCCGCGTCCATGCCGGCCGATGTGCCGACATCGTAGACGACGCCTGCGTAGCTCTTGCGCAGCTCGGCGAGGCCCGCGTCCACTTTCGAGTATTCCGTCAGCGCAGCGCCGACCTTCTGCAGGTCAGCCGAAAGCAGTTCGCCCTCGGGTGCCGCGATGACTTGTGATTCTGCTGTGCTCATCGTCCTCTCCTAAAATGGCAAATCAACGGGGCCCACTTCTTCGTCCTGATCGACGTTGTCCGCGCCACACGGCACGTTGTACGCGCTGACAGGAGGGGGCAGCAGCCGGCTGATCTCGTACGCAAACGGCGGACGCGAGCCCATGCTGTCGGCTGCGGCGCGCGCAATGGTCTCGTCGGTGATGTGCACCGCGTAAATGGCGCTCGCCCCGTAGTACGCGGTGCGGAACTCGTTCCCGTCGGGAACATCGACCCTTAACATGTTTGCGCCACCGATCATTTCCTCGGTCAGTCGGCCAGCAGTTCGTTGGTGACCCATGAGCTCGACGATGCCCCAGTGTTCAAATTTGTTAGCCATACTCGCTCCTGCAATTCTCAAATCCCCGCCAGCGGGCCGGGCGGCTCAACTAACCCCATGCACCGGGACAAGCTGGACGCTGGCGGGGAGGTTTGGTCAGACGCTCAGCGGCTCGGTGACCGTTGCGGCCGCCTCGGCGGCGGTCTCCGGCTCCTCCCGACCGAGCAGCTCCGTATCCTCCGGCTGCACGGAGAACACTCCGTCGATGGAGGCATCCAGGCGCTGGTCCTTGCCGGCAGCGGCCAAGCCATCGAGGGCGGCGGCGGTTTGGAACTCCACCGACAACGGCAGGTACTTCGAGAGCCGTCGGATGGCGGTCTTGCGACCCATCTCGACGTAATGCTCGGCCCAGGCCCCCCCCTCCTTGAGCTTGCGGGTCTTGCTCTGCTTGTCGAAGTAGGTGGCAGACTGACTGTTCATCATGATGGCGTCCACATCAGCGCGCGCCACGAACTCCATGGCATAGCCGCCGTCTTTCAACTGCGCGACGGCATAAAACCCGAGGATTGCGCCACGATCCGAAAGGGCTGGCTTGTGCTCGATGCGCTCGTTCGTGCCGTAGATCAGCGAGAATTCATCGTTTGCGCACACCTCGTGCGCGCTGATGCTCGTGATGCGACCGGAGCGGCGCGCGAGATCAATCAGACCCTTGTACCCGATGATGACCTGCACGCTCTTGACCCATTCCTCACCGTGAGCGGTTTTGCGCTTCACGTTGAACGGGACGAGGTAGGCGTGGCCGAGCACGGTATTCGGCTCGAGTCCCATCGCGGCACACTGACCGATG
>DAIDHH010000146.1 GCA_027452045.1 Gammaproteobacteria bacterium
GGCGCGGCGCCCTGTTCCATGGCAAGATGACGCGGGTCCATGCGATGCACCACAACGGCATGAAGCACTGATGTCGTGAAGCATTCATCGGGGTTCTCGGAAGGCGCGGACCGGAAGGTCTATATCTATCGCCATACGCTCGCGGTTCGCGTGCTGCACTGGGTGAACTTCCTCACGCTCGCCATCATGTTGATGAGCGGGCTGCAGATCTTCAATGCGCGTCCGGACCTTTACTGGGGTGCGAGCTCTGACTTCTCGCACCCGATTCTCGCGCTGTATGCTATGCAGGATGACCGGGGTGACACCAAGGGTGTGACCGCCATCGGCTCACACACCTTCGTGACCACCGGGTTCCTCGGCTGGTCCCGGGGCGCCGATGGCCAGTACACGGAGCGCGGCTTTCCGAGATGGGCCACGCTCCCGAGCGACACCTGGCTCGCCATGGGGCGCCTGTGGCACTTCTTCTTCGCCTGGGTCCTGGTGGTCAATGGGGCGCTCTACGTGCTCCTCGCCCTGATCTCCGGTCACCTGCGCCGGGACCTGTGGATGAGGCGGACCGATTGGCGGCGCCTCGGGCACACGTTACTCGAGCATCTGCGCCTGCGATTTCCCAAGGGCGAGGAGGCTCGCCGCTACAACGGACTGCAGAAGCTCGCCTATCTGTGCGTCATCTTCGGTATCGCGCCGCTCATCGTGCTCACCGGCTTGACCATGTCTCCGACGATCGACGCCGGCTACCCATGGCTGCTGTGGCTGTTCGATGGCCGCCAGAGCGCGCGCACGATCCACTTCGTGTGCGCCATGGCCCTGCTGGGTTTCTTTCTGGTGCACCTCGCGATGGTGTTGCTCTCTGGGGTGTGGAACAACCTGCGCTCGATGATCACGGGGCGCTATGCGATCGAGGTGGCCGCGCCGGCCACGGAGTCCGAGCATGAGTGAGATCATCAGCGTGCGCCGCCGGCGGCTCATTCTCGGACTCGGCGCGGGGGCCGGGTCGCTGCTGCTTGGCGGCTGCGACCGGCTCTCGAACCTGCCTCAGACCGAAAGCGTGCTCGGCTCCGCCGAATGGCTTACTCGCGCCGCGCAACGCGCCATCGTCTCGCGAGATGCGCTGGCCCCGCAGTTCACGCGCGCCGACATCGCGCCCGTGTTTCGGGCCAACGGCACCACCGATCCCGCCAATCCGGACTATCAGGCGCTGGCGCGCAATGGCTTCAGGGACTGGCGGTTGCGCGTCGATGGGCTCGTGGAGCGCCCGGGCTCGTTCTCGCTGGACGACATCCGCTCGATGCCGGCGCAGACGCAGATTACACGCCACGATTGCGTGGAGGGCTGGAGCTGCATCGGTGAATGGACCGGCCCCAGGCTGCGCGAGGTGCTCTCCAGGGTCGTGCCCCGGCCGCAGGCGCGCTACGTGATGTTCTTCTGCGCCGACCCTATGGATGATGGGAGTGATTTCTACTACGAGAGCATCGACATGCGCACGGCTGCGCACCCCCAGACGCTGCTCGCCTATGCGCTGAACGGCGAGACGCTGCCCATGGCTTACGGCGCTCCGCTGCGACTGAGGTTGGGCCGTCAGCTCGGCTACAAGATGGCGAAGTACGTGATGCACATCCAGCTGGTGCAGAGCTATCGGCCCTTCGGACAGGGCGGGGGCGGTTATTGGGAGGATCAGGGCTACGCCTGGTACGCGGGGATTTGACGGCCTGGCGGCTGTACGCCTCGATGCGCTCGGCGATTTCCGGCCGCACCGAGGGTCATCGGCGGCTCAGACGAGCCTCTGCGCAGACACGAGCACGCCATCGGCGTCGCAGTAGGCGAAGTGACCCGGGATGAACTGCGCGCCGCCGAAGCTCACGGCCACGTCCCGCTCCCCGGCGCCGTTCTTCGAGCTCTTCTTCGGGCTCGTTGCAAGGCCGAGCACGCCCACCTCCAACTGATCGATCTCCGCGCAGTCGCGGATCGCTCCGTTGATGATGATGCCCGCCCAGCCTCGGGACTTCAGGATGAGCGCCATCTGATCGCCCAACAGTGCCCGCCGGGTGGACCCTCCCCCGTCCACCACCAGCACCCTGCCGTTGCCGGGCTGCTCGAGGGACGCTTTGACGAGCGCATTGTCCTCGAAGCACTTCACTGTGGCGATCGGACCCCAGAACGCCCTCACGCGGCCAAAGTGGCGCAAGGGCAAGTCGCAGAACTGCAGCAGCGCATCGTGCGCATCGACGAGATCGGCAGTCTTCATCGTCTCACGCTCCAGCAGTCAGGGCCTCGGCCACACGCTCGCCGAAGGCGCGCGTGCCGAGCGTGCCACCGAGGTCGCGTGTGCGGGAGGCCGGATCGGCCAACACCCGGTCGACGGCCGTATCAATGGCCCGACCGGCGGCCACCAGCGTCGGGAGCGCGCGATGCTCGCCGAGCCAGCCGAGCATCATCGCCGCCGAGAGGATCAGGGACGTTGGATTGGCGATGTCCTCGCCCTGGATGTCGGGGGCGGAGCCGTGCTGCGCCTGGGCGCAGACCAGCCCCTGCTCGGCATTGGCGTTGATCGAGCCGGCGAGACCGAGACTCCCGGACAGCTCGCTCGCGAGGTCCGACAGGATGTCGGAATAAAAGTTGGTCGAGACGATCACATCATAACGCGAGGGGTCGCGCACCAGGTGTGCGGCCATGGCATCGACGAGCACCTCATCGAGCGTGACCTCGGGGAATTCGGCGTGCACCTTGCGGACCTGCTCGAGGAACAGGCCATCGGTGATGATGAAATTATTGGCCTTGTGGACCGCCGTGACGTGTCTGCGTCGCCTCATCGCAAGGGCGAATGCGGCGCGCGCGATGCGTTCGCAGGCGTGGCTGGTCACCTTGCGCACCGAGAGGGCGACATCGGGTGTGGGCATGAACTCTCCCACCCCCTTGAACATGTTGCGGTCGGGATAGAAGCCCTCGGTCGCCTCGCGCATGATCACGAGATCCATGTTCCGGGCGCCGCGCCCGAGGAACGCCCGGGACCGCGCCGGACGCACGTTGGCGTAGAGGTCCAGTCCGACTCGAAAGCCCGCGGAGACATTGCGCCCGCCTTGCTCGCGCGGCGGATAGTCCATGTGCGACTGGGGCCCGAGAAGGATCCCGTCGTACGTGCGCGCCCTGGCGAGAGTCTCATCGCGCAGCGTCGTGCCGTATTTCTCCAGGCTCGAAAAACCCACCTCGTCGTAGTCGAATGACAGGCCGAGCCGGAAGAGGCGATCGGCGGCCCCGAGCACCGCGAGTGTCGCTGCGCTGATCTCGGGACCGATCCCGTCCCCGGGCAATACGATGATCCGCATGGGGCTTTCCGGCGCCTGGGAATGAGGGGAGGTATCTCGGGTGCGGTGGGTGTCGATCGCCCGTCATGCTCGCTTTCATCGCAGGCAAAAGCAAGCATGCCGCACCGATGCCGCTGCGTGGCCGGGCGTTGCGGCTCCGTGGCGAAAGTCCGCCAGCCGGCGCGAGGCGCCCGTCCTGGCTATCCAGGGCGGTGCGTGACTTCCCGCTGGTTGGACGAGCCGGAAAGGCCGGCCATATACTGGATGTCCGTACACCCTAAGGAGCGATCACCATGAGCCTGACGTTCTACTATTCACCCATGAGCACGGCGATGATCACGGATGTCGTGTTGGAAGAGCTCGACATGCCCTGCGAGCGGGTCGTGATCGATCTGAAAAAGAGCGAGACGCATACACCGAAGTACCTCGGCCTCAATCCCAACGGCAAGGTTCCCCTGCTGGTGCACGATGGCACGCCCATCTGGGAGTCGGTCGCCATCACGTTGTATCTGGGGGAGATCTTCGGGGTGGCGAAGGGTCTGTATCCCGCCCCGGGGCCTGAGCGGGGTGCGGCGATGAAGTGGGTTGCATGGGCGAATGTGACCCTGGGGGAGGCTGCGGGACGCTGGATGCGAAACACCAGCGAGTACTATCCGGCCGAGCAGCACAACGCCAAGGCCGCGGAGGCGGCGTCGGCGGACATCCACCAGTGTCTGCGCATTCTCGAGCAGGCGTTGCTCGGCAGAGAATACCTCCTGGAGGGTTTCACGCTGGCCGATGCCCACGTCAACTCCGTGATCGACTGGCTGCGCTTCATGCAGCTGGATTTCACGCCGTATTCGAGTCTCAACGCCTGGAGTCGGCGCTGTGCCGCGCGAGCAGCATATGGGCGCGCCATGGCGCGGGCCGCAGGTTCCGCGCCCACCTGACGGGGAGCGCGGCCGCAGGAGCCCGTTTCGGCGCTTCTGGCAAGAGCGTATTTCGCCGAAAATCACTCCCGTCGTCCGCTGCGTCTCAGGCCGTGCGTCGCTGTCGCGCTCGGGCGATAAACGCACTAATATAGGGTCCGCTTGGAGCTCAGGACGCCTGAGGCTCAGCTCCTCGCCGGGCGTTGCACGCCGGGGCGAGGGGGCCGCAGGGCGCATGTGGGGTCATGATGGCCGGACTTCCTTGCGGCACCCTGGGGCAGCCAGCAGGCTGCTCCAGGGTGCGCGAAGGCCGCGTCACGTGTCGCAATTCGCGGAGGAAGGCCATGGGCAGGCGTTCATTCATCAGCGGCCTACGCGGTCGCATCCGATCCGGAGGCTGCGAAATCCCAGCCTGCGTCGGCAAGCTGGAAGGCCTGCAGATGCAGCACGTAGAGCGCATCGCGGTCATCGTTGCGGGCCGCGGTGAGCAGCCGGCCCCAGAACGCGCTCAAGTGCTCCCAGCGCGGCCGCAGGTCGTGATGGTGGTGATCGGTGATGTGGCGCAGGTGACCGAGGCCGAGCTGCGCAACGATCCGGGCAACCTCCTGCGACATCGCGAGCAGGGTTGCCGCAAGGCGGGTGTCCTCGCGGGCGGTGCTCCAGGCGACGATGAGCGCGTCCCGCGTCAGCTCGATGGCGGGCTTCGTGGGGAACAGCGGTGGCGCGCCCGGCGGGCTGTCGGAGTGTCCCGCGGGGTGATGCTGCACCTGCTGCCACCATGTCAGGTTGCGGAACCGGATGTCGGCGAGCAGAAACGGACAGTGACTCGCGCGCCGGCGCGCCGCGGCATCCAGGCCCGCCCAGAGTTCGCGGTGCGATCGCACCATCTGCGGCGCGCCGGCCACATCCTCGCCGCGGGCGACCTCGGCCAATTCCCCGATGAACAGCTCGTTGAACTCGTGAACGAGCTCGAGGAAGGGAGTCCCCGTCCAGGGCGGGGCTGATGGGGAACGCGGTGTGTCACCTTGGGCTTTCTTCGTGGATCGTTTGGACATTTTCAGGCCACGCCTCTTGGGGGTGGCCATTGTGGGCCGCAAAGTGGTTTACGCGGCACCCCCAATTCACGTGATTTTTCATCGAAATCCGGCCTTGACCTAATCACTTCAACAGCAAGCAGGGAGGATCATGGACATTCCAGCCAGTGACGGCGCGCTGCGCCACATCAGGCGTTATCGTCTCGCCTGGAGACTCATGGCGCACCAGGTGCGCGCGGGCATGATCTCGGCGATGACGAGCTTCTCCTGCCACCAGCTCGCGACGCTGCGCCGGCGCTGGGGGATTGCCACCAACAAGCACCTGCGCGGGCGGTCGCCGATCTCCCTGAGCCGTTACGTTCGCCCGCCCCGGGCGCGCAGCGAGGGGGCGGTGCTCGCGGCATTCTGCCGCATCTACGGGGTGGCCCTGCCGCGCCACCTCGCACACGCGCCTCGCAAGAGCCTGCTCACCCTGGAGCTCGGGGAGCGGTTGTGCCCGACCTATGAGGCGTTTTGCGCCTGCTTTCCCCAGTGCACGCTCGATTTCGAGAAGGCGGTCAATCTGATTTTCGCACTCGCGAAGGACGAGCTGATCGGGCTCGAGCAGTGCGAATCGTGCGGCGCGACGGTGCTCATCGATCGCCTCGCGCGGCGCAAGCCGGTCTGCGAGTCCTGTGAGCAGGAGCGGCGGCTCCGGCGGGCGCTGTCGCGCCCGAGCCCGAGGAGGAGGAGGGACCGGGGAGCGGACGCGCGGCGCTGAAGCCGGGGAAAGAGGCGATGGAGGGCGGTGTCGCAAGCGGGCGCGTGGCGCTAAGATGACCGCTGCGCATCTCGCAGCGCACGCACCGAACCACTCAACCGAGAGGAGTCCCGTGATGGACAACAAACCCCGAAAGACTGCCACTCTCGACACGCCGTCCGGGCTCTCGCCGCAGGCCGTCCGGGACATCCCGCCGGCGCTTACCGCGCTGCTGGCGGATGCGTTCGCGCTCTACCTCAAGACGAAGAACTTCCACTGGCACATGTCGGGACCCCATTTCCGCGACTACCACCTGCTGCTCGACGAGCAGGCGACGCAGATCCACGACATCACCGATGCCATGGCGGAGCGGTCGCGCAAGATCGGCGGTACCACGCTGCGCTCGATCGGGCACATCGCGAAGCTGCAGCGCCTGCGTGACAACGATGCGGCGTTCGTCACGCCGCGCGATATGTTGGCGGAGCTGCGGGAGGACAACAGGCAGTTCGCCGCCTCCATGCGCGAGCTCCATGGGCTGTGCGAGGAGCAGCAGGACGTGGCGACGGCGAGCCTGCTCGAAGTGTGGATCGACGAGGCGGAGCGCCGAACGTGGTTTCTCTACGAAGCCACGCGTCACGCGGAGTGATTCGGCGGCCGGGCGCGGTAGCGCCCTCTGCGTAGACTCCTCAAGTCAACGTCTCGACGACGCGCGTCCAGGCGCGCGCCAGGTTGTGCCGGTCGTAGCCGCCGCCGCCCATTGCGAGCAGACGGCCTTTGCAGTGGCGGTCCGCGAGCGCGCGTAGCCGCTCAGCCGCGTGGGCGTGCGCGGCCTCCGTGTACATGAGGTGCGTGATCGGATCGCCGGCCAGGGAGTCCGCCCCGCATTGCAGCAGGATCAACTCCGGCCGTCGCGCATCGACGTACGCCTCGACCTTCTCGAAGGCGGCCAGGAACTGTGCATCCGTGGCGCCGGGCGGCATGGGAAGGTTCAGCTTCGTGCCGGCCGCGGCGCCCCGGCCCGTCTCGGCGCGATCCCCGGTGCCCGGATACAAGTAGCGGCCGTCTTCATGCACGTCGGCGTCGGCAAGGTCCGGATCGTCCTCGAAGGCGTAGAACACGCCGTCACCGTGATGAGCATCGATGTCGACATAGGCCACTCGCCGCAGACCATGGCGGCGCCGGGCCGCTTCGATGGCGACGCCGCAATCGTTGAACACGCAGAATCCCGCGGCGTGGTCGCGCCCGGCGTGATGCAGCCCCGCAATGGGGATGAAGGCGCGCGGGATCGGGCCTGCGAGAATGCGGTCCAGTGCCTCGAGAGTGCCGCCGACGACACTCGCGGCCGCCTCGTATACGCCGGGGAAGGCCGGCGTATCGCCTGCGTCCAGGAATCCGCCGCCAGACTTCGAGGCCGCGATGACGCGCTCGATGTAGGCCGGCGTGTGGAAGTATTCCAACTCCTGGCGCGTCGCGGTTCGCGCCGCGTGCCGCTCGATCCGCGCCCAGCACGGCGAGCGCTCGAGCTCACGCAGGAAGGCGTCGTGGCGGTCGGGCCCGAAGGGGTGTCCCGCTGGGAATCCGTACGCTGCGATTTCGGGACCGGCGATGAGGATGGCCGTCGGCTGCATGTCTGCCCATCTCCCCTGTCACTCTCCCTGCCGACCCTATACGCGCGGATCCCTGGCGGCAAGCTCGTGCCGCCAGGGTGGGGCGCCTCGTATGGCACGCAGGCGCAATACGCCCGTGTGACGCGTAACGCTGGTCCCGCTCAAGCCTCGCGCAGGCGAGCCGGTCTGAAGCGGTCCGAAGCGCGCACGGTGTGTTGCGCGGCGAAGGAGCGGCGATCTCCGGACCAGCTCGCGCGGCCGGCGGCCGCCTCGAGCGCCGCGAGAACATCCCCGGAAAGGGACAGCCGCTCGGCCGCAGCGTTGTCTTCCAGGTGCTTGGCCTTGCGTGTTCCGGGTATCGGCACCACGGCATCGCCCTGCGCGAGCAGCCATGCCAGGGCGAGCTGGGCGGTGCTGACGCCGAGCGCCGCGGCAATCCCCTTCACCTCGCGAACCGCTTCGAGATTGCGCGCGAGTGCGGGGCCGCTGAAGCGCCCATCGCCGCTGCGCATGTCGTTGGCCGCGAGCGTTGCCGGAGGCGCCTCCTCCGTGAGGAAGCCGCGGCCGAGGGGACAGTACGGCACGATGCCGACCCCGAGCCGCCGCGCTGCCGGAATCACCTCATCTTCGGGCTCGCGCCACCAGAGCGACCACTCGAGCTGCAGCGCCGCGATGGGATGGACGGCGGTGGCGCGCTCGAGTTGATCGGCGGTGACTTCGCTCACCCCGAGATGGTGGACCATGCCTCGCGCCACCAGTTCGGCCATGGCGCCGATCGAGTCCTCGATGGGCACCTCGGGGTCGACGCGATGCAGGTAGTAAAGATCGATGTAATCGGTGCCGAGCCGCCGCAGCGATGCCTCGCAATAGCCTTGAATGCGCTCCGGCCGGGCATCGAGGCGCACGCCTTGGGCGGTGCGCACGATTCCCACCTTGGTCGCGAGTTGGATGCTTGCGCGTCTGCCGGCGAGAGCGGTTCCGATCAGTGTCTCGTTGTGGCCAGCGCCATAGCTTTGCGCCGTGTCCCAGAACGTGATGCCGAGCTCGATGGCCCGTTGCAGCGTGTCGGCAGATTCAAAGTCGCTGGTCGGTCCGTAGCCCTGGGACATGCCCATGCAACCGAGCCCGATCGCGGCAACCGACGGGCCGGATGCGCCAAGCTGGCGTTGCTTCATGGTCGTTCCTCCTGTCTCCTGGATGGGGGAGATTCCGCCCGCTTGCAGGCGGATGGCGGTCAGTGTAGAACCTCAAGTTGACTTGAGGTCAAGGGCGCGCCATGGCTCCGATCACTCCCGAGGAATACGACCGGCCGCTCTCAGCGGGGGAGCTCGCCAGACGAAGCGGTGTTGCGGTGTCGACCGTGCACTTCTACGAGGCGCAGGGGCTCATCGCGAGTTGGCGCAGCGCCGGGAATCAACGCCGCTACGCGCGCGATGTGCTGCGCAGGGTCGCCGTCATCAAGGTGGCGCAGCGGCTTGGCGTGCCGCTTGCGACGATCCGTGAGGCGCTGCGCTCGCTGCCGGAGGGCAGAACGCCCACCGCGGCCGACTGGAAGCGCCTTGCGGCGCATTGGCGCGCGGATCTCGACCGCCGCATCGCGTTGTTGACCCGTCTGCGGGGTCAGCTCGAGGACTGCATCGGCTGCGGCTGCCTCTCGCTCAAGGTGTGTCGCTTGCGCAATCCCTGGGACCGGCTGGCCGAGGAGGGACCGGGTCCGCGCCGCCTCGATCCCTAGGCGCCCGCGGCGGAAAAGAGCAGGCTGCAGCAGGTAACGCCACCCTCCGCCTTTTCCGTCTCCGACATGTCCACGATGTGCACCGGGATGCCGAGCCGCTGCAGACGCTCCGCGGTCCTCGGATGGGAGGCCGGGTAAATGACCTGATCGTCGATCAAGCCCGCGTTCGCGCCGAAGGGCTCCGCGCCATCGACCTCGACGTACCGCATGCCGGCGAAGTCCGCCCGGTCCACCCAGTTGGGGTTGATGAGCAGCCGGCCCTCGGCTACCTGCGTGACCGCAGTCTTCAGGTGCAGGCAGCCGCGGACCGCCACGGGCCGCACGAGGTAGCCGAGCGGTGCGAGCAGCGCGGTGAGCTGTTCGATCGCCTCGGGATTGCTGCGCCCGGAGGTTCCGACATACAGCGTCCGCCCGATGCGCAACACGTCGCCGCCATCGAGCGTCCCGGGGGCCTCGATGCGCAGCAGCTTGCGATAGCGGGCGAGGGCACCGGCAATGGAGGGCGTCTCGGGTCTGCGCGAGGGCGAGCCGGGCCGGGTGATGACCGCCGCCTCCTCGAGCACGATGGCGGTGTCCTCCACGAACACCGAATCCGGCAGCTCCGGCTCCTCGGGAAGCGTCTCGACCTGGCAGCCGAGCCTGCGCAGGAGCTGCTCATAGTCCTGGTGCTGCTTTCGCGCACGGCCGATGTCGATCGGAGCGCGCTGCACGTAGGTGAGCTCGCATCGCTCGATGGCCGAACTGATCTGCCGCGTCAGGGCGATGCGCGCGGGGGCGGGCGGCATGGGCATGGCAGGGCTCCGGAGGCTGCGCCGTACTCACGGGGGAGAATATCAGGTAGTGTACGGGTCTCGAAGGCCGCCGGAATACGATAACAAGCCGCACATGCCTGCCGGTGTCGAACCTCGTCGCAGTCTCGGTCTGATCACCACCACCTCGATGGTGATCGGCAACATGGTGGGTTCCGGCGTGTTTCTGCTGCCCGCCTCCCTCGCCGTGTACGGGGTCTACAGCCTCTGGGGCTGGATCATCAGCAGCGCCGGCGCGCTGATTCTCGCCTGGGTATTCAGCTCCCTTTCCCGGCGCGCGCCGCGTGCGGGCGGTCCGTATGCCTACACGCGCGAGGCGTTCGGGGACTTCGCGGGCTTCCTCATCGCATGGATGTACTGGATCAGCATCGCGGCCACCATTGCGGCCATCGCCACGGCGTTCGCGAGCTACATGACGGACTTCGTGCCGGCGCTCGCCACGCATGCGAAAGAGGGCGCCGCGGCGGCGCTCGTGGCTTGCTGGGTGCTCACCGGTGTGAACATCTGGGGAGTGCGTACCGCCGGACGGGTGCAGTTCATCACGGTGGTCCTGAAGCTCTCGCCCCTCCTCGCACTCGCCTTGTTTGGCATTTTTCACCTCGATCCGCACGTGCTCACCTCGGGCCATGTCTCCCTCTCGCCCGCATCCGCCATCGATGCGAGCGCCGCGCTCACCATGTGGGCGTTCCTGGGTCTCGAGTGCGGCACCATTCCGGCCGGACATGTGAAGGATCCGCAAAAGACCATTCCGCGCGCCACGCTGCTCGGCACGGGGCTCGCAGCAGTGTTCTACATTGCCTGCACCACCGCGGTGATGGGGGTCATCCCCGCAGGGTCTCTCGCGCATTCCAATGCGCCGTTCGCCGATGCGGCAAGACTCCTGTGGGGCAGCTGGGCGGGCTATCTCATCGCCTTCGCCGCCGTCGTCTCCTGCTTCGGTGCGTTGAATGGCTGGATCCTGATGGCGGGCCAGTTCCCCCAGGCGGTGGCGGCGGACAATCTGTTCCCGAATCTGTTCGCCCGTGAAGGCCGCCGCGGCACGCCCGCCCTGGGCCTCCTGTTCTCGACCGCCATCGCCACCGTGCTGATCGTGATGAACTACAGCCACGGGCTGGTGAGCACCTTCAACGTCATCATCCTCATCGCCACGTTCTTCACTTTGGTGCCGTACATGATGTGCTCCATGGCGGAGGTGCTGCTCGCTCTGGGGGCGAAACGGCGAACCCGCAACATCGTGCTGGCCTCGCTCGGATTTCTCTTCGCCCTGTGGGCGGCGGCCGGTACGGGCGAGGACACGCTCTACTGGGGTACGCTCGTGATGCTCGCCGGACTCCCGGTCTACGTGTGGCAGAAGCGCACGCCGGGCGCTGCGTCCTGACCCGGCCCGATCACCGGGCGGAGTGCTCTTTCCAGACCGCACCGTCCGGAAAGCGGTGCCGGGCGAGCGTCTCGGGGCGCATCTCGGCGGAGAATCCGGGGCGCTGGGGCGCCAGGTAGCGGCCATTGCGCACGCGCACCGGATCGAGGAAATGCTCGTGCAGGTGGTCGACGAACTCGATCGCCCGATCCTCCATCGCGCCGCTCACCGCCACGTAGTCGGCCATGGCGAGATGCTGTACCAGCTCGCACAGCCCCACGCCGCCAGCGTGCGGGAAGACGCGCACGCCGAACTTCGCGGCCATGAGGAGAATGGCGAGGTTCTCGTTGACGCCTCCGACACGCGCCGCGTCGATTTGCACCAGGTCGACGGCCTTCGCCTGGAAGAGCTGCTTGAACATGACGCGGTTGTGGGTGTGTTCGCCGGTCGAGATCGGCACCGGGGAGACCGCCCGCCGGATCGCGGCATGACCCAGGATGTCATCCGGACTGGTCGGCTCCTCCGCCCAGGCGAGGTCGAACTGCGCAAGCGCCTTCAGCCAGGTGATGGCGGTGGGCACGTCCCATCGCTGGTTGGCGTCGACGGCGAGGGCCACTGCGGGTCCAACCGTCTCGCGGGCGATCCGGCAGCGGCGGATGTCATCTCCGAGGTCCCTGCCGACTTTCAGCTTGATCGTGCGGAAGCCATCCGCGACCGCCTGCCTCGCCAACGTGGCGAGCTTCTCGTCCGAGTACCCGAGCCAGCCCGGGGACGTCGTATAGGCCGGATAGCCGTCAGCGAGCAGTGTCTCGATGCGCGCCGCCCTGCGCGGTTCCGCGGCCTTCAGCAGCGCCAGCGCGTCCGCGCGCGTCCGCGCGCGTCAGCGCATCGCCGATGTATTGAAAATCGATCACATCGACGATCTGCTCGGGACTCATGTCCGCAAGCAGCCGCCAGAGCGGCTTGCCGGCGCGCCGCGCGGCCATGTCCCACGCGGCATTGATCACCGCGCCGATCGCCATGTGCATCACGCCCTTCTCGGGGCCGAGCCAACGCAGTTGGGAGTCCCCGGTCAGCTCGCGCGCGAAGCCGCCCAGGTCATCGAGCACGCTCTCCACGCTGCGGCCGAGCACGCGATGGCGCAGTGCGCCGAGGGCAGCGGTCTGCACGTCGTTGCCACGGCCAATCGTGAACACGAAACCGTGGCCGCAGAGCTCGGGCACGTCGGTGCGCAGTATCACGTACGCCGCAGAATAATCCGGATCGGGGTTCATCGCGTCCGATCCGTCCAGGTGCCTCGAGGTCGGAAAGCGGATGTCGTGGGTTTCGAGATCGGTGATGAGGGTCAAGCGGGTGAGCCTGCGTGGGTTGTGCGTTTCATTCGGCGAGGCGATAGAAGCGCGCGGCGTTGCGCGCGAAGACATCGTGCTCGTGTCCCGGGGCGTGCCGCCGTACGAGCTCGATCGCCATGTCGAGCCATTCCGTGTAGGAGGTGCGCAGCGTCACCACCGGCCAGTCGCTTCCCCAGAGGATGCGCCCGGGACCGAAGGCGCCGAACAGCGTCGCCACCACGAAATCCAGGTCCGCGGCGCTCGCGCCCGGGGCGGCCTCGGTGATAAGACCCGAGAGCTTGCAGTGGAGCGAGGGCAGGGCCGCGAGCGCCTTGATCTCGGTGGTCCACTCGGCGAGCGCCCCGCCAGACATATCGGGCTTGCCGCCGTGATCGAGGACGGCGCGCAGCGCCGGGTTGCGGTGCAGCCGCTGTAGCAGCGCCGGCAGCTGCGCGGGGCGGACCAGCGCATCGAACGACAAGTCGCACTCGATGAGCGCCTCGAACGCGGGGTCGAGCGAGGGCCGCGCGAGCCAGCGCGGATCCTCGATGTCCTGGACCATGGGGCGCAGGCCCTTGAGCTTTCCTTCGCTCTCGCGCAGCAGCGCGCGCATGCGCGCGGGCGCCTCCGGTGACTCGAAGTCGACCCAGCCGACCACGGCGGCGAACTGTCGGTGTCGCCGCGTCAGTTCGAGCAGGAAGCGGGTCTCGGCTTCGGTCGCCGCGGCCTGGATGAGCACGCTTGCGCCGATCCCGGCGGCCGCGAGCGTGGGCAGGATGTCCTCGGGTGCGAAGTCGCGGTAGAGCGCCCCCGCGGCGGGAGTCAGCCAGAGGTAATCGCCCCGCGCCAGATGCCAGAGGTGCTGGTGAGCATCGATCCGCATTACGGCGTTGGCGTCTGCGGCGCGAGCAGCCCGGCGTGGCGCAGCCGCTCCCAGAGCGAGCGAGGCAGGGTGGCGCTCAAACGTGCGAGCGCGCTCGAGACCTCCTCGGGCGAGCGCATGCCTGCGATCACCGACACGACGGCTGGATGCGCCAGGGGGAACTGCAGCGCCGCCGCGCCCACCTCGATGCGCTCCTCGGCGCAGAGGGAGTAGATCCGCCGCGCCCGCTCGAGCATGCCGGCCTCGGCCGGCCGGTAATTGTAGGTGCTGCCGGGCTCGCGGGCGCCGGCCAGCAGGCCCGAGTTGAACGGCCCGCCAACCAGGATGCCGACGCCGCGCCGCTGCGCCTCGCTGAACAATGCGCCGACGGGCGTGTCGGCTTCGGCATGCGGCTCGAGCAGCGTGTAGCGGCCGGCGAGCAGGATGCAGTCGAGATCGAAGCGCGGCAGTATCTCCAGGCACACCGCCGCCTCGTTCACTCCGATGCCGATGGCGCGGCAGGCGCCCGAGGACTTCAGGTACTGCATCGCGGGCAGCGCTTCCTCGAGCGCCTGGCGCAGCATCGCCTCGTGCCGTACGCCGTGCGTCTCGCGGCCGACATCGTGCAGCAGCAGGATGTCCACCCAGCCCCGGCGCAGCCGCTTCAGGCTCGATTCGAAGGATCGCAACACGCCATCGCGCGAATAGTCGAACACCGCGCGCCGTCCGCTCACGGCGAAACCGTCATCGGGGGCCGCCGCATCGCGTGCGGCGGGCACGATCAGACGGCCGACCTTGGTGGAGATGCGGATGTCGGCCGGCGTCGAGGCGAGCGCATCCCCGAGCCGCTGCTCGCTCAGGCCGTAGCCGTAGTAGGGCGCGGTGTCGAAATAGCGGATGCCGAGGCGCAACGCCTCCTCGACCGCCGCGTGTGCCACCGCATCGTCGATTGCGGTGTAGAGGTTGCCGAGCGCGGCGGCACCGAACCCGAGGATGGGCACCTGCAGGCCGGCCTTGGGCAGGAGCCGCTCGGTGTGTGCGGCCGGGCCGAGCCCGGAGACGAGACATGGATTCATGAATGAAAACACATTCTATCCTTGAAAGCATAAGCCGGTCCCCCGGCCTGTCAAGCGGCCCCGCATGACGTAGACTGCGCCGGATCCGCGCATCATTCATTACACGGGAGGCAGGCATGGCGGTCTCGCAGCGCTACCGGGCGCCGGCTCTCGAGAAGGGGCTGGAAATCCTCGAGTTCCTCGCGCCGAGATCCGCACCCCTGACCCTGTCGGAGATTTCCTCGGGCCTCGGAAGGTCCAAGAGCGAGATCTTCCGCATGCTGCAGGTCCTCGAGGAGCGCGGCTATCTCACGCGTGCGCACGGCGCGGAGGGCTATCTGCTCAGCAACCGCCTGTTCATGCTCGGCATGGAGCATCCGCCCATCAAGGGTCTGCTGGAGGTGGCGCTGCCCGTGATGCACGCGCTGGCGACGACCATCCTGCAGCCTTGTCATCTCGCCGTGGCCTCCGAAGAGATCATCATCGTGATCGCCCGCGTGGAATCCCCCGGCGACCTCGGGTTCGTGGTGCGGGTGGGGCATCGCCGACCCATTCCGCACTCCACCTCGGGGCTGGTGCTCTACGCCTTCCAGAGCGAGTCCACCCGGAACCGGTGGCTCGAGATGCTCGATCGCAGGCAGGTCCGCTACGACCGTGGGCGTATGATCGTCGCGGCGCGCTCCATCGCTTCCCGCGGCTACGCCAGCATTGCAAGCGAAGTGGTCGCCTGCGTCACGGACCTGTCCGCGCCGATACTCCTGAACGGGGCGCCCATCGCCGCGCTCACCGTGCCGTTCGTCGAGCAGCGCGGCGCAAGGGCCGGGCGGCGCCAGGCGATCGAGCGGCTGTGCGCGGCCGCCGCCGAGATCTCGCGCGGGCTGGGGTCGGGTGGCTGCCCCGGGGAAGGTGGTGCTTGACCCGCGGGCGCCACGCGTTTTATATGTAGCTCACAATTTCACCGGCGAGATTCTCTGCCCCGGCGGGGCGGGCGGGTCGCGTCCGGAGCCGGATTTTCATGGGGGGAGCGGGTATGCCCGAGTCGGGTGAGGCGGCACTCACGAGAGAGGCGCGCTACGCATCGGTGGTGCGCAACGGCGTCCTGCCGCTCGTGCTCGTGGTGAGTCTGTTCTTTCTCTGGGGTGTCGCGAACAATCTCAACGACATTCTGATCCGTCAGTTCAAGAAGGCGTTCGAGCTCACGGATTTCCAGTCCGGGCTCGTGCAGTCCGCGTTCTACCTCGGCTACTTCCTGTTCGCGATGCCCGCGGGGCTGCTCATGCGCCGCTACGGGTACAAGGCGGGCATCGTCGTGGGCCTGGCACTCTACGGCGCCGGCGCGTTTCTCTTTTACCCCGCGGCGGCGCTGCGTACTTACGGGTTCTTTCTGTTCGCGCTGTTCGTGATCGCGAGCGGACTGTCCTTCCTCGAGACCTCCGCCAATCCCTTCGTGACGGTGCTCGGGCCGCCGGAGGGCGCGGAGCGCCGCCTCAATTTCGCGCAGGCCTTCAATCCTCTCGGGTCCATCGCCGGGGTGGCGATCGGGCGCTTTTTCATCTTCTCGGGAGCCGACTTCACGCGCGCGCAGGTGCGCTCCATGGCGCCGGCGGCTCGTGCGGCCTACTACGCCTCGGAGTCGACCGCGGTACAGATGCCCTACGTGGTGATCGGGGTGATCGTGATTGCCCTGGCGCTGCTCATCCTGATGACCCGGTTCCCGGTGGCGCACGAGGCACACGCCGGTCCGCGCGAGCAGGCCCGGTGGCGGCAATTGCTCGGCCGTCCGCGCCTCGCCTGGGCGGTCGCGGCGCAGTTCTTCTACGTGGGCGCGCAGGTCGGGGTGTGGAGCTATCTCATCCGCTATGCGGAAGGGACGATCCCCGGAACCTCCGACCGGACCGCCGCCGACTACCTGATTCTCTCCCTGGTGTTGTTCATGCTCGGGCGTTTCGCGGGCGCGGGGCTCATGCGCATCGTGAGGCCGGTGAAGCTTCTCGCCGCATTTGCTGCGGTGAATGCGCTGCTTGCGGCCGTTGCCATCGCCGAGCCGGGCAGGATCGGGCTCGCAGCGCTGATCGCGATCAGCTTCTTCATGTCCGTCATGTATCCGACGATCTTCGCGCTCGGAGTCCACGGCCTCGGGGAGCTGCGCAAGCTCGCCGCCTCGGTGCTCGTCATGGCGATCGTCGGCGGCGCGGTGTTGACTCCGGCGATGGGGGCGCTCTCGGGCTCGGCCGGCATCAACTGGTCGATGGCGGTGCCGATGACGGGTTTCGCCGTGGTGTTGGCGTTCGCGCTGCTCGTTGCGCGCGGCGTGTGGCGGGAAAGGCAGGCTTGAGGCCCGGGAGTTCGCGCTCGATCGGGCGGATGTCCGGCGGCCGATAGTCGAGTTCGAGGGTTGGTGCTACGCCGGGCGATGCCGCCCGCTTTCCGGGCGCGGCGAATGGTAGTATCTCGGGCAGCGCTCGAGGGAGATGTCATGAAAGTCATCGTGTCACTGGTTGCCGGTTGCATGTTCGCGACCCACGCGCTCGCGGATAACGCGGCTGCCGCGCGGCTGCGCTCGGCCAACCTGCTGCTTCATGTCATGGATGCGCAGCATGCCTCGCAAGCGGGCAGCAAGGCGATGGTCGATGCCATGATCCAGGGCAATCCCATGATGGCCCCCTACCGAAGCGTCATCATCGAATGGGCGCGCAGGTACGTCGCCTGGCGGCAGCTGGAGCCCAGGCTCGCGGCGCTCTACGCCGGAGCCTTCACCGAAGGCGAGCTTCAGGACCTGGTGCACTTCTACCAGACCCCGACCGGGCGCAAGGCGGCCCGGGTGATGCCGGGGCTCGCGCGGCGCGCCGCCCTGATCGGCGCGGGCGTTGCCCGAGCACACATCCCGGAGCTTCGGCGGATGATCGAGGCGCGCGCGGCGCAGCTGCAGAAGGTGGCGCCGCAGCAGAAAGCCGCCCCGCAGCACTGAAGCCAACGAATCGGCCGGGTCCCGGGCGGCGCGTGGCGCGCCTGAGGCCGCGCACGGGCCCGGCGTTCGCCCTCAGGGCTCGCCGGCCGGATGGGCAGCGGCCGGCAGTTCCTCGGCGGCGGGTCGCCCGCGCGCCAGCGCGGGCAGCGCGAGGATGGCGATGAGGAGAACCACTAGACACAGGAGCGATCCCTCGGGCCCGTCCGTGCCGCCGCTGAACGAGATGTTGCCCTGTGGCAGCAGCGTGAACAGCCGCCCCGAGGCGTGCGTGCCGCTGTCGGCACTGCCGAAGAAGTAACTCTCGGCCCAATCCCATCCCGCGTGGCAGCCGATCACCCACCACAATGCGCCGGTGCGGCGGATGGCGAGACAGAAGAACACGCTCACCACGCCGGTGGTGAGCAGGCCGATGGGATTCTCACCGGCATTGTGGCCGTGACCGAGCATGAACAGCGCCGTGACGAGCGCCGTCCCCGTCCAGAATCCATATTCCTCGCGCACGATGGTGAACAGGTAGCCACGGAAGAAGATCTCCTCGAAGGCGCCGATCAGCAGCGCCGCCGCCGCCCAGGCCAGCCCCGAGCGCAGCCCCGCCAGGAATCCCGCCGTCGCGGGCTCGAGCCGCCCGAAACCGAGGGCGAGCAATCCCGCCACCAGCACGCCCAGCATGGCAAACCCGATGCCGCAGCCTGCTGCGAGCTCACGTACCCACCTTTGTCGCGGCAGGCCGATACGGGCAAGTGGCCGATCTTCGAGCCGGGTCATGATCCAGGTGGCGAGCAGCGCGCAGCCGAGCAGCATCAGCTCGTTGATCATGAGAAACCACGGTGGGATGTCTGCCCCGGATTTCACGGCGTGCTTCGCCGCGTGTAGGCGCTCATGCAGGCCGGGCACGAAGGAGATGACCAGATCGATGACCTTCGCGACCGCGAGCAGGATGAGCACCGAGAGGGCGACGAACAACACTGCGCGGGCCCACGGGCGTACGCCGCGCTCGTCGAACACCAAACGCATCAGGCGTCCCCGGATCCCGGAGCCGGGCACCCCCACGGGGCGCTGCAGACAGCCACGAAGTTGCATGGTACCCCCGCCGGACAATGATCCAATCTGTGACGCCCATCATACTCCGCGGCTTCCGGCCCGCACGCCGTTCAGCTTCCAGTCAGCCACGGTGAGAGAAGCTTCGTCCCACGGCCCCCGGCCGCTTGACGAAGTGGGAGAACTCCATGAAACGCACCATCATCGCAGCCCTGTCGCTCTCGCTGCTGGCGAGTTCGCTGGCGCTGGCCGATCCGCCGCCTTGGGCCGGCCACGGGCGTGGCGACGACCATCACGACTGGCGTCATGAGGATCACGACCGGCGCGACCACGACTGGCGCCGCGAGGATCGCGATCGCGAGCACCGTGACGACCGCTGGCGCCGTGACGATCGCTGGCGCCGTGACGATGACCGCGGCGATCATCGCTGGGTGCACTTCGACGCGGACGGGTATCGGCGGCCCCCGGGCTACTACTACCGCGTATGGGGGCGGGGCGAGCGCCTGCCGATCGCATTCCGCGCGCCGCAGTACATCGTTCCCGATGCGGTCGTCTACCATCTGGCGCCACCGCCTCCCGGGTATTGCTGGGTCCGCGTCGACAACAGAGCCGTGCTGGCGGCAGTTGCCACCGGCGTCATTCTCGATGTTGTCAACAACGCATTCCGATAACTGACCGCCCGCAACGGCCGCGGGGGAGTCCCCGCGGCCCGGGCAACCGCTGCGCCGCCTGTGGCGCAGGGCCCTCTGCCCACCCCCGCGCCTCGGACCCTGCCTCGAAACGCACGCTGCGCTGAATCCCGTGCTGCACGGGAGGGCGGCGCTGCACATCCCTCCGCGCTTGACAACTTCCCGCGGCCAAGTGCACCATCAGAAACCGGTTTCAGACCGGCCGGTTCCAGCATTCCAGAGCGTCGTTTTCCATCAGTCGGGCACTCTATGGCGGCACCTTCTCGCAGCATCGGCATTGCCCTTGTGGCGGCGCTCGGCGGGTTCCTCCTCGGCTTCGATGCGACGGTGATCTCCGGAGCGGTGCCGCTCATCCGCGAGTATTTCGGGCTCGGCGGGGCCGCCGGGAGCCTGCGGCTCGGCTGGGCGGTGAGTTGTCTCGGCTGGGGTGCCATGGCGGGCAATCTCGGCGCAGGCGCGCTGAGCGATCGCCTCGGGCGCCGGTCGGTGCTTTGGCTGACCGCAGCGCTGTTTCTCGGCTCCTCGCTCCTCGCGGCCACTGCGCACACCTTCCTCACCTTCATCGTGGCTCGAGTTCTCGGCGGACTCGCGGTCGGAGCGGCCATTCTCACCGCCCCCCTGTACATCTCCGAGCTCGCGCCGGCTGATCGGCGCGGGCAGCTGGTGGCCATCAACCAGCTGATGATCGTCATCGGCATCTCGGCGTCGTTTTTCTCCAATGACCTCTTGCTCGCCTCGGGCGCCGGGAGCTGGCGCTGGATGTTCGGGGTGGAGGCAGTCCCCTCGCTGCTGTTCCTCGCGTTGCTCATGAGGGTGCCGGAGAGCCCGCGCTGGCTCCTCGCCCGGGGCCGCAGGACTCAGGCTCTCGCGGTCTTGAGCGCCCTCCAGGGATCCGCTGCGGGGAGCGAGCTCGCGCGGATCGAGAGTGTTGTGGCGCTGACTGCGCGCACGGGCCGCTGGTCGGCGCTGTTCGGCGCGCGTCTGCGCTTCGTCATGGTGTTCGCCGCGGGCCTGGCATTCTTCCAGCAGATCACGGGCATCAACGCCGTCTTCTACTATCTGCCCACGATCTTCGCCCAGGCGGGCGGAGGCCTCGCGAGCGCCTTCCGCCAATCGGCGCTGGTGGGGCTCGTCAACGTCGGCATGACGCTCGCCGCCATGCGCTGGATCGACCGCCTGGGCCGCAAGCCCCTGTTGGTCCTTGGCGCCCTCGGCATGTCAATATCCCTGCTGAGCATCAGCTGGGCGTTTCGATCCGCGGCCGGACCGGGCGCCCCGGTCGCCCACCCGGAGCTCGTTCTTGCGGCCATCATGACCTTCGTCGCCTCCTTCGCGATCTCGCTCGGGCCGGTCATGTGGGTGATGGTGTCGGAGATCTTCCCCAACGGTGAGCGTGCGCTCGCCATCTCGGTCATCGGGTTTTGGAACTCCCTCATCAGCGCCACCGTCACGCTGGTCTTCCCATGGGAGATACGGCACTGGGGGCCCGCGGGAACCTTTCTCGGTTACGGACTGCTCGCGCTCGCCGCACTGGTGTTCGTCGTGCTGCTAGCTCCCGAGACTCGCGGCAGGACGCTGGAGGAGATCGAGCAGCTCTTTTCAGGGCGCTCGCCGTGGCATCGCTCGCTTCCGGATCCCGGACAGGACATGAATGCGGCCGAGCAGCCGGCGCCGAGGGCCGCGGTATGAGCGAGCGGATTCCCGAGCGGGGTAAACGCGGGCCAAGGCCGCGTCGCGCTGTCACACTGCGCGTGATTGCCCGCGAGGCGGGGGTATCGGCCAGCACAGTTTCGCGCATCATCAACGGAACGGTCAAAGTCAGCGACGAGCTCAAGTCGGCCGTCGAAGCGGCGATCACCAAACACGACTTTCGTCCCGACGCCGCGGCACGCGGCCTCGCGCTCGGCCGGACGCTCACCATCGGAGTGCTGAGCCAGGCCATCGACAGTCCGTTCTACGCCGAGGGGCTGCGTGGCGTCGAGCGCCGGCTGCTCGAGGCGGGATATGCGGCCCTGTTCATGAGCGGCAACTGGAACGAGGTGGATGAGGAGCGCTGCCTGCGGGAGTTCATCGACCGGGGCGTCGATGGCATCATCATGTTCTCCGGTCGCCTGGGTGATGCGGCGGTCAAGGAGTTCGCCAAGCGGGTGCCCGTGGTCGTCACGGGCCGCAGCCTGCGGGCAGCCCACACGTACAGTCTGCCCATCGACGACCGGCGCGGCGCGTTGCTCGCGATGCGCCATCTGATCGGTATCGGGCACCGGCGCATCGCCTTTATCGCCGGATCGGAGAATCATCCCGATGCGCTCGAGCGGCTCGCCGGCTATCAGGCGGCCCTCGGCGAGGCCGGCATCCCGTTCGACCCGCGCCGCGTGGCGAGCGGCGACTGGCACGAGGAAGGCGGCTTGCTCGCGACCTCACGTCTGTTGGAGTCTGGCGTCGACTTCACCGCCATATTCTGTGTCAACGACCAGACGGCCTATGGGGCTTACCTGGCGCTTTTCCGCAAAGGGCTCAATGTCCCGAAGGACGTCTCCGTCGTGGGCTTCGACGATCTGCCGGCATCCTCCTACAGCCTGCCGCCCCTCACCTGCGTGCGCCAGTCCGTGCGCACCCTCGGGGAGCGCGCGGCGGAGGCGGTCCTCGCGCTCATTGCGGGACGGCGCCCGAGGATAGATTCGCCGCCGGTGGAGATCGTGGTGCGTGACTCCACGCGCCGGATTTGATTCCCGATGAGCATGAGCCAAGAAAGGCGGCCAGTGCCGCAAGGTGACACGTACGCATGACCGATTCACGAGCCGGCACTCTGGCGCAGCGCTTTCCACGGGATTTCGTCTGGGGTGTCGCGACCAGCGCCTATCAGATCGAAGGAGCCGCCACGGCCGATGGCCGGGGTCCGAGCATCTGGGACGATTTCTGCCGCATGCCGGGGATGATCGCCGACGGCTCGAGCGGAGAGAGGGCCTGTGACCATTACCACCGCCTTTCCGCGGACCTCGATCTGATGCGCCGGCTCGGCATCCCCGCGTATCGTTTCTCGATCGCCTGGCCGCGCATCCAGCCCGAGGGTGTCGCCGTCAACGAGGCGGGTGTGGCCTTCTACGATCGCCTGGTTGATGGACTGCTCGAGCGCGGCATCACACCATACGCGACGCTCTACCACTGGGACCTGCCCTCCCGATTCCAACGCGACGGTGGGGGCTGGGCGGATCGCGCGACGGCGCAGGCGTTCGCCGATTACGCGGGCATCCTGGCCGCGCGCCTCGGCGACCGGGTGAAATCCTTCACCACCCACAACGAGCCGTGGGTGACCGCCACCCTGGGGTACGAGCGGGGTGTTTTCGCGCCCGGTGTGCGCCACCGAGCTACCGCGCTGCAGGTTTCGCACAACTGTCTGTTGAGTCACGGCTGGGCTGCCCAGGCGATACGCGCCGCGCGGCAGGACGCGCAGGTGGGTATCGTGTTGAATCTCTCGCCCATCCATCCGGCAAGCGATGCGCCGCAGGACGAGATGCAGGCCAGGCGCGACGACGGCCTGCTGGTGAGGTGGTACCTCGATGCGCTGCTGCTCGGCCGCTATCCGGATGACGTGCTCGAGTACCTCGGCTGCGATGCGCCGCGACCCGGCGCGGATGACGGCGCGCTCATCGCGCAGCCGCTCGACTTTCTTGGTGTCAACTTCTACCACCCGCTGATCTCCGGCGCGCAGCGGCGCTGGGTGCCGGCGCGCGAGGGCGCGCCCGTGACCGACATGGGCTGGGAGGTTTCGCCGCGCGATTTCACGGGACTGCTGCTGCGCCTGCACCGCGACTACCGTCTGCCGCCGCTCTATATCACCGAGAACGGCGCCGCGTACGAGGACCGCCTGGTGGACGGCGAGATCGAGGACGAGCCGCGCCGCGCCTACCTGGAGTCCCATCTGCACGCGGTGGCGGAGGCCCTGGATCAAGGTGTGGACGTACGGGGGTATTTCGTGTGGTCGCTGCTGGATAACTTCGAGTGGGCCTTCGGCTACTCCAAGCGGTTCGGCATCGTCCACGTCGACTACACCACGCTGGAGCGGACACCCAAACGCAGCGCGCTGTGGTACGCCCAGCTGTTGCGCGCATGCAAAACGTCTGCGCCGGTGCGAGCCCGAGCTTAGTGAGGTCCGGCTCTTGACAATCCGGGAGAGCGCGAGCAGTATTTCTGCAACCGGTTTCAGAAACCGCTTGCAACCATGGTACATGCCATGGGGCGGGCGGTGAACAGACAACCAGTCCGAGGGGGAATTCAGCGTGAATGAGACCAAGAACACCCGACGCCGCGGCGAGCGGCGCGCGGGAGGCGTGGCGGCCACGGCGCAACTGAAGGCCATGTCCGTGCCCGTGGCCGTGCTGATGGCGATCCACGGTCCGGCGGTGCTCGCCGCGCAGAAGCCGCAGCCGCAGCCGCAATCGCAGCCGCAATCGCAGTCGCAATCGCAGTCGTCACAGCAGCCGCCCGTCGCGCCGCCGACGCTCGAGGAGGTCACCGTCACGGCACTGCGCCAGTCGCTCATCAATTCCGAGGCGATCAAGCGCCGCAGTTTCGGCATCGTCGATGCCGTCACGGCCGAGGACATCGGCAAATTTCCGGACACCAATCTCGCCGAGGCCATCCAGCGCATCCCCGGCGTGACCATCGACCGCGTGGACGGGGAAGGGTCGCGCATCACCGTGCGCGGCTTCGGTCCGGAATTCAACCTCGTGCTGCTCAACGGCCGCGAAATGCCGGGCGCGATAAGTCCCGACTCGGCCTCAGCCACCCGCTCGTTCGATTTCGCGAACCTCTCGCCGGTGGGCATCTCGCGCATCGAAGTATACAAAACGGGTCGCGCCGACCTGCCCTCGGGCGGCATCGGCGCCACGGTGAACATCGTCACGCCCCGGCCATTCGACTACCACGGCCTGCAGGCCACCGCCGAGGTGCTGGGGAACGACGACACCTCCACCCGTATCGGCTCGAAGGTGACTCCCTCCGTCGCGGCGCTGCTCAGCGATACCTTCTTCCATCGACGCCTCGGGTTGCTGCTCAGCGGCTCCTACGACAAGCGCAACAGCTCGCAGCAGTTCGCTGACGTCGGCGGCTGGCTCGAGAACCCGGCGCTCGGCACCGCGACCGTCACGAACAACAACCAGAACCCCTACGGCAACTACTGGGGGCCGCAGAGCGAGGATTGGGGCTTCTACGATCACCAGCGCGTGCGCAAGAACGGTCAGGTCGTGCTGCAGTTCCGGCCGTTCGATTCGGTGGTGGCCACCACCGACTACACCTACTCGCTGTTCGAGGACAACCAGCAGCGTCACTCCATGGGCGCCTGGTTCGGCTATGGCGGCGACCTCACCAGCGCCACCATCAACAACGAGGGCACCATCACCAATCTCGTGGACGCCGGCAACGATCTGTCCTATTTCGCTTCGGACGACCACTTCCGCGACGAAGGCAAGTCGGCCGGGGTCAACGTGAAGTGGCAGGCGACCGATGACCTGCTGTTCACCCTGGATGCGCACCACTCGTCCGAGACCTCGGGCGGCGGTCCGGGGGGCAACAACTCGTTCTTCATCGTCGGGCAGCAGCCGGCCCTCTCGATCTCCAAGATCTTCACCGACACCGGCACTCAGATCCCGCTCACAACCTGGACCTACCAGGCGCCGTACTCGGTGAACAACCTCGGCACGAGCACCATCTCGCCACTGTTCGCCCAGGCGAACTCCACCAACTTCAGCAACGTAATCCGCCAGGTGCAGCTCGACGGGCAGTGGACCAATCCCTCGGACGGCCTGTTGCGAGAGATCAAGGGCGGCATCGATCGCACCAACTTCAGCACCGACGCGGCAAGCTACAATTCCTTCTACCCAACGGGATTCTACAATCCCGCCAACGATGGACTGCTGCCTGCGGCTGACTTCACGAGGATCTCCTCGTGCAGCATCCTGCAGAGCTTCAGCGGCGGCGGCTGCGGCATCCAGGTCCCGTACTTCTACTCGTTCAACCTGCCGCAGGCGGTAGCGGCCACCACCGGGACGTTCAATTACCAGTTCGTGGTGCCGACCACACCCACCAATGACGATCACATCCGCGAGCGCACGGATGCCGCGTTCGTGCAGATGAGCCTGGGTACCAACATTCTCGGCCGCAGGTTCAAGGCGCTCGTAGGCCTGCGCTACGAACACACCTTCATCACCGCGAACAGCCTGGAGGAAGTCCCGACTGCAATCTCGTGGGACAACCCCACGGAGTTCCACACCATCTACTCCGCGAACGCGGCCTACTCGGACATCCGACGCTCCTACCACGAGTTGCTGCCGAACATCGACACCAGTTTCCGGGTCGTGCGCAACGTGCTGCTGCGGGCCTCCTTCAGCAAGACCATCACCCGGCCGGATCTCACCCAGATGGTTGGCACGACCTCGGTCTCCTCGACCCCGAAGCCGGGCGCGCGCACGGCGACCGCCGGCAACCCCGGCCTGATGCCCTACACCTCCCGCAATTACGACCTGGCAGTGGAGTGGTACCCGACGCCGGACGACTATGCCTCGGTGAACTGGTTCATGAAGAAGGTGAGCAACTTCCTCACCGAAACCACCACGCAGCAGTCGCTCTACGGCATCACCGATCCGGCCAACGGGGCGCTCGCCAAGACCGCGGAAGCCCAGCTCGCCGCCGCCGGCCAGCCGCTCACCGCCGCCAATGTATTCAACCAGATGGTCGCGGACACCGGCCAGAGCTCCTTTACGGGCCAGCCCGGCGATCCGCTCGTGATCTGGGACGTTACGGCCCCGAGCAATGCGAACGAGACCGAGATCCGCGGATTCGAGTTCGCCGTGCAGCACATCTTCGGAGACAGCGGTTTCGGCCTCCAGGCGAACCTCTCTCTGCCGACCGGCAGCGCCTCATTCAACAACGAGGCGATCGGCTCGCAGTTCGCGCTGCCCGGTCTCAGCAAGTCGTACAATATCGTGGCCTTCTACGAGAAGTATGGCTTCCAGATGCGGCTCGCCTGGACGCATCGCAACGCGTATCTGACGGCGTTAAGTCAGTCGCAGTCGGCCAACGAGCCGCAGTACGTTGCGGCCTACGGCCAGCTCGACATGAGTGCGAGCTACGCCTTCAACGAGCACTGGTCGGTGCTGTTCAACGCCATCAACCTCAATTCGGCCTCCGAGCGCTTCTACGGCCGCTATCGGGATCAGTTCCTGTACGCCTACGAGCAGGACCCGCGCTTCCAATTCGGGGTACGCTTCAGAGAGTAGCGTTCCCCGCGCTCGAGCGGCTCACTTTCCGCGGGTGAGTCGCTCGAGCAGTGCGGCGCGGATGCGTCCGGCGGCGTCGGCCGTGAGATCCCCGAACAGGCCGCGCCGCTCGGGCGGCAGATGATCGAGCGCCGCGCCGGGCTGGAAGATGAGGTAGTCGAACAACGCCTGCCAGCGCGCGCGCTGCGCCGCCGGCAGACCCTTTACGCTGAGTAGGCAATGCAGCAGGCTGTGCATCGGTGGCTCGCAGAACTCCGGGACGTCCTGCCACCAATAGTTCACCAGCACGTTGAACGGCTCGAGTCCCTCGACCGCGTGCCACCACAGCGCCGGTATGTAGATGGCATCTCCTGGCAGCAACTCGGCGGTCTCGGCATGCGCAAGCGCTGCGGCATAACGAGGGAAGCGCTCGAGATCGGGCCGGCGTATGTCGACCAGGCTGATCGGCTGGCCGGCGGGCGTGTGATCGAGTGGCCCGATGTACAGGTTTGCCACCTGCTCCATGGGAAACACCGTGAAGCGGCGTCGGCCGCCTACCACACACGCGATGTTCTCGCTGGCATCGAAATGCGGGGCGACGAAGGTGCGGTTGCCGATCCAGATCGACTCGAGGGGCGCGTGGGCGCCTATCAGGGCAGGTGGTGGATGAACAGCGGAAAAGCCAGGCAGGTAGATCGGGATCGACACCGAGCCGCTGTAGAGCGTTGGGGGCTGCGGCGCATCGAGCAGTTCCATCAGCCGCCCGATGACCTCCCCGAGCGGCGCGCGACCGCTCTTGAAATTGAAGCCCGTCAGCGTCTCATCGTAGAAGAAGCGGCCCTCGGCCTGCGCGCTCGCCTCGAAGAGGGGCACAGGCACCCCGGAGTACATCGAAAGCAGATACTGCGCGAGCGCCGCGGCGGACGTGCGGCCGGCGTTGACCGCGGGCCATCCGGCGGCAAGTCCCCGCAGCACCGCAGGGCGCCCGCTCGGCAGGATGCGCGTTCTGAAGGTCTCGGCGTCGACGTCGTGCCATTCGGCGACGGGTGTTGCGGCGGGGGTCATGGGAGGCCGTGCGCTATGATGTGGCCCGGCGATTCTAGCGTAGTCAACGTTATGTGGAGGAGGGGTTCGTGACGCATTGGGTGGAGCTCGATCCGGCCGCGCATCGAGACTTGCGCGTCATCACCAATGCCTCGGCACGCTTCGGCGATGACATCGGGGTGTTGAGCGTTCTACCTTGCGAATATCCGCGGCTGCTCGCGCACTATCCCATCCTGTTCCGCAAGAGCGCGCAGACCGGACGGTTCGAACCGGCGGCGCTGTTGGGTTTCAGCGGCCGTGAGAACCTGTTTCTATCCGGGGACCGTTGGGACGCCGAGTACGTGCCACTGCAGGTGCAGCGACAGCCGTTCACCGTCCTGCCGCCCGCCGGGGGCGAGGACGCGCTACGCATCGCCTTCGATGCCGAGAGTCCCAGGATGACGGCGGCGGTGCAGGCTCCGGCCGGCGCCCAGGCGCTCTTCACGGATCGAGGTCAACCGAGCGCATACCTGCAGCGCATCGCGGGCATCCTGCGGACCTTCACCCAGGGCGCGATCGAGGCGCTCGATTACGCCGCGGCGCTGGCCGGACTCGATCTCATCGAGCCGGTGAGCATCGACGTGCAGTTCGTCGATGGCAGCAAGGCAGCCCTGCACGGTCTTTACACCATCGACTCGGACCGCCTGAAGTCTTTGCGGGCAGAGGCGTTCCTCGGCCTGCGCGATCGCGGCTACCTGCAATGGGCGTATTTCCAGCTCGCCTCGCAGTCGCAGCTCGCCGCTCTGGTGGCGCGCAGGAATCGGCGGCTGACCGGGCTTGCGACGCGGTCCCAGGACCCGTGAATGAGTGCTCTCGGGCAACCCGTCAAACGAGTCCTCATCGCCGGCGGTGGCACGGCCGGCTGGATCACGGCCGGCGTGCTCGCCGCGCGTTATCCGCGCCGTGGCCCCGATGGGATCGAGATCACGCTGCTCGAGTCGCCGGGGCGTCCGCCCATCGGTGTTGGCGAGGGCACCTGGCCGACGTTGCGTACCACGCTGCAGCAGATCGGCATCTCCGAGACCGATCTGCTGCGCCAGTGCGACGCCTCGTTCAAACAGGGCTCGCAATTCAACGGCTGGGAGGATGGCGATGAACGTCACGGCTATCTGCATCCGTTCACAGCGCCCGCGGCGTTGTCGGGGCAGATGCTGGCCCCGCATTGGATCGAGGACCCGCCGGCCGCCTTTGCTGAGGCGGTGTGTTACCAGAGTGCGCCGGCTCTTCAGGGCTGTGCGCCGAAGCTGATCACCACCCCCGAGTATGCAGGTCTCGCCAACTACGCATATCACCTGGACGCCGGCAAGTTCGCGGGCCTGCTCAAGGAGCACTGCACGGCGCGGCTCGGGGTGCGGCACGTGCTCGATGAGATCATCGACGTCGAGTCAGCCGAGGATGGTGACATCCGGCGGCTGCGCACTCGAGCCGGGGCCTCTCTGGAGGCTGATCTGTATGTCGATTGCACGGGGCTCGCTTCGCGTCTGATCGGTCAGCATTTCGGACGGGCGCTGCTCTCGAGGCGCGATGTGTTGTTCGTGGACAGGGCATGGGCCACGCAGGCGCCCCATGCCGATGAGGCGGCGCCGATCGCTTCGCTCACGGTCTCGACGGCGCGCCGGGCCGGCTGGATATGGGACATCGCGCTGCCACACCGGCGCGGCATCGGGCACGCATATGCGAGCGGCTACCTCTGCGATGAGGCGGCTCTCGAGGAACTGCGGGATTACCTGCGAATCCGGGGGCTGCTCGCCGACACGCTCGCCTTTCGCCGCCTCGAGATCAATCCCGGATTTCGTGACGAGTTCTGGGTACGCAATTGCGTGGCCGTCGGGTTGTCGGCGGGCTTCCTGGAGCCGCTGGAAGCGTCCGCGATAGTGATGGTCGAGCTCTCGGCACAGATGATTGCCAATCTCCTGCCGCGAACGCGTTCCGCCATGCATCAGGCGGGCATCGCGTTCAACCGCGCGTTCCGCTACCGCTGGGAACGCGTCGTCGAGTTCCTGAAGCTGCACTATGCGCTCAGCCGGCGCGAGGATTCTGATTTCTGGCGCGACAACCGCCGGCCCGAGACCCTTCCCGGGGAACTCGCAGCGCGGCTCGCGTACTGGCGCTCACAATGTCCCGGACATGATGAGTTCCTCCATCGCGAGGAGGTGTTTTCGGCGGCGAGTTACCAATACGTGCTCTACGGGATGGGGTTCGAGACTGCGCCCGCCCCATGGGCGCTCAGTGAGCCTTCGCGTGCCCTGGCTCGGGAGCAGTTTGCCGCCACCGGCCGCCGCGCGCGGGAGCTGTGCGCCCAGCTTCCCCGCAATCGCGATCTGTTGGATCGCATCCGGCGCTTCGGCCTGCAGCGCATCTGATGCCCGTTGGAGAGTTTCAAGCGATGAGCGTGTCCAGACTGGTCCCGTGCATTCTGCTGCTGTGCGCGATCGCGCCCGTGCGGGTCATCGCCTCGGGCGTCCCGGCCGCGGATGCCGTGCGCCCGTGGCTTGACCCTGGGCTTTCGCCGGGGGAGCGGGCGCGGCTTGCGGTGCGGGCGATGAGCGAGGGGGAGGAGCTCTCGCTGGTATTGGGGGACTTTGGGTCGGTGATGGCGCAGAAGGGGTATCGGCCGCCGGCGGGTGCGCGCATGGGGTCGGCGGGGTATGTGCCTGGGATTGCGCGACTTGGGATTCCGCCGCAGTGGATTTCGGATGCGGGGCTGGGTGTTGCGACGCAGCGTGCCTCGAGGGATGCATACCGAGAGCGCACGGCGCTGCCCTCCGGGTTGGCGACGGCGGCGACGTGGAACGTGGGGCTGGCGCAGCGCGGGGCGGCGATGATCGGTGCGGAGGCGCGTGCTTCGGGGTTTGACGTGTTGCTTGGGCCGGGTGCGGACCTGGTGCGCGAGCCGCGCGGGGGCCGGGACTTCGAGTACGCGGGGGAGGATCCGCTGCTGGCGGGGATGATGGCGGGGGCGCAGATCCGCGGGATCCAGTCGCAGCACGTGATTGCGGTGCTCAAGCACTTTGCGCTGAACGATCAGGAGACCGGGCGCACGGTGCTGAGTGCGGACATTGCGCGGGGGCAGGCGCGGATGTCGGATCTGCTGGCCTTTGAGCTGGCGATCGAGCAGGGGCATCCCGGGGCGGTGATGTGCGGGTACAACCGGGTGAACGGGCAGTACGACTGTGAGAACCGGTGGCTGCTCGATGAGGTGCTGAAGGGGGACTGGGGGTATCGGGGGTATGTGATGTCCGACTGGGGCGCGGTGCACAGCACGGTGCGCTCGGCGCTCGCGGGGCTGGACCAGGAGTCGGCATACACCTTCGATGAGAAGCCGTATTTTGGGGCGCCGCTTGCGGAGGCGGTGCGCACGGGGCGGGTGCCGCGGGAGCGTGTGGATGAGATGGCGGAGCGGATTGTGCGCACGCTCTTTGCGGTGGGGGTGGTGGATCATCCGATCGACCCTGAGGCGAGGATCGAGTTTGGGGCCGACCGGCGGGTGGCCGAGGCCGATGAGGCGCAGGGGATCGTGCTGCTGAAGAACGCGGGAGGGATATTGCCGCTGGCGCGCACGGTGAAGCGATTGGTGGTGATTGGCGGGCATGCCGACCGCGGGGTGATGAGCGGCGGGGGCTCCTCGACGGTGTTTCCGGTGGGAGGCGACGCGGTGGCGGGTGTGGGGCCTGCGGGGTGGCCGGGGCCGGTGGTGTACCTGCCCTCGTCCCCGCTTGGGGCGATGATGGGGGAGGCGCCGCAGGCGAGGATCCGGTATGTGTCGGGGCGGGACGTGGCGCAGGCGGTGCGCGCGGCGAAGTGGGCGGATCGGGTGGTGGTGTTTGCGACGCAGTGGGCGGCGGAGAGCGAGGATGTTTCGCTCACGCTGCCGGGCGGGCAGGATGCGCTCATAGAGGCGGTGGCGCGGGCGAACCCGCACACGGTGGTGGTGGTGGAAAGCGGCGGTCCGGTGCTGATGCCGTGGGTGTCGCAGGTGGCGGGGCTGCTCGAGGCGTGGTACCCGGGGAGCGGCGGGGGAGAGGCGATTGCGCGGGTGTTGTTCGGGACGGTGGATCCGTCCGGGCACCTGCCGGTGAGTTTTCCGAGAAGGCTCGCGCAGCTGCCGCACCCGCGGCTGGCGGGAGCGGGGCTGGCGGCGAACCGGCCGTTTGAGGTCCGCTACAGTGAAGGGGCGGCGGTGGGGTACAAGTGGTACCAGCGTGAGCGTCTCACGCCGCTTTTTGCCTTCGGGTATGGGCTGTCGTACACGCGCTTCGGGTACGGTGACCTGCGGGCGCGGGTGCGCAACGGGCAGCTCGTGGTCACCTTCACGGTGAGCAACCTCGGGCAGCGCTCGGGTCGGGCGGTGGCGCAGGTGTACGTGGGACCGAAGTCCTGGCGCGCGCTCGGATGGGAGGCGCCGCGGCGGCTCGGGGGCTGGTCGAAGGTATCGCTCGCCCCGGGAGCCTCGCGCACGGTGAGGCTCACGGTCGATCCGCGGCTGCTCGCGGTGTTTGATTCCCGTGCGCAGCGCTGGGAGCGATCGCCCGGACCGTACGAGGTGTGGCTCGGGGACTCCTCGGACCCTCTCGGCCCGCCCACCGTGGTGAGCCTGCCCGCCTGGCAGCATAGTGCACGGTGGAATGAATGACATGACTTCGCGCGCCTGGTGCCCGAGAACTGGCGTCGACCATACCCCGCCGCACGCGTGCCCCAGCACATTGCACGGGTACCCTCGCCCTAGTCTGCCTTTTCGGATTAATATGATAACGGTATCAATCCGCGGAGAAGACCATGGGCGACGCTGGAACTGACGGGCAGGGACGGAGCGCTGGGCGCTCGAGACTCAGGACGGCGAGCGGCTTGATCGCGGTGCTCGCCTGTGCGGTGCCGTCCGCGTGGGCGGCAAGTCCGGCGACCCACTGGATCGAGGCCTGGTATTCCCCGCCCGTGGCGCCGGCACCCATCTGGGGCGGCAACCAGGTCCGCACCTTCGACCATCAAACCGTCCGCCAGGTGGTGAGGCTCGAGGCCGGCGGTCAGGAGGTTCGCATACGGCTCACCAATGAGCTCGGCCGCTCGGCGTTGCAGGTGAGCGAGGTTCGCATCGCGCTCACTTCGCCGAACGGGGTGACGGAGGCTGCGACCGATCACCTCGTCACCTTCGGGGGCAAACGCAGCGCGGTCTTGGTGCGCGGCCAGGCGCTCGTGAGCGACCCCATCGACATGACCGTGCGGCGTTTTCAGAACCTCGCCGTCTCGATCTATTTCTCCGGGCGCGTGACGCCGAGCGGCCATCTGCACCAGGTTCTGATCTCACCGCCCGGCGATCATGCGGCGCAGTCCGACTGGCCCCGAGCCAACCTCGAACAGGCGCCGGGCATTGCGAGCGGCGTCGAGGTCAAGTCCGACGCGGCGCGGCCTGTGCTGGTGGCCTTCGGGGATTCGATCACGGAAGGGTACTGCGCGACGGCGGGGACGCATCGGGATTACCCCGAGCAGCTGGCCCGGCTGCTCGCGCGCCAGCCGGCGGATCGCGGCTGGGTGGTGATCAACTCCGGGATCAGCGGCAACCAGGTGCTGCGCGATGGCGCGGGGCCGAAGGCGCTGTCGCGCTTCGGGCGCGACGCGCTCGACATCCCGGGCGTGCGCGCCATCGTGTTGCTCGAGGGGATCAACGACATCGGCGGTCAGGACGGGCCGCAGGGGCATCGCGATCTGTCCGCCGCGACTCTCATCGCCGCCTACCGTGAGTTGATTCGCCGCGCGCACGCGAAGGGACTCGAGATCTACCTCGGCACGCTGACTCCGTACGAGGGTGCGGGCTACTACAGCGCCGCGGGTGAACGGGTGCGGGAGCAGGTGAACGCCTGGATCCGCGAGGCCCGGGGATTTGATGGCGTGATCGATTTCGACGGCGCGCTGCGCGACCCGGCTCACCCCAGGCACTTCATCGGCGCCGATGAGTGCTCCGATGAGCTTCACCCGAACGATGCCGGCTATCGCTTGATGGCGCAGACGGCATGGCGGCAATTGTTCGCCCCCGGGGCGCCGCTCTCGGGTGCCGCCAGCGCCCAAGGGCGATAGCGGGCAACGCCCGGACGGGCGATTTGAGGTCTGTACACCGCATCGGGGCTGACGCGTTATGGTGCAGGAGACCGATTTGCGGAGACTCTTGCATGCCCATTCCCGCGTCCCGCTTGCGCAATGCGGCGATCGTCCTCGGCCTGTCCCTGGCGCTCAGCGCCTGCGTGGTCGCGCCGCGAGGCTATTACGCTCGCGGCTACTACGGTGGGGCCATTGTCGTCGCGCCACCCGCGCCGCGCGTCGAGTATTACGGACCACCGCCGTATCCCGGAGACATCTGGATAGCGGGCTACTGGCGATGGGGCGGGCGTCGATACCGCTGGGTGCCGGGCTATTGGACGGCGCCGCGTCCGGGTTATCGCTGGGTGCCGCGTCACTGGGTGCACGGGCCGAGGGGTTGGCACATGACCGGTGGTCGCTGGCGCAGAGAGCGGTAATTGGAGCCCGACCGGGTCCCCGGTCCAAAGGCGCGGCGGATCGTGCGCCCCGAGGGCTCGCCGCGACGGCGGCGAGCCCGGTCGCTCAGCGATCGAACCCTCCGCGTCCCTGCGGGTAGCCCTTCTCCCACTCCTGCCCGTTGAAGGGCGCCACCGTCATCTCCTGCACGGTGCCGGCATCCAGGCAGCGGGCATTGACGCTGAAGCCATCCGGGTGGGAGCGGGGCACGTAGAAGGACTTGATGCCGCAGACCGAGCAGAATCGGTGTCGGGCAGTGCCGGTGTTGAAGGTATAGGTCGTCAACACGTCCTCGCCCGACAGCAGCTTGAAATGCTCGGCGCGCACGATCAGGTGCAGGAATCCCGCCTTGCTGCAGATCGAGCAATTGCAGTCCGACACGCGGATCCTCGCCGGGGCCTGCACTTCGAAGCGCACGCGGCCGCAGTGGCAGCCGCCGCGATGGGTGATCAGCATGTCGTCCGGCATCTCGAGTTCTCCTGCATCCGAGAAAGCATCGCTCCGCGATGGGAACGAAAGGATACACCGGCAAAGGCGCTGTCGAGCGGGTGGCCGCTCCATCGGTGGGCCCTGGCCGTACTTCCGATGGCGGTGCCATCATCAGCCCCCCGCAGCACGTTGCCTTCAGGCAACAGCCGGCGCTGCGCTCACGGGCCGTCAAACCGTTCGTCGCCTTTGTCACTCGGTTCGGCTCGCAACGGCGGACCGCTTGAGCAAATTGGACGCCGCATCGTTAAATTGACCCGCTTACGGTCGGGGGTTGTCCGGGAGCCGCGCGGCGGCCGCCGGAGCATGCCGCTCCCGCCTCGTCCGCGATCCATGGGAGGCTTCCGGTGAGATTCGCCACAGCTTTGCTCGTCCTCGGAACGGCCACGGCCCTGGTGGCCCACGCCGATTCCTCACCGACGGCTTCGAGAGCCGCGCGCCTCGTGCCAGCGGCGGCCCCTGCCGCCGTGAATCCCGCCGATTACCAGGCGCTCACCTGGCGGCTGATCGGGCCGTTTCGCGGTGGTCGAGTGTTGGCGGTCACCGGCATTCCCGGCGACACCCGTCATTTCTACTTCGGCTCGGTCGACGGCGGGGTCTGGGAAACCGCAAATGCCGGTCGCACCTGGCAGCCGATTTTCGATCACGAGCCGGTCGGTTCCATCGGTGCGATCGCCATCGCCCCCTCGCAACCGAATACGATGTACGTCGGCACGGGCGAGGCGGACATGCGCTCGGACATCGCTCAGGGCGATGGCATGTACCAATCGACCGACGGCGGTGAGCACTGGACCCACATCGGTCTGACGGACACCCGGCAGATCGCCCGTATCATCGTCGATCCCAACGATCCCGAGCGCCTGTTCGTCGCCGCGCTGGGCCATCCATACGGCCCGAACGCCGAGCGCGGCGTGTTCCGCTCGGACGACGGAGGTCAGCACTGGCGCAAGGTGCTCTACCTGAATCCCAACACCGGGGCGGTGGACGTGGCTTTCCAGCCAGGCAATCCTGACACGGTCTACGCGGCGATGTGGCAGACGCGACGCCCGCCGTGGAGCGTATATCCGCCCTCCAATGGTCCGGGCAGCGGCCTGTACGTGTCTCATGACGGCGGCAATCATTGGACGCAGATCGTCGGGAATGGCTTCCCCGCCCACCCGGGACGCATCGGGCTCGCGGTCGCCCCGACCAATCCCAAGCGCCTCTACGCGCTCGTCGCGGGCGGCTGGAAGAGCGGTGGGTTGTATCGCTCGGATGACGGTGGCGTCCACTGGCGGCACGTCTCCCGTGACCAGCGCATCTTCGGCCGCGGCTGGTATTTCTGCTCCCTCACCGTCGATCCGAGCGATGCCGACAGGGTGTACGTGATGAACACCATCGTGCTGCGATCCGATGACGGTGGCGCCCACTTCATCGCTCTCAAGGGCGATCCGACCGGAGACGACTTCCACCAGCTGTGGATCGATCCGACCGACACCGAGCGGATGATCCTCGGGAGCGATCAGGGCACCCAGATCACCGTCGATGGCGGCAAGACCTGGAGCAGCTGGTACAACCAGCCCACGGCGCAGATCTATCACATCAGCACCGACAACCGCTTCCCCTACTGGGTATACGGAGCGCAGCAGGATTCCGGCGCGGTGGCGCTGCCGAGCCGCACCATGACCTACGACGGCATCACCATGGAGCAGTTCCACGAGATTAGCCCGGGCGGGGAGAACGGCATGATCGCCCCCGATCCGAAGCACCCGTGGCTCATCTACGGGGACGGCACGGGCGAGACCACCACCGTGCAGAAGCTCGACCTGCATACCACCCAGGTGCGCGAAGTCGATCCGACGCTGGCCTATCCGGGCGTGCACTACCGGACGGCCTGGACGCTGCCGCTCGTGTTCTCGCCCCATGATCACAAGACGCTCTACTTCGCCGACCAGCGGCTCTTCAGCACCGCCGATGGCGGCCTGCACTGGCGGCGCGTCAGCCCCGATCTGACTCGCCCCGAGGCCGGCATCCCGCCGAACCTCGACCCGGTGACCGCCGCGGACAATGACCACGCCGGCAAGCGCTCGGGCGTCGTCTACTCCATTGCGCCATCGCCGTTCAGCACGCGCATCATCTGGGCCGGCACCGACGATGGCCTGGTGTGGCGCACGCAGGATGGCGGCCGGCACTGGAGCAACGTCACGCCGAAGGCGCTCACCCCCTGGTCAAAGGTGGCCGGCATCGAGCTGTCGCATTTCCAGCGCGGCACCGCCTACCTCGCCGTCGATCGACATCGCCTCGATGACGAGACGCCCTACATCTACCGCACGACCGATGACGGCAAGACCTGGATGCGCATCGACTCCGGGATCCCGCGCAAGGACTTCGTCAATGTGGTGCGGGAGGACCCGGTCACGCCGGGGCTGCTCTACGCCGGCACCGAATACGGAGTGTTCGTTTCCTTCGATGACGGGGGGCAGTGGCAATCCCTGCAGCAGAACCTGCCGGTGACCTCGGTGCGCGACATCAAGGTGCACGGTGATGACCTGGTTCTGGCGACGCACGGCCGCGGCATCTGGATCATGGATGACATTACCGCGCTCAGGCAGATGAGCAGCGTCCACGCGGGCGTCGCCACACTGTTCAAGCCTGCCGTGGCCATCCGTGTCAGGCCGCTGTCTTTCACCGGCACACCCTTCCCCAAGGACGAGCCCACGGCCGCCAATCCGCCCAACGGCGCCATCATCGACTACGCGCTGCCGCGCGGGGTCAAGGGGCCCGTCACGGTCAGTATCCTCGACGCACGGGGCGGCCTCGTGCGCCGCTACAGCAGCGAAGAGCGCGTGGCGGCGCCCGATCCGGCCACCCTCAAGTACGCGCCGGAGTGGGTCGAGCCGCCAATGATTCCCTCGGCAGCACCCGGCATGCAGCGTCTCGTGTGGGGTTTGCATTACGCAAAGCCCGAGGCGCCGGATGCGAAGGGGCCGCAACAGCCGGGCGTCTGGGCGCCGCCAGGGACCTATACCGTCGAGTTGACGGTAGACGGCCACGAGTATCGCCAGCCGCTCCTCGTCAGATCCGATCCGCGCGTTAAAGTGTCGGCGGCGGCGCTGCAGCGTCAGTTCGAACTCGCGCGTGAGGTGGAGCAGGACCGATTCCAGGCCGACACGGCCATCGCGGCCTCGATCAAGCTGCTCGATGCGCTCGATACCCGTATGGCCTCGGCGGGACCAGCGCGTGCGGCGGTGGCCGCTCTCCTTACGCGAGCCAAGAATCTCTCCGGGGAGCGGCCCTTCCCTGATCACGATACGGCCTCTGTGATGATGACGCCCCACAACCTCATGGGTCTCACGTTCCTCTCCCAGGAGCTTGCTCACCTCGAGCGGGCAGTCGATGGCGCAGATGCCGCTCCGAGCCCCGATGCGTTGACCGCCTACGGGCGCCTGTCGGACGAGTTGAAAGCGACGCTGGCGCAGTGGCAACACCTCGAGCAAGTGCAGGTCCCGGCTCTCGACGCGCAGCTGAAGAAAGAGGGCGCTGCCCCCCTTTTCGAGTGACCTGGACGCCGGGCGGAGGCGCATGAGGCCCTTTAGTCAGGCGCGCTCACGTCTCGTCCGATCACGGGCGGGCCGACAGGATCTCGCGCACATGCGAGCTGGTGCGACATCGTTGGCACGGTGCGTAGACCCGTCCAGCGGGATCCACGCGTGGAGTCGGACGTGAACTATTGGACGATGTGCCGGCTTCGTACGAGCAGCAGTGCGATCGGCACGGCGATCAGCGCCTCCCCGACCCCGAAGGTGGAACGCACGAGCGACGCCAGGAAAAGTACCGCGGGGATCGCGATGGTCAAGGAGTTGAGCGGCATCTTGCATCGACACCTCGGCGGGTCTGGTGCCGATGCTGACATTCGTGAGGTGCGTCAGGCTCGCCGCGGACTCGGTTTCGCGTGCGAGGCGAGCGCGCCGCGTAGGGGTACCTACGCATTGTCCGCTCGTCGAGCCGGAGCGATCCTGCGCATGGGACATCGGCGCGAGCGCGTTCGATCGCCGATTGAAGGCTCGCCTTGGATCCGCTCGGATGCAGATGCCGATGAATCTCTTGCTGATCTACGGCACCACAGAGGGGCAGACCCGCAAGGTTGCCGCATTCGTCGCGGACCATCTGGCCGCTCGGGGACACAAGACGAGGGTGGTAAGTGTCGGCGACTGCGCTGCCGCGGACATCGATCCGTCCGCATTCGATGCGGTGATCGTCGCGGCGTCGATCCATCGAGGCTGCTACCAGCCCGCCGTAGTCCGGTACCTGGAACAGCATCCGGCGGCCCTACGCGCTCGTCCCGGGGCGTTTCTCTCCGTGTCGCTCGCCGCCGCGGGTCGTGCTCCGGATGACCTCGAGGGGCGTGAGGCCTGCGTCGCGCGTCTGAGCCAACGGACGGGGTGGACCCCACCCATGATCCATCACGTCGCAGGCGCCTTCCGCTACACCGCTTACTCGCCTCTGAAGCGATGGGCAATGAAGTACATCGCCTACCGCAAGGGCGGGCCCACGGATACGAGCCGCGACCACGAACTCACCGACTGGGCGGATCTGGCCCGGTTCGTGGATGCATTCCTGCAGCAGATCGGGCGCGGGGCGCTCGCCGGCGCGTGACTTGATGCGCGCGGCCGCATCGCTCGTCTTCGTCCTTGCGAAATTCGTGCACTGATCCGCGCGAGTCGTGGTCCACGGGAGATCGTGCCTGAAGCCCCAAGCAGCAGCGGGAACCGGACGAATTGCCGCCAGGATCGTTACCGGCGGACGTCCCGCTCGGCTCCGCGATCCTTTCCGGCGGGGGGCAGGGAAAAATCCAGCTCGGTCGCAAGGGCTCCCTCCAGCGCCAGCAGTGCCTGCTTGATCGGCAGGCCGCCGCCGAAACCGGTGAGCGAGCCGTTCGCGCCGATCACCCGATGACAGGGCACGACGATGGGCAGCGGGTTTGCGCCGTTCGCGAGCCCGACCGCGCGGGAGGCCCGGGGATTGCCGATGCGGCGCGCCAATTCGCTGTAGCTGATCGTCTGACCGTACGCAATGGTGGTCAGCTCACGCCAGACGCGGCGTTGAAAGTCCGTGCCCTGGGGCGCAAGCGGCAGGTCGAACTCGCGGCGCCGGCCCGCGAAATACTCCTCGAGCTGCGTGATTGCGGCCTCGAAGGGTCCGCGTGCGGCCGTCCAGTCCCGCTGCGGGCGCTGCGGGTGCGGTCCGCCTTGGAAGCCGACGTGCGTCAGCCGGATGCCGTCCCCGGCGAGCAGCAGCGCGCCGATGGGAGAGTCGATCTCGTGCCAGTACGTCACCGCGGGTGTCATGAAGCCTCCTTCGATTCCGGCTCGCTGTGCAGGGTGCGGTATGCGCGGCGGCGGACGACCCGCGAATCGCGCGCGCCTGAGGTTGGGTCGGCTGCCGCACACCAGAGGTGCAGCACCGCGTAGCTGCGCCACGGACGCCAGCGCTCGGCCCGCTGCTCCATCGCCTTCGTCGACAAGAGGCCGCGTCCATTGCCGGCCATGCGCCGCAAAACCAGATCGGCACCAGGCAGCGCGTCCGGTTCGCCGAGCGCGCGCATCGCAATGTACTGCGCGGTCCACTCGCCGAACCCGGGTAACTGTTTGAGGTTTGCCGCCACCTCGGCCACCGGACGCTCGAAGTCTATCCGGCCGTCGACGATGGCCTGCGCCAACGCCTTAAGCGCGGTGATCCGCGCGCCGGTGATGCCCAGACCGTCGAGTGCCACGGCGGACAGGATCTGTGGCGTCGGGAACAGATGGGTGAGTCCTTCGGTACCGACGACGGGATCACCGACGCGCTGAACGAGCCGTGCCGCCAGGGTGCGCGCGCCAGCCACCGTCACCTGTTGCCCCAACACGGCCCGCACGGCGCACTCGAATGGATCCCAGGCTCCGGGAACACGCAGCCCCGGACGCCGGCCGAGCAATGGCCGCAACAGCCGGTCTCGCTCCAGGCCATCCGCGATCCACTGGGGGTCGGCCGACAGATCGAACATGCGGCGTGCCGCGGAGGCGATCTGGAACAGAGCGCCGGCGGGCGCGCCACGCACGCGCAACTCGAGCGCGTCCCGTCCCGGCAGCGGGCTTACTCGGATTTCGGCGTGGCCATCCGCCGTGCGGATGAGGCGCGCATAACTTTCCGCATCTACCCTCTCGACGCCCAGGATGGCACGCGCGCCGAGAAACGTGCGCAAGTGATTCCAATCGTACGGGGGGCGATAGGAGAGGGCGAGACGCACTTCGCCGGCTGCTGCGCGCCGCTGTGTGTCGCCGCGACGGTGTCGCAGGGCGCTGGGTGACAGTGCGTACGCGCTTTTGAATGCGTCGTTGAATCGCCGCAGACTTCCGAACCCGGCCTCGAGTGCGATCCGGGTCATCGGCAGATCGCTCTCATCGATCAGGCGCTTCGCGAAGTGCAGGCGTCGCGTCTGCGCGAGCGCGAGGGGCGAGGCGCCCACGTGTTGTGCAAACAGCCGGTCGAGGTGGCGCGATCCGATGCCGAGACGCGCAGCGAATTGCGTGACGGTCTGTCCATCGAGCGCCCCTTCCTGGATGAGGCGCAGCGCGCGCCGTACCACCGCGGAGGTGCCCGCCCACGCCGGCGTGCCGGGTGCGGCCTCGGGCCGGCAGCGCAGGCAGGGGCGAAAGCCGGCCTCATGCGCCGCGGCGGCCGTACCAAAGTAACGGGTGTGGCGGCTCCGGGCGTTGGGCGCGGCCGGGCACACCGGCCGGCAATAGATGCCGGTGGAGGTCACGCCGATGAAGAATCTGCCGTCAAAGCGCGGATCACGGCTGAGCCGGGCCCGCTCCAGTACCGACAGATCAAAGGGAAGCACGTCGTCCACGACCGCAACGATACGCCGGGGGTGAGGGTGGAACCAGCCGAATTCGGACCTGGACCCGCCGGTGGCCGAAGCATTGGCCGCGGTGGGGCCGGACCGCTCAGGAGCGCCCGACGAATTCCGCGAGCGCAAGCCTGAGGTCCAGCAGTCTCGGCGGCTTGTTGAGTACCCGATCTACGTGCGGAGGAACTTCGTCGTCGGTCTTCAGGCGCTGCCCCCAGCCCGTCAGGAGAATCACGGGCGTGCCGGGCGAGCGGGCCTTGACCGCGGCTGCCACCCGCCGGCCATCCACGTGAGGCATGCCGAGGTCGGTGATCACCAGTTCGAACGGCTGGCCGCGATCGAGCGCCGCACCGAACGCATCGACACCCGCCTGGCCGCCGTCCGCCGCCGTCACGGCGTGGCCATCGTTGCGCAGAGCCTCCCCGAGTGACTGGATGATCGACGGGTCGTCATCCACGATCAGGATGCGGGCCGGGCGGGGCGGTCGCCCATCGACGCTCGACTTGCCGGCCGTCGGAGCGTTCTCGGACACGGTCGGGAAAACGAGGCGCACGGCCGTACCGCGTCCGGGCTCGCTGTCTATCTCGATCTCCGCGCCGTGCCGCCCGGCCATGCCGTAAACCATCGCAAGACCCATGCCGGTGCCCCGTTCCCCCTTGGTGGTGAAGAAGGGTTCCAGGCATCGCCGGCGGGTTTCCTCGTCCATGCCGACGCCGGTATCGGAGACCTCCAGCCACACGCCGCGGCTCACGGCGATGCGCGCACTCGCCGACGTGTTGTCCAGGTGCGCGTTCGCGCCCTCTGCCTGGTCGCTGCGCATGATCGTCGTCCCGGTCGTCACCGACAGCACTCCGCCATCGGGCATCGCATCGACGGCATTGAATACGAGATTCGTCAGCGCGTCCCGGATCTCGCTTTCTGCCCCGAGGACGAATGCGCCGCCGTCCACGAGCCTGGTGCGCAGCTCGATCACCGCGCCGCGCTCCTGCGCCTGGTCGCGCCAGCGGGCGCGAGTCAGCTCCAGCACGCCGCGGACCACGACGTTCAAATCCACCCTGGCATCGGGCAGTTTGGTCTCGCGCGGACGATAGAACTCCCGCATGCGGCTCACGGTCTCCGATACATCGTGGATCGCCTGCTGAATGATGGCGAGGTAACTGCGGGCCCGCTCGCTCAAGCCGACCTCGGTCTCGAGCAGGGTATCGGCGTAGAGCGAGATCGGCGAGATCGCGTTGTTGATGTCATGGGCCACACCGCTCGCCATCTGTCCGAGCGCCCGCAGTCGCTCCTGCTGCAGGAGCGACTGCTGGCTCTGGCGCAGGTCCTCGTATGCGCACTGCAGCGCGTCATAGAGCTGGGCCTGGTGCGCGGCGAGCGCCACATGCTCGCTCAGCTGACGCAGGAACTCGCAGTCGGCGCTGCTGAAGGACCCCGGCGCGCGGCGCGCGGCCACCAGCATGCCGAATACGCGGTTCTCGCCGAGCAGCGGCGCCACCACGAGCGCACGCAACCCGCCGCGGGCCAGTCTCTGCGGGAACTCGAACAGGGTTGGCGCAATGTCGGCCTCGTACACCAGATCACCGCGCAGGCAGCGCGCGAGACCGTCGCGATCGACCGGCACCTTGTCCGCTTCGCGCAGGGCGACTTCGGGTGCTGACCCGCGTGTGCCGACGCTTGCGACCTTGAGTGCGTCTTCCTCGGGATCCGCGAGCAGAATGCACCCGAAATCGATCGGCAGGTTGTCCTCGAGGTGACCGATCACGACGCGAAATATGCTCGGCAGATCCTGACGCTCGCCAATGGCGCGCGTTATGCGCTGCAGCAGGTCGAGTCTGGAAAGCTGCCGCTGCAGTCGCTCGCGCGCACGGCTCCGCTCGGCGACGTCGGCGGTGATCTGCTCCAGCATTTGATTGAAAGCGTCGGTGAGCACCCCGAGTTCATCGTTGCCGATTTTGGCGACACGCACCGAATAGTCGCGCCGGTCGGATACGGCGCGTGCGGCCTCGGCCAGCACCAGCACCGGGCGGGAGACCTGGCGGCGCACGGGCCGGGAGATCACATAGGCGATCAGCACGCCGAGACCGGCGAGGACGGTGGCAATCAGGCTGTAGAGGAGGATCTGCCGATGGAGCGCGGCGAGGCTCCAGCGCAGATAGAGCGCGCCGAGCGCGCCGTTGGTTCCCTGGCGCACGATCCGGTAGCCGACCAGCGCACCGTTCTCGAACCGCACGCCCGGGCGGCCGGGCGAGCGCGGAAAGGCCCCGGGGGGCAGACTGCCCGGGTAACGGGCGAAGAGAGCGCCGTGTGCGTCGTAGAGCGCCGCGCGCGTGATGTGTTTCTCAGCGCGCAGTGCGCTCAGGACGCTGCGCGCATCCGAGGTGTTGTCGAAAGCGAGCGCCGCGGTACTGTTACTTGCGATGACGCGGCCGAGGGTTGCAAGGTTGTGTCGCGCAGCGTCGCGGTACGCCACATACTGATAGCCGATGAAGGCCGCACAGGTGAGTGCGAGCACCAGTCCGGTCGTTGCAAACAGCATCACCATGAGTTTGCGCTGGATGGGGAGGTTTCTGAGTGGCATGGAGCTACCCCTCCCCCGGTGTGACGCGCTGTGCGGCGCTCAGCAGCTTGGAACTCAGAGTGAGTCCGTCCGCCCGCGCGGAGGCCGCATTGATGCGCAACCTCACGTGCTCGTTGACCAACACGAAATGTACGATACCGCCCTTCTGCGCGAAGCCATCGATGTCGCTGACTGTGAGTACGCTGCGGCCTCGCACGGCCTGCAGAATCTGCGGCAGGCTCGCGGCCTCGGACGAGGAGACGTAGAGGATGTGGCAGCCCGCGTCGTGATCCGGATCGCGCATGCGCCGCACGAGGATCGGGCGGCCATCGACCCGCTCTCCCGCGACGGCATCGTCGAGGGCGCCGTCGAAGGGATCATCGCCGAGTATGCAGATGACGATCGGCGCCCTAGGGCCGTCGAAGGCGCCCGAGGGCCAGGTGACGAACTCGGAAAAATAGTAGAGGAAGACGGCCTCGACCTGCCGCGCGGTTGGCGCTGCGGCCGCGCGTGGACTGGCGCAGAGCGAGGCCGCCAGCAGCGCCGTGGCGGTCACGGTGCGTGAGGCCCTCAGAAGCGCCACGTCATTCGCCCGAATACGCTGCGCCTGATGCCGCTGCGGTCTCCGGGCCCGGCAAATTCGACGTGCTGCGCGTGCAGGAGGCTGCGGCCCTCGAGCGAGAGCTCGAGGTGCCGCGTCGCGCGCCAGCTCGCATGGACATCGAGCTCCTGGTAGCCCGGGTCGCCATTCGGCGCGTCCAGCAGGGTGCGAATGGCCGATACCGCTCGCAGGCCCGCGAAGAGCTCGATCCGGTGCGGCAGATCGAAATAGGATTGCAGGCCGAACTGGTTGAGGGGCGTCGCCCCTTCGAAGTACCGCTCGTGATTGAGATCCTGCCCGAGGGGCGTCAGAGTCATATCAAGGTAGGAGTAGCTGAGCGACACGCGCCACCAGGAAAGCGGGGCGTAGGTGATCTCGCTCTCGGCCCCGATCGAGTGTCCGTCGACGAGATTGCGATTCTTGACCGGAACGATGAGTTGTCCGGTGGCGGGATCCACGAACGGGGTCCCGGCCTCGAGAGAGGCGAGGCCGGTGTACCGATTGCGGAACACCGCGAGGTCGAGCGACAGGTTGCCGAGCGGCTGCCAGCGGTAGCCGAGCTCGTAGGCGAGCACCTGCTCGGCCTTGAAGTTGCGATTGCCGAGCAGCATGAAAACGACGCTCGCGGTAGGATCGTTCAGGGCGATGTTGACGTCGCGCTCGAGACGGGTCGGTACGCGTACGGCGCGGGAGATCGCGCCCCACAGCGTTTGCATTTGCGACGGGCTCCAGGCCGCCCGCACGCTCGGCTGTGCCTCGAAGCCGCTGAAGTCGTTGTGCTCGAGCTTCGTGCCGAGCGTCACGCGCACCGAGCTCGGGAGCGATATCACATCCTGGATGAAGCCGCTCTCGAGGTTGTCGCGTGAGTTCGGCGGATTGAGCGCCCACAGGCCTTTGCCGAGATTGTGATCGTACATGGTGCGCACGGTGAGGCCCCAGGTGAGGGACTGCATCGCGCCAAGCGGCAGCTGGTCCTGGAAGTCGACATCGAACGTCGATAGATCATCGAGGAAGGCCGGGTCGTTGCGATGGGTGTAGTCGTAATAGACGCGCAGCTCGAAATCCGATCCTGCCCCATATGCATGACGCCAGTGTCCGAGGATGTTTCCGCCGCTGACGCCCACGACGAGCGGGCCGGCGGGACCGGGCCGGCCCGCGACGATGACGGCGGGGCTCACCTGTCCGATCCGGCCGCCATAAAGGTCGCCCTGTACCGTGAGCGCATCGGCCGTGTCGGCCTTCCAGTCGGCGCGCAGTCCTGCGTGCCCGAGGCGCCAATCATCGACGCCGGAACTCGGCGGGTACTGCTCGGCGCCATGATCCTGGTACTTGGCGAACACGCGGTAGTAGATGCGGTTCGCCGTCTCGCCCCCGTACTGGGCCGCGACCCGCGCACGCTCTTCGGTGCCGGATCCGGCTTCGAAGAGCGATCCTTGAGTCTCCTTCGCGTTCTTGGTGATGATGTTGATGACGCCATTCACGGCGTTCGAGCCCCAGAGCGCGGCACCCGGTCCGCGGATCACTTCGATGCGATCGATATCCCGCATGAGGTAATCCTGGACGTCCCAGAACACTCCGGAAAAGAGCGGCGTGTAGAGGTTTCGTCCGTCGCTCAAGACCAGCAGGTCCGGAGAATCGGCGCTCGCGAAGCCGCGCGAGCTGACGGCCCACTGGCTGGCCGTGATCTGCGAGACGTTGAGTCCCGGGACGTAACGGATGGCCTCGGGAATGTTCGTGGCGCCTGAGCGGCGGATCTCGTTGCTCGTCACGACGGCAACCGCAGCGGCCGAACGCACGAGGGGCTGCGGCGTCCGGGTGACCGAGGTCACCACAACGTTCATGAGCTGTTCGATGGAGAGCTGTTTGAGGCGGCGAATCTGTTCGCCAGAAGGCGTCGGCCCCGCATGGGCCGGGGATGTGCCTATGGTCAGCGCGCACGTCAACAGCGCAACGCGCAGTGGTGTCGATCCGCGGACCGTGGGTCCGTACGTCCAGTCAGAGAGCGACATCGGTCCCCCTGATTTCCGTGTATCTCCCCCCGTGCGCGGCCCGTATGCCTCCCGCTCTATGGCCTGCGCCGCGCAGTCTGCACGGGGCTCGAGAGAGATAGTAGCGCAATCACGGTCGCGGATGTGCCAGCGAGGCCGGTATCGGCTACTCTCGCCGCAGCTTTGACGGGGCTCGATCGTAGGACGGAGCGCGAGACCGGTCGACCGTCGCGCCTATGCGACGGTTGGAGGGGGCCAATGTGCCTACAACGCCCGGGCGGTGTTGTATGTTTCCATCATCAGGCCCGTGCCGCCGCGCGAAACGTGGGCCACGATGGCCGAGCGCCGGTGCAGCTTGGTGACCGTGCCGAGGTTGATGGCGAAGGACAGCGTAACCTGTTGGCCCTTGCGCAGGCCGAGATTGGTGGTCTCGATGAACACGCCGGTGGCGCTCAGGTTGATCGCCTTGCAGAGCCTGTGACAGCCGCCCGGCACGCTGACATAGACTGTGGTGCGGGCGCGATGCCGCGTATGCAGCCGACGTTCCACGGGGATTCTCGCGAGGCGATCGCCATCTTGGGAGTGGTTCTGGGGCGATTATGCATCCGATCGCGCTCCATGATGGTGCGATTGAACTTATCTTATTGGCGCAAATCGCCCAGGCGATTTGCGCAAGACCCTACACGATTGCCGCGGGCTCGGGAGCGGCCCATCGCCCGCTGGGCCGTAGCGAGTATCCGGGGCAATTTGCGCAAGACCCTACACGATTGGCACGGGCTCGGGAGCGGCCCATCGCCCGCTGGGCCGTAGCGAGTATCCGGCAAGGCGCTGCGCATTTGCCGAGGGTGGCGGGGTGCGCCCCTCGGGGCGCTCAGCCGCCGAGGAAGTCGCGGATCTCGCGACCGAAGCGCTCGGTGTCGATGAGGAAGGCGTCGTGCCCTTCGATGCAGCTGAGCGGGGCGAAACGGGTTTCGGTGCCGGCGCCCTCGAACGACTGGGCGAGCGCGCGTTGTTCGCCGATCGTGAACAGGAGATCCGACTCCACCCCGATCACCAGGGCGCGCTCCACCTTTGCCTTGCGCAGCACCGCTTCGGGCTCGCCATGGGCGGAGAGGTCGAAGCGGTCGATTGCGCGGGACAGATACAGGTAGCAGTTCGCATCGAAACCGTTGACGAAGCGGTTCGCCTGCGCCGTCAGGTATCCCTGGACGGCGAACTCCGAGGTGAACGGGGTGCTGTCCTTCAGATCGGGGCGGATGGGCTGACGATCGAAGCGCTGTTGCCACTCGGCGGCCGAGCGGTAGGTGAGCGTACCGAGCTTGCGCGCCAGGCGCATGCCGGCGGTCGGCGGCCGCTCGGGGCTGTACTGGCCGTTGCGCCAGGCCGGATCCGAGGTGATTGCATCGCGCTGGACCGAGCGCAGTGCGATCGCGAAGGGCGAAGCCGCGGGCGTTCCGGAGATGCTGACCAGCTGCCGTGCGGCACCGGGGAAGAGCGCCACATACGCCAGCACGACCATGCCGCCGAGCGAAGGGCCCATGACGGTATCGAGGCGCAGGATGCCGAACGAGCGCACCACCTCGTGACCGGCGCGAGCGATGTCCTCGACGGACAGGTCCGGGAATTCGAGCCGGTAGGGTCCTCCGGTGGCCGGATTGATCGAGGCGGGACCCGTCGAGCCGAAGCAGCTGCCGAGCGAGTTGACGCAGATGACGAAGTAGCGATCGGTGTCGAGGGCGAGCCCGGGTCCGATCATGCGCTGCCACCAGCCCTCTCGCGGATCGTCCGCAGAGGAAGCCGCATGGGCCGAAGGCGAGAGACCGGTGAACAGCAGCAGCGCGTTGTCCCTCGCCCGATTGAGCTTGCCCCAGGTCTCGTAGGCGATCTGCGCGCCGTGCAGCTCCCCACCTCGCCACATCGGGAAGGGCGAAGGAAGCTTCACGTACCGCCGGGCGTCGGGCTTGGCGTGCTCGGTCGGGGCGGGAGTGGCCATTGCTGTGCTTCTCATGGCTCCGGATCGCCGCCTTCGGAGATTCCCTCGAACAGCGGCGTCGACAGGTAGCGCTCGCCCGTGTCCGGCAACATGGCGAGAATGACTGCGCCGCGCTCGGCCTCGGCGGCGACCTTGAGGGCTGCTGCGAAGGTTCCACCCGAAGAAATGCCGCAGAATATGCCTTCGCTGCGCGCCAGCGCCCGAGACGTCTCGATCGCCTCCTGGTCAGTTACCGGCACGATGCGGTGGGCGACCTTCCGATCGAGTACCTCGGGAATGAAGTCCGGGGTCCAGCCCTGGATCTTGTGGGGCGAGAAGGGCTGTCCCGAGAGGAGTGCGGCCGCGGTCGGCTCGCTGGCGATGATCTGCACGTCCGGCCGGGCCAGGCGGATCATCTGGCCGACGCCGGTCAGGGTGCCGCCGGTGCCCCAGCCGCTCACAAAGTAATCGAGCCGGGCACCCGCGAAGTCCTCGAGGATTTCGGGCCCGGTGGTGCTGCGGTGATAGGCGGGATTGGCCGGGTTCTCGAACTGCCGGGCGAGGAACCAGCCGTGCTTGCCGGCGAGCTCCTCGGCCTTGCGGACCATGCCCGTGCCCCGCTCCGCGGCCGGTGTCAGCACCACTTTCGCTCCGAGCATGCGCATGATCTTGCGCCGCTCGATCGAGAAGCTCTCGGCCATGACAGCCACGAATGGGTAGCCCTTCGCGGCGCAGACCATAGCCAGGGCGATCCCGGTGTTTCCCGAGGTGGCTTCGACCACCGTCTGGCCGGGCTTCAGGGTGCCTCGGCGCTCGGCGTCTTCGATGATCGCGATGGCGAGGCGGTCCTTGACCGAGCCCATCGGGTTGAAGTACTCGCACTTGACGTACATCGTGACATCCGGCGGAGCGAGCCGCCCGATACGAACGATGGGAGTGCGGCCGATCGTCTCGAGAATGCTGTCGTAGATCACGGGTTTTCCCTTTGCCAGGGATTCGTTCTACGCCCGCCCGGGTCATCGCCACAAGTATTGGTGGGCTATCTCCTGATGCCTGCGGGTTATCATGCCCTCCCCACCCTGACCCCGGTTCTCGCACTCGCATGACTCGCCTGCAAAAACTGCTGGCCTCCGCCGGGATCGGCTCCCGCCGCCAGGTGGAGCAGTGGATCCGGGAGGGACGGCTGACGGTGGGCGGACGGGTGGCCCAGCTCGGGGATCGGGCAGGGGGGAGAGAGGACATCCGCCTCGATGGCCGCCCGCTGAAGCTCGAGCCGTTGCCCGGGGCCGCTCGACAGGTCCTCCTCTATTACAAGCCGAGTGGGGAGGTGACCACCCGGCGCGATCCCCAGGGCCGTCCCACGGTCTTCGATCACCTGCCCGCGCCGCGCCAGGGCCGCTGGATCGTCGTCGGACGCCTCGACGTCAATACCTCCGGGCTTCTGCTGTTCACCACCGACGGCGAGCTGGCGCATCGCCTGATGCACCCATCCAGCCAGATCGAGCGTGAGTACCTGGTGCGGTTGCGGGGACGACCTGGACCTGAGACCTTGCAGCGGTTGCTGCGGGGGGTCACCCTGGAAGACGGTCCTGCCGCCTTCGACCGGATCACCGAGCAGCCGCCAGGGGAGACTGGACCAGAGTCTGCTGGCGATGTGCGCCATGGCGCCTATCGCGTGGTCCTGCACGAGGGCCGCAACCGAGAGGTAAGAAGGCTCTGGGAGGCGGTCGGTCATGAGGTCAGCCGACTACTGCGCATCCGCTATGGCCCCATCGGACTACCCCGGGATCTGAAACCTGGGGGATGGCGGCACCTCGATGACGAGCACATGGCCGCCTTGGCCGAAGCGGCGCATCCCGCCCCACCCGGCGGTGCAAATTGCGCGCCAAAAACGGATTGACACGGGCATTGTCCGAAATCAGAATACGCGGCTCGTTTTCGCGGAGGGGTACCCAAGCGGTCAACGGGAGCAGACTGTAAATCTGCCGGCTTACGCCTTCGAAGGTTCGAATCCTTCCCCCTCCACCAGACCGAATCCGTGGGGCGGGTGCGG
>DAIDHH010000147.1 GCA_027452045.1 Gammaproteobacteria bacterium
TCGCGCGGCCGCTCGAGGCGGAGCGTTTCGAGGAGGCCTTCCTCGTCCCTGGCCTCAAGGGGCGCGCTGTGGATTCACCCGGCCCGCGATCTGACGGCGGTGCCGCCGAAACGCGACCTTCCCCAGCAGGGAAGCGACGGCATCCTCGAGCTGCGCGAATCGCACGCTGACCTCGCCGTCGGCAGTCATGCCCGTCGCCGTGCCCGGAAACCGGAGCGGCTGGGCCACGCACTCGTGCACGAAGATCTCCAGCGTGCCGGATGTCCCGGCCTGGGGCGGCGCCTCCCGGGTGCGCCATTCGGCTCCGAGCGCATTGAAGCGCACCGGCACAGGCACAGGCCGGGGCCGGCTGACGGAGAGGATCTGACCGACCAGATCGAGCAGCAGGGTGAGCTTGCGGTCGAGCCGCTGAAGCTCGGCCGCAAGGGGTGAGTTCTCGTCCGGCAACTCGATGAGGCCGTGATCCTCGAGCGCATCCCAGGCCTGCAGCACCTGGAAGTTGCGCTCGCAGAGCCCGGCGAGGGCTTGCGGGTCCGGCGGGATCGGCGCGGCCCGCCACAGCACCGGCAGCACATCCTGCACCGCGAGCTCTTCATGGAGTACGACGGTGTCTGAGTTGTCGGACATGGATTCGAGTTCGCGCGGGGGAGGGGCCGGAAACCCCTTCAGGGGCGGGCGGCGGGCAGCTTGGTCACGGTGGCGCGGGTCTGCCACTCGTCGCGAAAGAAGCGGCGGACCAGCATGGCCCGCTCCAGGCGGCCCCGGCGCACGTAAGTCTGGTAGAGAAGGTCCTTCATCACCTCGAGAAGGATGTCGGCCTCGCCGCTGTCGAGCACCGGTATGCCGGGGCGCGGATCGGAGGCGACACCAAAGAGCACGCTCCTCACTTTGTTGAAGATCTCCGGCGGGAGCGAGGCGAGCTCGCGCACTTCATTGAGCGCATCGAAGAACTTGAGTTTGCCCGCCTCGCCGAGATCGGCGAACACCGCCCGCGCGGTGCGCCGGCACATCGAGGCGAAGGCGTTGCAGGCGCCGACGCTGAAGCACCCGAGGGCTTCCTTGAACAGCATCTCCACCTCTTCGGGCAGGTGGGTGAAGTCGAAGCGCTCCCGCGCCCGCTCGATCTCGGTGAATTGTGGCGCGAGCTCGATCCTCGTCGGTCCATACGCGCGCGCCGTGAACCTCAGGAACACCGGCGCGCGGCAGGCATCGCAGCGAAACACGGTGCCGATCTGGGCCGGCTGGTCCGCCCGCAGCTCCTCGAAGCGCGGCACGGCCATGGGGCTTACGTGGGCAATGACCTGACAGTGCGGGCAGGTGAGCGCCAGAGTTCTACCCGGCTCGAGGATCAGCCGGCTTTGCGGGTCGATGTAAGGCATGGCGTGGTTGGTGCTCTTGTAATGCCCCGGTCCCGATCCATCAGTGTAGCCTATTTGAAGCCGTTTCGCCCTCCGATCAGCCCGGCCACCTCCACGAGCACCTGTGGCAGGGTGATGCCTCCGTGGGCGAGCAGGTACCTCGGCTCCCAGCGGGGATCGAATCGTGCGAGGTACTGGCGCAACCGCTCGATGTGGTCGAAGTGCTCACCATGGGGAAACACGAAGGTGCCGGCGTCGTGCCAGGCCGGGGCGAGCGGATCGCGCTCGCGCCCCGGCAGGGGTGCCATTCCCAGATTGATCCACTGGAAGCCCTGCAGGTGCCCCCAACGCATGATCTCGATCAGAAGATAGTCCATGATCCCCGCGGGCGCCTCGGGACCGAACCGGATCAGATCCACGGCGAGCTCCGCACGGGTGCCGGTGACCCAAAGGTTGGCGAAGGCGACCGGCCTGGCTCCGTGGCGGACCACCGCCAGGGGGAAGCCGCCGAGGTACCGGGGGGAGAAATAGCCGACCGAGAAGCGCCGCTCTGCGGTCGAGTGGCGCACCAGCCAGGCATCGGAGATGCGCTTGAGAGCCGGCATGAGCGGATCGGCGCGACCGGCGGGCACGACCTCGAAGGAGATGCGGGACCGTCGCGCCCGCCGGTGCGCATGGCGCAGGAGCGCGTAAGAGGGCTCCTCGAGTGAGAATTGGGCGAGCGGCACCCGCGCCTCCTCGCCGATCGGCAGCGGCGCGAGACCGAGATCTTCATAGAGGGGCAGCCACTGAGCGCCGGTCTGATAGAACGCCATGTGCGCGCCGTGTCTTTCGGCCATCTCCTGGAAGCGCCTCACCAGTTCCTCCACTGCCGCGCGCTCGCCCACCGGATCGCCGAGCGCGACCCAGCTGCGGCCGGCGACCTGGTACATGAGAAAGACATCACCGGCATCGGAAAACAACAGCCGCTTGTCACCGCTCAACGCGGCATTGGCGAGGCTCTGATCCCCCCGCTGGATGATCTCTCGCGCCCGCTCGAGATCGCCGGGACCGGCCGCGGAGGGCTCCGGACGCGTGGGCCTCAGCTGATTGACCAGTAGATACCCGAATGTGAGCATCGACACGGTGAGCGATGCGCGCAGCATCCGTGCTGCGCCCGCGTGCGGGGCGAAGGTCCACCACAATTGCCAGTCGTAGGGCGTGTGGCGGTAGAGGAGCAGGCCCGTCCAGACGCACACCAACACCGTGCCGAGCAGGCCCGCGATCCAGATGGGGCTGAACCGCTCATCGAGGATGGATGTCGGCCGGTAGAACGCGCCTCGACCGAGGGTGAGCACCGCGAGCGCCAGCGCCAGATACGGCGCCTCGACGATCGCCAGCCCTTGCAGCGCCGCGACCAGGATGCCCGCGGCGAGCAGCCGGCGCGTGAGCCGCCAGGCCGGACGGACCCGGCGGAACAGCGCGCGCGAGACGATCAACAGCGCGAGCCCGATCACGCTCGCCGCGAGACTTGCGCCTTCGCGCACGGCGGGCAGCCAGGGATGAGCGGGTACCGGCCGCGAATCGATGCCCGGTATCATCACGAGCAACATGAGCATCGCGCCGGCGAGAAACGTCAATGTCCCGGCCACCTGCGGCGCCACGGGCCGCACGTACGTCGCGGCACTCTCGCGGGCGCGCACGAGGTGGCGCCGCTGAGCGTTGATTTCCTGATAACCGAACAGCGCCGCGCCGACGACGAGCGGCGCGAGGTAGTACACTGCCCGGAAGGCGAGCAGGGCCCCGAGCAGGGCATCGACCGATGCGCCATGCAGCATCAGGAGGATGACGGTCTCGAACACTCCGATTCCGCCCGGCACGTGGCTGATGATGCCCGCGGTGAGGGCAATGACATAGGCGCCGAGGAAGGGCAGCAGGCCGATGTGGGCATCCGGTGGGAGCAGCAGCCACAGCACCGACGCGGCGAGGCTCAGGTCGAGCGCACTCAGGGCGATCTGTCCCCAGCCGATGAGCGTCCCCGGAGCGCGCAGCGCCCAACCGCGAACCTCCACGACTCGTCGCGAAAACGCCGCCCAAAGGGCGTACACGGCGACCGCCACGAGCAGCAACACCCCGATCGGCGTGGTGGCGAAAGGCAGGGGCAGCGCGGCGGCGGTGCCTGGTGCAAGCGCCAGCGCGAGGCCCGCAAGCAACGTGAGCCCCAAGGCGATTGAGAGGCTGTAGAAGACGGTGATCGTGGCGACTTCGACCGCCGTGATGCCTGCCGTGGTGTACAGACGGAGCCTGATCGCACCGCCGGTGAATGCCGAGAAGCCCAGATTGTGACCGAACGCCGCTGCGATGAAGGCGGTGAACAGGACCCGGGCGTAGCGCAGGCGCTTTCGCACGTAGCGCAGCGCCAGCAGGTCATAGCCGCTGATCAGGCAGTAGTCCGCTCCGGTCAGCGCGAGCGCCACCAGCAGGTGAGCGCGGGGGATGTTGCGCAGATGCGCGGCAATGTCGGGCACGCGCAGACGCAGGAGCTGTCCGTGCAGGACGTAGGCCACGCCGCCGAGCACGAGCAGCGCCGCCATGGGGCCCAGCCAGCGGATGAGCTCGAGTGCGCGGTTCTCGAGCCCATCGGCTGACTGCGGCGCGGCCATCGCGCTTCAGCGTGTGAGCGGTTTGTAGCGGATGCGGTGCGGCTGTACGGCCGCATCGCCCTTGCGGCGTTTGAAGTCCTCGACGTACTCCTGGTAGTTCCCCTCGAACCACACCACCTGCGAGTCCCCCTCGAACGCGAGGATGTGAGTGGCGATGCGGTCGAGGAACCAGCGGTCGTGGGAAATCACCACCGCACAGCCGGGAAAGCTGAGTAGAGCCTCCTCCAGCGCGCGCAGCGTCTCGACATCCAGATCGTTGGTCGGCTCATCGAGCAGCAGCACGTTGCCGCCCTCTTTGAGGACCTTGGCCAGGTGGACACGGTTGCGCTCGCCTCCGGAGAGCTCGCCGATCGTCTGCTGCTGCTGCGTGCCCTTGAAGTTGAATCGTCCGACGTAACTGCGCGAGGGTGTCTCGTAATTGCCGACCTTGATCTGATCGAGTCCTCCCGAGATCTCTTCCCATACCGTCTTGCGGTCATCGAGGCTCTGGCGGGACTGATCGACGTATGCGAGCTTTACCGAAGGTCCGACACGGATCTCCCCGGCGTCTGGCTGCTCAGCTCCCGTAAGCATCCGGAATAGCGTCGTTTTGCCCGCACCGTTAGGACCAATGATGCCGACGATGCCGCCGCGTGGCAGGCTGAACGCCAGGTTGTCTATGAGGAGTCGGTCGCCGAAGCCCTTGCGCAGGCCGCGGGCCTCGACCACGAGCTCTCCCAGCCGCTCGCCCGGCGGGATGTAGATCTCGTTGGTCTCGTTGCGCTGCTGGAACTCCCGCGAGGCGAGCTCTTCGTAGCGCTGCAGTCGGGCCTTGCTCTTGGCCTGGCGCGCCTTGGGGTTCTGACGGACCCACTCGAGCTCATGCTCGAGGGTCTTGCGCAGCGCCTCGCGCTCACGCTCCTCGACCCGCAGGCGCTGCTCCTTCTGCTCGAGCCACGAAGAGTAATTCCCGTGCCAGGGAATGCCGTGACCGCGATCGAGCTCGAGGATCCATTGCGCGACGTTGTCGAGAAAGTACCGGTCGTGGGTCACCGCGATGACGGTGCTTGGGTACTCCTCCAGGTACCGCTCGAGCCACGAGATGGACTCGGCGTCCAAGTGATTGGTGGGCTCATCGAGCAGCAGCATGTCCGGTGCCGAGAGCAGCAGCCGGCACAGCGCCACGCGGCGCTTCTCGCCGCCGGAGAGCGTGGCGATCCGGGTCTCCCAGGGAGGCAGTCGCAGTGCATCCGCGGCAATCTCCAGTTTGCGCTCGAGCTCCCAGCCCCCGGCCGCATCGATGGCATCCTGGAGCTTGGCCTGCTGAGCGAGGAGGGCGTTCATCTCGTCATCGCTCATCGGCTCGGCGAACCGGTCGCTCAGCAGATTGAACTCTTCCACGAGCCGGAGGGTTTCGCCGACGCCCTCCATGACGGTGGCGCGGACGTCGCTCTCGGGATCGAGCTGGGGCTCCTGCGGCAGGTAGCCGATGCGGATGCCGCTCTGCGGTCGGGCTTCGCCGTCGATGTCCTTGTCCAGGCCCGCCATGATCCTGAGCAGGGTGGATTTCCCGGAGCCGTTCAGGCCGAGCACGCCGATCTTGGCGCCCGGGAAGAAGGAGAGGCTGATGTCGCGGAGGATGAGGCGCTTGGGCGGCACCACCTTCGACACCCGATTCATCGTATATATGTACTGAGCCATGCGATCTCTGCTGTGATCTCTGCCGTGATCTTAAGGAACCGGGCGTGCGCGCCCAGGGGACATTATCATCGAGCCCGGGGGGCTTGGGCAGTGCCTCGGGGAGCCTCCGGGGCGGTCGAGAATCTGCTCGCTGCCGGACGCTTCGGTACAATTCGCGTTCTTTGCCTCCCGGTACAATCCGCGCCCCCAATCGCCCTTCGGAGACCCCGCATGCTGTCAAAGAGCCAGGACATTCAAAGCTTCGACCCGGAGTTGGCCCGGGCGATCCAGGGTGAGCGCCGCCGGCAGGAGGACCATATCGAGCTCATCGCCTCGGAGAACTACGCGAGTCCCCGCGTGCTCGAGGCCCAGGGGTCGGTCCTCACCAACAAATATGCGGAGGGGTATCCGGGCAAGCGCTATTACGGGGGCTGCGAGTACGTCGATATCGCCGAGCAGCTGGCCATCGAGCGGGCCAAGAAGCTCTTCGGGGCCGCCTACGCCAATGTCCAGCCGCACTCGGGCTCGCAGGCCAATGCGGCCGCCTACTTCGCCCTGGTGCAGCCGGGCGATCCCATCCTCGGCATGAGCCTCGATCACGGTGGGCACCTCACTCACGGCGCGCGGGTGAACTTTTCGGGCAAGTTCTTCCAGGCCGCGCAGTACGGCATCCGCCCGGATACCGGCGAAATCGACTACGAGCAGGTCGAGCGCCTGGCGCAGGAGCACCGGCCGAAGATGATCATCGCGGGTTTCTCGGCCTACTCGCGGGTGGTCGATTGGGCGCGCTTCGCTGCGATCGCCAAGGGCGTGGGCGCCTATCTGGTGGTCGACATGGCGCATGTCGCCGGCCTCGTCGCCGCCGGGATCTATCCGAGCCCGCTGCCGCATGCGGACGTAGTGACCACGACGACCCACAAGACGCTGCGCGGGCCGCGCGGCGGGATGATCCTCGCGCGCGAGAATCCGGAAATTCACAAGAAGCTCAATTCCCTGGTCTTCCCCGGCACGCAGGGCGGACCGCTGATGCACGTGATCGCCGCGAAGGCCGTCGCCCTGCTCGAGGCGCTGCAACCGCAGTTCGTGGACTACCAGCGCCAGGTGCTCGCCAATGCCCGCGCCATGGCCGCCCGGCTTGCACGCCGCGGTTACGACATCGTCTCCGGCGGTACCGACAATCACCTGTTCCTGCTCAGCCTGATCGGCCGGGACATCACCGGCAAGGAGGCCGACGCGGCGCTCGGGCGGGCCAATATCACGGTCAACAAGAACGCAGTGCCGAACGATCCCCGCCCGCCGGCGATCAGCAGCGGTCTGCGGATCGGCACGCCGGCTTCCACCACCCGCGGCTTCAAGGAGGCCGAAGTCGAGCAGGTGGCCGATCTCATCGCCGACCTGCTCGATTCCGGCGGCGCGGAGCAGCAGATCGAGCGGGTGCGCTCGCAGGTGCTCGAGCTGTGCCGCCGCTTCCCGGTGTACGCGGCATCGTAAATCCGGCGGGACCGCAGGCTCATGCACTGTCCTTTCTGCGGTCATCTCGAGACGAAGGTCACCGATTCCCGGCTGGCCGGCGAGGGTCGCCAGATCCGCCGCCGCCGGGAATGCCTCGCCTGCGGGGAGCGCTTCACGACCTTCGAGACCGCGGAACTGCTGATGCCCATGGTCGTCAAGGGCGACCGCCGTCGCGAGCCGTTCGATGAGGCGAAACTGCGCGGTGGCATGGAAAAGGCGCTCGAGAAGCGCCCGGTGGCGCGCGCGGCGCTCGATGAGGCGCTCAGCCGCATCGTTCACCGGGCGCGCACGGTCGGGGAGCGGGAAATCTCCTCCGGCGCGATCGGAGAGATGGTCATGGAGGAACTGCGCCAGCTCGATGAGGTGGCGTACGTGCGCTTTGCCTCCGTCTATCGGCATTTCGAGGATGTCGAGGCCTTTCACGACGAGATCATGAAGCTGCGCAACCGCAGGGAAGGCCGGCCGCGGGCCCATCGCCCGGCCCCCACGCCATCTGCGGACCGCGACCAGCTGTCGCTTCTCCCGGAGCCCGCGGGGAAGCCTCCCGGGGGAAAGGAGAGCGGGGACTCGTGAGCGCCGCCGAGCCGTTCACCACATTCGACCGGACGGCTATGGTGCGTGCCGTGGCGCTCGCCGAGCGTGGCCTCGAGACCACCGATCCCAATCCTCGCGTCGGTTGCGTCATCGCGCGCGGGGAGAAGATCGTCGGGGAAGGGTGGCACGAGCGAGCCGGGGAGCCGCACGCGGAGATTCACGCCCTGCGCGCCGCTGGCGCGCAAGCCGCCGGGGGAACCGCGTACGTGACCCTGGAGCCCTGCAGCCACCATGGGCGCACCCCGCCCTGCGTGGATGCGCTGATCGCCGCCAAGGTGGCACGCGTCGTATTCGCCGTCGGCGATCCGAATCCGAAGGTCAATGGACGAGGCGCGGACCTGCTGCGCGGCGCGGGCGTCGAGGTTGCTTCGGGGCTCCTCGAGCGGGAAGCGGCCGAGCTCAATCCCGGATTCCTCAAGCGCATGCGCACCGGAAGGCCCTGGGTTCGGGTGAAGCTCGCGATGAGCCTGGATGGGCGCACGGCGCTCGCGAGCGGCGCAAGCCAGTGGATCACCGGTGAGGCGGCGCGGCAGGACGTGCAGCTCTGGAGAGCCCGCAGCTCGGCCATCCTGACCGGGATCGGCACGATTCTGGCGGACGATCCGCGGCTCACCGTGCGGCTCCCACAGCCGCCTTCGGGTCCGCGGCGCGAACCGCTGCGTGTCATTCTCGATCCGCGGCTTCAAACCCCGCCCGATGCGCGTGTCTTCGCCTGCGCCGGCGAGGTGCTGATTCTCGCGGGCGAGCCTGCCGCCGGCCGGGACCCGGATTTT
>DAIDHH010000148.1 GCA_027452045.1 Gammaproteobacteria bacterium
GTCGGCGACTCGCCGCTTGACATCGGCCGCTATTACAAGAAGGTGCTGCTCTGGCAACAGGACGGCGCCCACATGTGGCTCGACATGTTCGCCGATGCGCCGCAGGAGCTCGACGTGCCGGCGAAGATCCTCGACGCGTACAAGAACGTCGCGCCCGAGGCGCTGGCGCTCTATGGATCGCGTCACTGGAGCGATTACCACGCGCTGCTCGCGCTTTCCAACGCAATCACCTTCGAGGGTGTCGAGCACCACCAGTCGAGTGACAACCGGGCGGCGGCGGATTTCATGACGAACCCCACGGCGCAGCTCCTCGGCGGCGACCTGATCACGCACGAGTTCTCGCACTCCTGGAACGGCAAGTACCGCCGGCCACGCGACCTCACCACCGACAACTATCAGATTCCCCAGCGCGATGACCTGCTGTGGGTGTACGAGGGCATGAACCAGTACCTGGGGGATCTGCTCTCGTTCCGTTCCGGCATCCGCAAGCCCGCCGAGTATCCGCAGTACCTCGCGACGATCTACAGCCAGATGGCGAGCGAGCCGGGCCGCGACACCACTGCGCTCAGCGACCTGACCACCGGAGCGCCGTACTACTACTGGCAGGGGAGTGGTGAATACCCCTCGATCCGCCGGACGGCTGGAGATTTCTACACCGAGGGTGAGCTGTTGTGGCTCGATGTGGACACCATCATCCGCGAGAAGACGCACGGCAAGAAGTCGCTCGACACCTTCCTGCACCTGTATTCGGCGCCCGCGCTCACCGCGCCGATCACCAAGACCTACACCCGCGCGGACATCGAGCATCTGCTGAACGAGGTGGTGCCCTACGACTGGCACGCGTTCTTCCAGCGCCACGTCTACGAGGTTGCCAAGCTTCCCCCGACCAAGGAGCTCGAGCGCGCCGGCTGGCGCCTGGTGTACACCGCCAAACCCAACAAGTTCGTGCAGGCGGCGGAGGGCCGATACCACGTCGACTCGCAATGGCTGACCTACGGTTTCAATGTCGGCAAGGGCGGTGCGCTGAGTGATGTGCGCGAGGGCTCGCCCGCCTGGAGCGCGGGCATGGCTCCGGGGATGAAGCTCGAGGCGGTCGACGGACAGGCCTACTCGGCTGCGGTGCTGAAGTACGTGATGAAGCAGGCGCAGAAGTCCAAGCAGCCAACCCGCTTCCTCGTCTCGAAGGACGGCTGGCACCGGACGCTGGAGGTGAGCTACTTCGGCGGCCCGCGCTACCCGCACCTCGAGCGAATCAAGGGCAAGCCCGACCTGCTTGCGAAAATCATGGCGCCGCACGCCAGGCGCTAGCCTGAGCGACCCTCAAGCGTGATCGGCCCGCGGCGCGGACGTGGAGTCCGTGCCGCGGGCCGTGTGCTTCTCCCGCGGTGAGGCGGCATCGGGCGCCCTTGCCGAGTCAATGACGCGCTGCGCGGAGAATATGATCCGCGCGCCTCGCCGATAGCTCCAGTACGCCTCCGCCCAGTCGATGAGCACGACCAGCCGGTTGCGAAAGCCGATGAGGAAGTAGACGTGGGCCGTGAGCCATACCCACCAGGCGATGAGGCCCGAGATGCGGATGCGGCCGAAGTCCGCCACCGCGGCCATCCGCCCGATGGTGGCGAGCGAACCGTGGTGACGGTAGCGGAAGGGGCCGATCGGCCGCCCCGCGAGGGCTGAGCGGATCGCCCGGGCGCAGTAGCTGCCCATCTGCTTCGCGGCGGGCGCGATCGCCGGGATGGGGCCGCCTTCGGGCGGCGGACAGGCGAGATCGCCCGCGACGAACACTTCGGGATGGCGGGCGATCGAGAGGTTCGCGCTGACCGGCACGCGGCCGGTGCGATCGGAGCCCGCGTTGAGCGCTGCCCCGAGCGGCGAAGCGGCAACGCCCGCGGCCCACAGCACCGTGCGCCCGCGGATCGACTCTTCGCCGAGCTCCACCCCGTGCGCATCGAGATGGGTGACGGGCCGGCCGGTGCGCACGATGACCCCGAGCCGCTCGAGCTGTTGCCGGGCTTTGAGCGAGAGCGTCTCGGGAAACGCCGGCAGGACCCGGGGACCGGCCTCGATCAGCAGAATTTTCGCGCTGGCCGGATCGATGCGGCGAAACTCCCGCTTCAGGGTATGGCGGGCAATCTCGGCGAGCGTGCCGGCGAGCTCCACGCCCGTCGCGCCGCCTCCGATGATGAGGAAGGTGAGCCACGCGGCGCGCTCTTGCGCATCCTCGGCGGCCTCGGCGCGCTCGAAGGCGGTGAGGATGCGGGCCCGGATATCGAGCGCATCTGCCAGCGTCTTCAGGCCCGGTGCGTGCCTCGCCCACTCGTCGTGGCCGAAATAGGCATGAGTGCTGCCGGTGGCGATGACAAGGTAGTCGTAGAAGTGCGTGACACCATCGACCTCAACATGTCGCGCGTCGACGTCTATGGAACGGGCCTCGCCGAGCAGCACCGTGACGTTGGACTGGTTGCGCAGGATGTGGCGCAGCGGGGCCGCGATCGATGGCGAGGCGAGACCTGCCGTGGCCACCTGATACAGCAGCGGTTGGAACGCGTGGTGGTTGCAGCGGTCTATGAGGACGACGTCGGTGTCGGCGTCCGCCAGGCCACGCACGGCCGAGAGGCCGGCAAAACCGCCGCCCACGACGAGAACCCTGGGTCGACTCGAGGAGGCCATGATCGCAACCTCGCACCGCATCGCTCACGAGGAGCACAATGGTCAGCCTGCGCCCGCTTTGTCAAACAAATCTGACCGACCCTCGCCGGCACCGCTCGCTGTGTTCCACCGCGGGCGGCGCCAAGGGCGGCGGCAGACCGGGAGGGCTCCCCGGTGCGCCCGATCAGGGCTCCTGGGCGAGCGAGGGCGGGTCGGAGGCGTCGGGGTTCACTACACCGAAATGCGCGGGCGTGTAGGCGTAGAAGAGCCGCACCTTCTCGTGGTGCAGCAGCTCGAGAAGCTGCTGCGCCTCGTCCTGCGTCACGATGAATTCCACCTCGACGGTGAGCGAGCCGGCGAGCTCGAAAAAGCGCGTCTCGTGCAGCATGTGGTGGCGGCCGAAGCCGGCCATGGCCTTGAATGCCGAGCCGCCGCGGATGCCGAGGCGATTGCCCTGCTCGAGCAGCCACTCCCACACCAGCTTGCCGTGGTGGCGATGGTCCTCGTGCACGTAGAAGCGGAACAATGAGCCCTGCATGCGCGAACCTGTTGTGTAGGGGCCTTTCCCGCAGGCAGTCTATGCGCACCCCGGGGCTGGTTCAATCGAGAGTATCCGCAGGTGGCGCATGCCGCCCGATGCAAGTAAGCTCGAAAATCCCTGCCCAATCCAGGCTCAGGCCGAAGTCCTGATGGAAAAACAAGAGCTGCGCGCCGCAATGTCCCTCGCCGCCGTGTTCTCGGTGCGCATGCTGGGCCTGTTCATGATTTATCCGGTGTTCGCCACCTTCGCCCGGCGTCTCCCGGGGGCGAGCGCGTACACCATCGGCCTCGCGCTCGGCATCTATGGCCTGACACAGGGCCTGCTGCAGATGCCCTTCGGAGTGCTCTCCGACCGGCTCGGGCGCAAGGTGATGATCGTGCTCGGCCTCACGCTGTTCGGGCTCGGCAGCGCGCTGGCGGCGAGCGCCCACACCATCGGCGGGATCATCTGGGGCCGGGCGCTGCAGGGTGCCGGCGCGGTGGGCTCGGTGGTGCTTGCGACGGTGGGGGACCTGACGAGCGAGGAGCATCGCACCCAGGCCATGGCCCTGGTCGGCATGACCATAGGGCTGTCCTTCCTCGTGGCCATCGTGGCCGGTCCCGTGCTTGGCGCCTGGATCGGCATCAGCGGCATATTCTGGCTCATGGCCGCGTTGGCGGTCCTCGGCATCCTCATCACGCTGTTCATCGTTCCGACGCCGCGGCAGCTGCGAGTGCACCGCGACGCCGAGGCGGTGCCGGCGATGATCGGCTCGACGCTGAGAAACACCGAGCTGCTGCGGCTCAATTTCGGAATTTTCGCGCTGCATGCCATGCTGACGGCGAGCTTCCTCGTCGTGCCGACGCTGCTGGCCGGCACTCTCGGCATGAAGGCCCGCACGGAGTGGCAGGTGTACCTGCCGGCTCTGCTGATATCCGTGGCGGTCATGGTGCCGGCGATCATCGTGGGCGAGCGTCTGCGGCGCATGAAGGTGGTGCTCGTGGCCGCGGTGGCGGGGCTCGCGGCGAGTCAGTTCATGCTGGCCGCCGGAGGAGGGCACAAATGGTTGCTCCTTGCGGCGATCACCCTGTTTTTCGCTGCCTTCAACGTGATGGAAGCGAGCCTGCCATCACTCGTCACCAAGATCGCGCCGGCCGCCTCCAAGGGCACGGCGACCGGGGTGTATTCGAGCTCGCAGTTCCTCGGTATCTTCGTCGGCGGCATCGCGGGCGGCTGGATTCATCAGCGCCTGGGTGCTGCGGCCGTCTTCGAAGCCGCAGGCACGCTCGCGCTGCTGTGGCTGCTCATCGCGGCCACCATGCGCCGCCCGAATTACCTCACCTCGCGCATCGTGCGCATCGCCTCAGCGGTGGACTCCGGCCGGCTGTCGGCGCGGCTGCTCGAGGTGCCGGGTGTGGCCGAGGCGGTGGTGGTGCCGGAAGAGGGGGTCGCCTATTTAAAGGTGGACTCCAGGCGCTTCGACAAGCAACAGGCCGAAACCGTGGCCGGCGGCGTTGCGGCGCCGGCTTCCTGAGGAGAACTCCATGCCCGAAGCCGGTTTCAGAGAGTACCGTTGGACCTCCGCCGATGGACTCTCGCTCTACAGCCGCCTCTACGATTCGCACGCCCGGCATGCGCATCCGGTGCTGTGCCTGCCCGGGTTGACCCGCAACAGCCGGGACTTCGAGGTCCTCGCGCCCCATCTGGCGGCCCGCTACCGCGTCATCTGTCCGGACCTGAGGGGCCGCGGCTTCTCCGCACGCGATGCGAACTGGCGCAACTATCACCCGGGCATCTACCTGAGCGATCTGCAACGCCTGATGGATCTGCTCGAGTTGCCCCGGGTCGCCATCATCGGAACCTCCCTCGGCGGGCTGCTCGCCATGCTGCTCGCCGCCGGAATGCCATCACGGGTGGCCGGCATCGTGGTCAATGACATCGGTCCGGAAGCCGACCCGCGCGGGATCGAACGTATCCGCGGCTATACGGGCAAGCTCGCGCCCGTGCGCACGTGGGAGGAGGCGGTTGCTCAGTACCGGCAGGTGAACGGTGCGCTCTGGCCCGGCTTGTCCGAGGCGCAGTGGTCCGCCTTGGCGCGCCGCAGCTACCGCGAGGATGCCTCCGGCGTGCCCGTGTTCGACTCCGACCCGATGATCGGGGAGGCCATCCGGTCGGCCGCCGCGGTGCCGGAGGGCTTGTGGCCGGTGTTCGCGCGACTCACGGCCATGCCCATGTTCGTGATCCGCGGCGAGCACTCGGACCTGTTGAGCCCCGCGATACTCGAGCGCATGCACCGCGAGAAGCCGGACCTGC
>DAIDHH010000149.1 GCA_027452045.1 Gammaproteobacteria bacterium
GTGCAGACGTTCGAGGACTACGTGAAGTACCTGCCGAACGTTTCCACGGGCACCATGGGCCCGGGCCAGGGCACGGTCTTCATGCGCGGCCTCTCGACCGGGGTGCTCGGCACCCAGGGCCAGGGCTCGGTGGGCACATTCCCCAACGTTGCGGTGTATCTCGATAACACCTCGGCGATGCTGCCGGGCCGCAACCTCGACATCTACGCCGTCGACCTGCAGCGCATCGAGGTCCTCGAGGGGCCGCAGGGAACGCTCTTCGGCGCCGGCGCGCAGGCGGGCGTGGTGCGCTACATCACCAACAAGCCGGTGCTCGATGCCACCCAGGTCGATGTCAACGCCGGCTACGGCATCACGGCGCACGGCGATCCGAACACCAATGTCAATGCGGTGTTCAACATTCCGATCATCAAGGACAAGCTGGCTGCGCGCATCGTGGTCTTCACCGATCACCGCGGAGGTTATATAAACAACCTGCCGGCGACGTTCTCGCGCTCCAGCACGGACCTCGGCATCGCGAACCGAAACGGCGGTGTGGTGCCGACCAACAGCATGTCGATCAACAACTACCAGATCGCTGCCAACCACATCAATCCGGTCAACTATAACGGCATCCGCGGCGAGTTCCTCTACAAGGTCAACGACGATTGGAGCGTCCTGCTCAGCCAGATGTACCAGAACATGGACGCGCAGGGCGTGTTTTACGAGATGCCCAACGGCACCGAGGGAGCGGCTCTCACCTCGGCGGGCGTGCCCTACGGCGGACAGCCGCTGCCGCCGTATTCGGTCAACGTGTTCAATCCATCGTACGACAAGGACAAGTTCGAGAACACCGAGATCGACGTGCACGGCAAGGTCGGGCCGTTGAGCCTGGTGTATTCGGGCGCCTATCTCGATCGAAACGTCGATCAGGTTCAGGACTACACCAACTACGCGCGGGGCGTCTACGGCTACTATTACCAGTGTGTCGGCGTGTCGTACAGCAACACTACGGGCAATGCGAACGCGACCTGCTACTCACCGAGCTCGGTCTGGAGCGATACCGAGCGCAATACCCACCTGACGCAGGAAATCCGGCTCAGCACGCCGCAGGACTGGCGGCTGCGCGGCCTCGTGGGCCTCTTCTACGAGAACTACAAGATCTATGACAACACGGAGTGGCTGTACAAGAGCGTTCCGGACTGCGCGCCGGGCGGGCCGACATCGAACTGCTTCCTGCCGGTGCAGCCCTGGCCGGGCGCGCCAGCCAATCAGCCTGGCGTGCGCAATTCCAGTGTGGGCTTCTTCGATGACTTTCAGCGGACTTTCACCCAGAAGGCGGCCTACGCCTCAGTCAGCTACGATATCGTTCCGCGCAAGCTGACTGTCACCGGCGGCATCCGCTACTTCGACATGTACAACCACGAGCTGGGCGGGGATGTCGGCAGCTTCTACTGCAAGCAGTTCAGCACGACTTCCTACTTCGGGCCCTGTCTCACGCCGTACGGCACGGATTTCAGCAATCCGAAGTCCGAGCCGGTGAACGCGTTCGTCGAGACCGGCAAGCGCGGCCGGGCGAACCTCACCTGGCACGTGCTGCCGGACGTGATGGTCTACTACACGTACTCGCAAGGCTTCCGCCCGGGTGGATTCAATCGTGGCAGCTCGACCCACCTTCCCGATGCGAACGGCAACCCCCAATACGCCACTCCGGTCACCTACTTGTCGGATAATCTTACGAACAATGAGGTGGGCTGGAAGACACTGTGGTGGAACCATCGTCTCGAGGTCGACGGCTCGGTGTACCAGGAGAACTGGAGCAACGTGCAGGTCGGGTTCTTCTGCCCGCAGTGCGGCCTCGGCAATCTTACCTTCGGCACCAATGGACCGGACTACCGGGTGCGCGGCACCGAATGGCAGATCGCAGTGCGGCCGATGGCGGGGTTGACGGTGAACGCGTCCGCCTCGTGGAACAGCGGTGAGCTGATCAATTCCCCTGCCCTGATCGACAACATCCCGACGTTGAACAACGGCCAGCCGAACCCGAATCTCGGCAAGCCGATCTCGACCTACTACGCCAATGGGGTCGCGACCCCGCTGGCCGATGTCTATGGCGCGCCCGGCAGCCCGTTGGCGAACTCCCCGCCGTTCCAGGCGAACATGCGTGTGCGCTACGACTGGCAGGTAGGCGATTACCTGCCGTACGTGCAGGTGGGCTTCCAGCACAGGGCGCACTCGGCGTCCGCGGCCGGGCACGTCGAGGCGTACGATCAGCCGGCCTGGACCACCTATGATGCCTCGATGGGCGTCGCTAAAGGGCCGTGGACGGTGTCGCTCGTGGGTACGAATCTGACCAATGTGAACAAGAGTCTGTTCACCTCGAGCCGCCAGTTCATCCTCACCGAGACCCCCATGCGCCCGAGGGTGATCGAGCTGACATTCAGCTATCAGTACTCCTCGCACGAGTGAGGGTCTCGTGAGGAGATAGAGCATCGCCCGTGCGCCGCGCCATGCGCGGCGCACGGGGCGGTGGGGATATCACCTGACGCATCCCGACAAGCCGATGACGCAAATCGGCGAGCCACCGGCCGGGACGGTGGCCATACTACCGGCACCGCCCTCACGGCATGGTAGTGCATCAATATGACCACTCAGGGTCCAGGCGACAGGCGATTTCCGACAGAAGCACGGGCGGTCATCATCGGCCAGGGAGGCATCGTCGGGGCCTCCGTGGTCCATCACCTCCTCGAGCTCGGTTGGGACAACATCGTCGGCCTCGACAAGTCCGCGATTCCCTCCGACATCGGCTCGACCGCCCACGCCTCCGATTTCTGCTACATGACCAGCCACGACAAGCTGTCGTGCTGCACCACGATCTACAGCCGCGAATTCTACGAAGGGCTGGGCCACTACTGCCGGATCGGCGGCCTCGAGGTGGCCCGCGTCGGGGATGATGAGCGCATGGAGGAGCTCAAGCGCAAGGTGGGCTCTGGCAAGGCCTTCGGGACGCGCGTCGAGCTCATCACCGCGGCCAAGGCGAAGTCGCTCTTCCCGCTGCTCGAGGAGACGGCGATCCAGGGGGCGCTCTGGGACCCGGATGCCGGACTCGTCGTGCCGCGCTCGCAGCGCGTCGCCGGGGTCCTCATCGAGCGCGCGGTCGCCTCGGGCAAGCTGCAGACCTTCGCCAATACGCCGGCGCTCTCGATCGATGTTCAGAACGGACGGGTGTGCGGCGTCGAGACGCGCAAGGGCTACATCAAGACCTCCATCGTCATTCTGAGTACGGGCATCTGGGGGCCGCTGCTGGCCGGGCAGACCGGCTCGCCGCTGCCGCTGATGCCCTTCGAGCATCCGCTGCTGTTCTTCGGACCCTACGGCGAATTTGCCGGCACGGGCAAGGAGATCGGTTACCCGCTGCTGCGCGACCAGGGCAATTCCGCGTACCTGCGTGATACGGGCGACCCGACGACCTCCGAGGGCGGCCAGATCGAGTGGGGCTACTACGAGCAGGACAATCCGCGCATGGTGCAGTCGCGCGAGATCGCCGAACCGGGCGAGGCGCGGCTCTCCCCCTCGATGCGCGACATGGACATCGAGCAGGTGATGCACGCCTATGAGCGCGCGATCGAGGTCGTGCCACTCCTCGGGGAGCTCGGATGGGATGCCAAGCGCTCCTTCAACGGCCTGATGTCGATCACCGCCGATGGCTCCTCGCTGGTCGGGGAATCCCCCGAGGTGGGAGGGCTCTGGTTCTGCGAGGCGGTGTGGGTGAAGGACGCTCCGGGGATGGCCAAGGTGTTCGCCGACTGGCGGGTCAAGGGGCGCACCGGCTGGGATCCCTACAGCATCGATATCGCGCGTTTCTACCCCGTCCAGAAGACCCCCGCCTACGTGTTGGGCCGGTGCACCGAGACGGCGAAGAAGGTGTACAACCCGCCCGTGCACCCGCGCGAGCCCTACCTGACGGGGCGCGATCTGCGCCGCGGCCCGTTCTGGCCGCGCGAGAAGGAGCTCGGCGGCTACTTCATGGAGGCGGCGGGCTGGGAGCGCGCCCACGGCTACAGGGCGAACGAGCCGCTCCTCGAGAAGTACCGCGACCGGGTGCCGGAGCGGCGCAACGAGTGGGATGGGCGCCATTTCTGGCCGGTGTCTAACGCCGAGCAGCTCGCGATGAGCGATGGTTGCGGCATGGTCAACCTGTCGCACTTCGCCATCTACGACGTGAGCGGCGTCGATGCGGAGGCGTTTCTCGAGTTCCTGTCGGTCGCCAAGGTCGGAGGGAGCACCGCCCTCGGCCAGGGCATCTACACGCACTTCCTCGATGAAGTGGGCGGGGTGCATTCGGACCTCACCATCATCCGCCTGGGCGCTAGCGAGTACCGTGTCGTGTGCGGCGGTGGCACCGGCCCGCGTGATCTCAAGTGGATGAAGCGCATCCGCGAGACGCGCAATTTCCGCGCCGACATCCAGGATCGGACCGATGACATCGTGACGCTCGGCCTCTGGGGACCGAACGCGCGGCGAGCCCTGCAGGCGGTGGCGGACGAGCCCGAGGCGTTGAGCCCCGAGCGCTTCCCATTCGCCACGACGCGCTCGATCCGGGTACGCGGCCTGCCCGTGTGGGCCTTCCGCATCTCCTACGTGGGAGAGCAGGGCTGGGAGCTCTATGTCCCACCGAGCTACGGCCTCGCTCTCTGGGACGTCCTATACGAGCAGGGCGTCACGCCCGTGGGCATCGAGACCTACGCCAACACCCGGCGTCTGGAGAAGAGCCTGCGGCTGCAGAACGCGGACCTGCTCACCGAGTACAACCTGTACGAGGCGGGACTCTCGCGCGCCAAGGTGAAGGCCGATGAGTTCCACGGCAAGGCGGCCTACCTCGCCCAGAGGGAGCGGCCGCGTCAGGTCGCCTACCTCTGCACGCTGAGCATGGTGGAAAACCTGGACAGCCGCGGCGTGGCACGCTACCCGGTGGGCCAATGGCCCATCCTCGATCCGGACTCGGGCGAGGTGCTGGTCGATGAGCTCGGGCGGCGCTCCTACACGACGAGCATCGCCTACGGACCCTCGGTGGGGAAGAACCTCGCGCTCGGCTACCTGCCTGAGCGCTATGCGCAGGAAGGGCGCATGCTCGCCATGGAGTACTTCGGCGAGCGCTATCCGCTGCGAGTGGAGGGAGTAGGGCAACGGGCACTCTACGACCCGCAGAACGCGCGGCCGAAGAGCTGAGCGGGACCGGGGCGCCCCATGTCGAACTCCCCACACACTGCGAGTCCTCCGCAGCTGAGCGGAGCGGCCATCGTGCTCGACGGCAAGGCCGTTGCCGCGAAGGTGCGGGCCGAAGTCGCGGTGCGCGCAGCTGAGCTTTCGGTGAAGCTTGGTCGGCGACCGGGCCTCGCGGTGGTGCAGGTGGGGGAGGATCCCGCCTCAGGCGTGTATGTGCGCAACAAGCGCAAGGCTGCGGCCGAGACCGGAATCGCCTCCTTCGCCTACGATCTGCCGGCGACCACGAGTGAGGCGGAACTGCTCGCCCTGGTCGGGCGGCTCAACCGCGACGAGCGGGTCGATGGCATTCTCGTTCAGCTGCCTCTGCCCGCGGGCCTCGATGCGACCCGCGTCATGGATGCGATCGACCCGGCCAAGGATGTCGATGGCTTTCACCCGGTCAACACGGGGCTGCTCGCGCAGAAGCGGCCGGCGCTTCGCCCCTGCACGCCGCACGGAGTCATCCGCCTCGCCGCGGAATACGGCATCGCGCTGCGGGGCCTCAAGGCGACCGTGGTGGGTGCCTCGAACATCGTGGGCCGCCCGATGGCGCTCGAGTTGCTCCTCGCCGGAGCGACGGTCACGGTCTGTCATACCGGCACCCGGGACGTGCGTGCCGAAGTCGAGCGCGCCGAGGTGCTGGTGGCGGCGGTGGGTAGAGCACATTTCATCCGCGGCGAATGGATCAAGCCAGGAGCGGCGGTGTTCGACGTTGGGATCAACCACGACAGCTCCGGCAAGCTGGTGGGCGATGTCGAGTACCGCCCGGCGGCCGAGCGCGCCGGCTGGATCACACCGGTGCCCGGAGGACTCGGGCCGATGACGATCGCCATGCTACTCTCTAACGCCATCGAGGCCGCCGCCCGCAGAGAGAGACCTCCGGAGAATTGACGGAGCCGTCTGCGCCGGGCCGACTTCCCGTTCACCGCACCCTCGCGAGGAGAATGGAGATGCCCCGGAAACTGCACCGCATGCTCGAGCAAGTGCCGAGCGACCTCGAGATCGCGCAGGCAGCCGATCCCCTGCCGATCGGGCAGATCGCGGCCGAGGCGGGCATCCTTCCCGAGGAACTCGAGCCCTACGGACGGTTCAAGGCCAAAGTGCATCTCTCGGTGCGCGAGCGGCTCGCCTCGACACCGAACGGGAAATACGTCGTCGTCACCGCGATCACCCCGACGCCCCTGGGCGAAGGCAAGACGACGACAACCGTCGGCTTGAGCCAGGCGCTCGGGGCACATCTTGGCCAGAAGGTATTCACCTGCATCCGCCAGCCGAGCCAGGGCCCGACATTCGGTATCAAGGGTGGGGCGGCCGGCGGCGGCTACAGTCAGGTGCTGCCCATGGAGGAGTTCAATCTGCACCTCACGGGCGACGTCCATGCGGTCACTGCAGCGAACAACCTGCTCGCGGCCGCGATCGACGCGCGCATGTTCCACGAATCCAGGCAATCGGATGAGGCGCTGTTCGATCGGCTCTGCCCGCCCGGCCGCGACGGCCAGCGGCGCTTCTCGTCCGTGATGCTGCGGCGGCTGCGCAAGTTGGGTCTGCCGACGAGCGATCCCGAGACGCTGACCGGCGAGGAGCGCCGCGATTTCGCGCGCCTCGACATCGATCCGGACTCGATCACCTGGCGGCGCGTGCTCGACACCAGTGACCGCATGCTGCGTCAGATCACGATCGGCGAGGGGCCCGAGGAGCGCAACTGCGCGCGCGTCACGGGCTTCGACATCACCGCCGCGAGCGAGATCATGGCGATTCTTGCCCTGACGAGCGGCAGCGCGGATCTGCGCGAGCGACTCGGCCGCGTAGTGATCGGCACGAGCCGCGCCGGCAAGCCGGTCGATGCGGATGATCTGGGCGTTGGCGGGGCGCTCGCGGTGCTCATGAAGGATGCGATCCTTCCGAACCTCATGCAGACGCTCGAGGGCACACCGGCGTTCGTGCACGCCGGCCCCTTCGGCAACATCGCGCACGGAAACTCCTCGATCGTGGCGGATCAGATCGCACTGAAGCTGGTCGGGCCCGGCGGCTACGTCGTCACGGAGGCGGGGTTCGGGGCGGACATGGGGATGGAGAAATTCTTCGACATCAAGTGCCGCTACAGCGGTCTTGCCCCGAGCTGCGTGGTGCTGGTCGCGACTATCCGCGCGCTCAAGATGCACGGCGGAGGGCCGAAGGTCATCGCGGGTCTGCCGCTGCCGCATGATTACATCGAGGAGCGCCTCGACCTGGTGGAGGCGGGTTGCTCGAATCTCGCCCGGATGATCCGCAATGCGCGCGCCTTCGGCGTTCCCGTTGTGGTCGCGGTGAACCGTTTCAGATACGACACGCCTGCGGAGATCGAGAGGGTGCGCGCCCGGGCTCTCGAGGCCGGTGCGCACGATGCCGTCGAGTCGAATCATTGGGCCGAGGGCGGCGCGGGAGCGGTGGCGCTCGGCAGAGCCGTCATGTGCGCGTGCGAGCGGCCGGCCCGCTTCAGATTTCTCTATCCGCTCGAGATGCCGATCAAGGACAAGATCGAGACGATCGTGCGTGAGATCTATGGCGGTGCCGGCGTCGAGTACCTTCCGGAGGCGCAGCGCAAGATCGAGCGCTTCACGCGCCTCGGGTTCGGTGCGCTGCCGGTGTGCATGGCGAAAACGCACCTGAGTCTCAGTCACGATCCGGATCTCAAGGGTGCCCCGACGGGCTTCATCGTGCCGGTGCGCGACATCCGGGCGAGCATTGGCGCGGGATTCCTGTACGCGCTGCTTGGCGCGATCAGCACCATGCCGGGGCTGCCGACGCGCCCTGCCTATTACGATATCGACCTCGATGCGAAGACCGGCGGCGTGATCGGGCTGTCCTGATCGGCTGGCCCCCAGCCGGCGGGCGGCTGCTAAGTCACTTGCCCCGGGGCGGCATCGAGAGCGGCCGCAACGTGCGCCAGCACGGTCTCAGCCTGGCGAAGGGCCTGCTCCTGCCGGTGTCTTTCGCGCGCCAGGACTTCCAGGTACCGGGAGGGATCGGCGGCCAGTTGCCGGACATTCGACTGCGCGCAGGTGAGGAAAATGCGCAGTCCGCTCGAGAGCAGCGAGGCGCAGGCGCCGAGGTCGGCGATCAGCGCAAGGTGCGTCAGCGGGCAGGCTTCGACACAGAGTTCGAGTCCCGCGGCGGATTCCCGGGCGGCCGCGAGCGGCAGCTCGATCGCCCTGTGCACCGCCCGATCGAGCGCCTCACGCCGCTTCTGCTTCTCGGGCGTGGCGTCCTCGGGCATTCGCGCCGCGGCCAGATAGTCTTCAAACGCGGCGACGTCATCGCCGGCGAGTTGCATCATGCGCTGCGAGCTGGCCTGCGCCGCCGCGGCGAGCGCCCCGAGGTGCGCAAGGTGCCCGGCGAGTTCCTGGCGGCGGCCGCTCACCGTGAGCGCCTTGGCAAGGAGTCCGAGGGCGAGGCTCACCGACACGGCGGCGGCGGTGACGCCCGCGGGGACCGCACGCGTGCCCGCCACCGCGGCCCGGAATTGCTCGAGTGTGGAATCCGAAACTGGCGTCGGCACGGCGACCCGCGGCGTCTATCTGCTTACGCCCATGGTAATCCGGCGCGCTGGCACAAGCGAGGGATCGCCGCCCGCTCGCCCCGGGGAGGGCGAGTGAGGATTCAGAGCTTGCTCGCCTCGAGCGCCTGCTCATCGAGCCGGTAGCCCATGCCCGGGGCATCGGACAGGTTGAGCCACCCCTCGCGATCGACGCAGAGCGGCTCGGCCATGATGAAATCCCGGCGCTCGAGCGACCATTCCGGCGGATCGTAGGGAAATTCGATGAAGGGCGAGTCGCCGAGGCCCGCGACCAGGTGGGCGTTGGCGGTGAGGCCCATGCCATTCGTCCAGGTGTGCGGGGTGAACACGACGTTGTGTTCCTGCGCCATTGTGAGCACGCGGCGCAGCCCCGTGATCCCGCCGACCAGGGCGGCATCGGGTTGCACGATGTCGATGCAGCCCGAGACGATCAGATCGCGCAGCTCGTGAATCTGCCGTGTCATCTCGCCTCCGGCGATTCTCACGTCGGTGGCCTCGCGCAGCGCCTTCATCCCGTCGCGATCACCCCGGTGCAGGGGCTCTTCCATCCAATACACCCGCAGCCGCTCGAGCTCGCGCGCCACGGCGAGCGCATCCTTCAAGCTCCAGGGCGCCTGCGTATCCCAGGGCATGCGCCAGCCCTGGTTGCAGTCGACGAGCAGCTCGAGCCGCTCCCCGACGCGGGCGCGTACGGCTTCCAGCGCCCGGATGTCCTCCCGCCAGTGGCCGCGCTGGAAGCGGATCTTGAGCGCCGCGAACCCCTCCTCGAGGTAACGCTCGGCCTGCGCCGCGAGTTGTCCCGGATCGCGCAGCGTCCCCGACGAGGCGTACGCGCGCACCCGGTTCGAGAGGCCGCCGAGCAGCCGCCAGCACGGCTGTCCGAGGATCTTGCCGGCAAGATCCCACAGCGCGAGGTCAAGTGGCCAGCACCGCCCGTAGTGGAAATCGATGTGCGAGAGAACTCGATAGTGCCGTTCGATCGCGAGCGCGTCGCGGCCGAGGAACAGGTCCTCGTGGCCGGCGAATCCCACCATCAGATCGCCCGAACCCACGCCCTCGAGCCCCGTGTCGGTCGCGATCCTGACGATCGTGGCGTCGAAATGCACCCGTGGACGGGTGTCCCAGCTGGCGCGAAACGGCGGATCGAGCCCGAGACGATGGTGGCTGATGCGGATCGAGGCGATCCGATGTCCGGAGAAGGCGGGCAGGGGGTCGAGGGCTGATGCGCTCATTGATAGGCGCTCCAGATGGTCTTCAGATCGCTGTACTTCTCGAGCGCATGGGGCGAGCGGTCGCGCCCCGAGCCCGATTGCTTGAACCCGCCGAAGGGAGTGGCGAGCGAAGATCGGTCATAGGTGTTGACCCACACCGTGCCTGCGCGCAACGCCGAAGTCAGACGGTGCGCGGTGTTCATGTTCGTGGTCCACACCCCCGCGGCAAGACCGTAAGGGGAGTCGTTGGCGAGGCGGATCGCCTCGGCCTCGTCCCTGAAGCCGCTCACGGTGAGCACCGGTCCGAAGATCTCCTCGCGCGCGACCCGAGCGCCCACGGGCACCTCGTCGAGAATCGTGGCCTCGAGGAAGCAGCCGCCGGACTCCTGCAGCACGCGGCGGCCGCCGAGCGCCACTCGGGCACCCTCGGCGATGCCGCTCTCGATGTACCCCAACACCCGTTGCGTGTGGCGCTCATCGATCAGCGCCCCCATGCGCGTGCCGGGATCGAGAGGATGGCCGAGAGTGATCGTGCGTGCAACGCGCGCAATCGCCTCCACCAGATCGTGCCGGATGGCCTCGTGGGCGAGGACGCGCGAGCCGGCGTGGCAGGTCTCGCCGCTGTTGTAGTAGATGCCCCAGGCGATTCCCTCGGCCGCTGCCTCGAGGTCCGCATCGGGCATCACGACCTGGGGGCTCTTGCCGCCACACTCGAGCGCCACCCGCTTCAGGTTCGATTCGCCCGCGTAGCGCAGCATCAGCTTGCCGACTTCGGTCGACCCGGTGAAGCCCACCATGTCGATGTCCGCATGGCGGGCGAGCGCCTGTCCGGCTTCCTCGCCGGAACCCGGCACGACATTGAGCACCCCTGGCGGCAGCCCGGCCTCGAAGCCGAGCTGGGCCAGGCGGATGGCGCTCAGGGGCGATTGCTCGGCGGGCTTGAGCACGACGGAGTTGCCCGCGAGCAGCGCGGGGGCGAGCTTCCAGGTGCTGATGATGAGGGGGTAGTTCCAGGGCACGATGGCCGCGACCACCCCGAGCGGCTCGCGCCGGATGAGCGCCTGCTCGCCGGGCGCGGTGGGGGCGATCTCATCGTAGAGCTTGTCGGCGAGCTCCGCGTAGTAGGCGATGCATTCGGCGGCGGAAGGCACATCGACCCGCACGGAATCGATGATGGGTTTGCCGACATCGAGCGTCTCGAGCAGGGCCAGCTGCTCGAGGTCGCGCCTCACCCGCTCGGCGAATCGCAGCAGGGTCCGTTTGCGATCGCGCGGGTCCATGGTGCGCCACGCTCCCCCCTCAAAGGCCTCGCGCGCAGCGCGCACGGCGAGATCGACATCCTCGGGGCCACAGCGGGCCACGTGTGCCAGGACCCGTCCGTCGATGGGGCTCACGTCCTCGAAGGTGCGCCCGCCGCGCGGCTCGAGGAGTTCGCCGCCGATGAACGCTCGGCCCTCGGGCGCCGCCGCCGAAGCGAGGCGCTCCCACTCCTCGCGAGGGCGTGTCTCGGGTGCCTGGGGTTTCATGCCGCGAGCGTTCCACATCGCATGCGGCCCTCCAAGCCGAGAATTTGGCTACCGGCATCGAAAAAAGGCATGGGAATTCCATGCGCCGCGGCCGGTCGGAACGCTAGTATGCCGGCAATCGCGCCTCCGCCGAAGAGGCGCAGGGTGTCCGCCGCCGCGGGAGACCTCGATGGGCAGGAAAACGATCGATCGACGCTGGCTGCCGCTCAATGCGCTGCGCGCCTTCGAGGGCGTGGCCAAGCACGGCAGCTTCACGGCTGCCGCGCACGCGCTGCTCATTTCCCAGAGCGCGCTCTCGCGGCACGTCATCTCGCTCGAGCAGCTGATCGGGGTACAGCTGTTCGAGCGGCGGCCGCACGCGCTGACTTTGACCAAGGCCGGCCAGCACCTTCTGCCGGCGGTCGCCAAGTCCTTCGACCGGCTGGAGTATGCGATCGACGACATCCGCAACGAGGGAGCGCCCGCTCAGCGCACGCTGCGGGTGCAGATGCCGCCGAGCTTCGCCGTGCAGCTCGCGGTGCCCATCCTCAGGGATTTTCGCAAGACGAGCGCCGAGGTCGACATCGATCTGGTGAGTCCGGCCGCGGTGGGGCCGCTCCTGGCGGATGTGGATGTGGCGGTGGTCTACGCCAAACCCACGGTGACGGATCTGGTCGCGGATCTTCTCTGGCCGGTGCGCCTCACCATGCTCTGCCATCCGCGGGTCGCCGAGCAGCACGGTGGCAAGGATCTCGCCGCCTTCATCGAAGGCAACGAGATCGTGCACGTGCGCTACGAGGGGGAGCCGCGCCATCAGGCCTGGACACAGTTCGTCCGCAAGAATGGCCTCGGCGCGCTCAATGTGGAGCGGGGCCTCGTGTTTGACACCGCGGTGCTCGCAGTGCAATACGCGCTGAGCGGTCAGGGTATCGCGCTCGTCGACCCTCGCCTCTGGAGGGAGGAGGTGCGCGCCGGGAGACTGGTGAGCCCGTTCGCGGCGGAGCTCGACAATGGCTACGGCTACTACCTGTTCACCCACCCGGAGGGATTGGCGGACACCGCGATCGCCCTGTTCAGGTCCTGGCTCATCGAGCGCTTCGGACGCGACGGGGCCGCGGGGGAGCCCGTGATGCAGCTCGCGGTGTCCAACGATTGGCAGGTGGCGGAGGGTGAGGACTGATGAAGAGTGATGCGAGAGTAGTGGTCATCGGGGGCGGCGTCGTCGGCGCGAGCGTGGCGTATCACCTCACCAAGGCAGGCTGGCCGGAAGTGATGCTGATCGAGCGGGATGAGCTCACCTGCGGCTCCACCTGGCATGCCGCGGGCGGCATGCACACCGTCAACGGCGATCCCAACGTCGCGCGCCTGCAGCAATACACCATCAATCTCTACCGTGAGATCGAGCGCATCTCGGGTCAGTCCTGCGGCGTGCATCTCACGGGCGGGCTCATGCTCGCCGGCACCCGCGAGCGGCTCGACTGGCTCAAGATGGCGCGCGCGCGCGGCCGCTATCTCGGCATGGAGCTCGAGCTGATCTCCGTCGAAGAAGCGAAGAAGCGCTTTCCGCTGCTCGAGGCGCGGCATTTCGTCGGCGCGATGTACGATCCAGTCGAGGGGCACGTCGATCCGTACGGCGTGACACACGCTTATGCGAAGGCTGCCCAGATCGGGGGGGCGGAGGTAGTCAGGCACACGCGCGTGGTGGACCTGAAACCCCGTTCCGACGGCACCTGGGACGTGATTACCGAGCACGGCAACGTGCATGCCGAGCACGTCGTCAACGCCGGTGGGCTCTGGGCGAGGGAAGTCGGGCGCATGGTCGGTCTCGAGCTGCCGATCCTCGCGATGGAACACCAGTACCTGATCACCGAGGACGTGCCAGAGATCGCGGGTCTGCCCGAGCAGCTGCATTGCATCGATTTCGAGGGCGAGATCTACATGCGGGAGGAGCGCCGCGGCATGCTCATCGGCACCTACGAGCGCGCGGGTGTGCCCTGGGCGCCCCGGCAGACGCCGTGGGATTTCACGCAGAGCCTGCTGCCGAACGATCTGGATCGCATCGCCCCGAGCCTCGAAGTCGCCTTCGAGCACTTCCCGGCGCTCGCGCGCGTCGGCATTCGCAAGGTGGTGAATGGACCCTTCACGTTCGCGCCCGATGGCAATCCGCTCATCGGGCCGGTCAGGGGCTTGAGGAACTTCTGGGTCGCCTGCGGGGTGATGGCAGGCTTCAGCCAGGGTGGGGGAGTGGGGCTTGCGCTCTCGCAGTGGATGGTGGAAGGGGACCCCGGCTCCGATGTATGGGCAATGGATGTGGCCCGCTATGGCGATTGGGCGACGCTCGCCTACACCAACGCCAAGGTGCGCGAGAACTACTCGCGCCGCTTCAGGATCCGCTTCCCGAACGAAGAGCTGACCGCGGCGCGGCCGCTGCGCACCACGCCGATCTACGACCGGCTGGAATCCGCCCACGCCGTGTTCGGCGAGTACTGCGGGCTCGAGCATGCGCTGTGGTTCGCACCGAGCACCGCCGAGGGGCACGAGAACATCACCTTCCATCGCTCGAACGCGCATCCGCACGTGGCGGCGGAGTGCCGCGCTGTCGAACAAGGCGTCGGTCTCATCGAGACTTCCAACTACGGCAAGATCGAGGTGAGCGGACCCGCCGCGGAGGAATGGCTCTCGCGCATCATGGCCAACCGCGTGCCGCCCATCGGGCGCATCGCCCTCACCCCGATGCTCAACGACCGAGGCAGGCTCATCGGGGACTTCACGATGTGCCGGCTCGAGGCCGATCGGGTGCTGCTCGTGGGAACCTATGCCGCGGAGAGTTACTACCTGCGCTGGTTCGAGCGCCATCTGAGCCCGGGCGTCACGGTGCGCCCGTGCACGATGGAGCACGTGGGGCTTGCGCTCGCAGGCCCGGCCTCCCGGGCGCTCCTGCAAGGACTGGTGCACGAGGACCTTGCCAACGCCGCGTTCCCCTTCCTCTCGTTCCGCCGGCTCGACATCGGCATGATACCGGCGCTGGTCGGGCGGCTGTCCTTCACGGGCGAGCTCGGCTACGAGATCTGGGTGAGCCCCGAGTATCAGCGGGCGCTCCACGCGCTGTTGGTTTCGGCGGGCACAGCTCATGGCATGAAGCCCTTCGGCGGCCGCGCGCTCAATGCCATGCGCATCGAGAAGTCCTTCGGCAACTGGGCCCGCGAGTACCGGCCGATCTATGGGCCCTTCGAAGCCGGTCTCGGGCGCTTCGTCGACTTCAGGAAGACGGAGTTCATCGGCCGGGCGGCGGCGCTCGAGGAGCGTGACCAGGGCGGCAAGCGGCGACTCGCGACCTTCGCGGTCGAGGTCCCCGAGAGCGGGTCGCGGGCCGGCCCGGCCGCGGAGCGATTTGCGGAGGCATACACGGCCGCGGATGCGATCGGCGATGAGCCCATCTGGCACGCGGGCAGAGTGGTCGGCTGGGTCACCTCCGGAGGCTACGGACACCGGGTCGGCCGCTCGCTCGCGCTCGGCTACATCGAGGCCGCGCTCGAGAGTGAATGCGAAGGGTTCGAGATCGAGATCCTGGGGGAGCGGCGGCCCGCACAACGCCTCGCGGGTGCACCCTACGATCCCACGGGCGAGCGCATGCGCGCGTAGCAGGAGTCCACTCATGAAGCTCCAGGAGATCCGTACCTTCGTCGTCGGCAACCCGCCGCCGCATTTCGGCGGGCGGTACTTCGTGTTCTGCAAGCTGCTGTGCGCCGATGGGGTGCATGGAGTGGGGGAGGCGTACGGCGTTCCCTTCGATCCGCATCTGGTGGCGCGCATGCTGGAGGACGTCTTCGCGCGCTACCTCGAGGGCGAGGACCCTCACGACATCGAGCGCATCTGGCGCCGTGTCTACTCCTCAGGCTATTCGCAGCGGCCCGACGTGACGCTCATGGGGGTGCTGAGCGCGCTGGAGATGGCCTGTTGGGACATTATCGGGAAAGCGGCCGGACAGCCGGTGTACAAGCTTCTCGGTGGCCGCGTGCACGAGCGGCTGCGCACCTATACGTATATCTATCCCCGGCCCGGGGATCGAACCGACGTCTACCTCGATCCGGACCTTGCCGCCGCGCGTGCCGCGGAGTACGTGCAACAGGGCTTCACGGCGCTCAAATTCGATCCGCTCGGCCCCTACTCGGCCTTCGACGCGCGTCAGCCCTCCCTCGAGGCCCTCGATCGTGTCGAGCGCTTTCTCAGGCAACTGCGCGAGGCGGTGGGCTCGCGCGCCGATCTGCTGCTTGGAACGCACGGGCAACTCACGGCCGCGGGCGCGCTGCGCCTGGCGCGGCGTATCGAGCCGTACGATCCGCTGTGGTTCGAAGAGCCCGTGCCGCCGGATGCGCCGGGAGAGATGGCGAAAGTGGCGCGCGCGTGCCGGGTGCCGATCGCCGCGGGCGAGCGGCTCGCCACCAAATATGAGTTCGCGAGGCTGCTCGAGGAGGGCGCAGCGGCCATCCTGCAACCCAACCTCGGCCGCGTCGGCGGCATACTGGAGGCGAAGAAGATCGCCGCGCTCGCGGAGGCGCATCACGCGCTCATCGCGCCGCACCTGTACTGCGGTCCGGTGGTCGGGGCGGCGAACATTCAGCTCGCGGCCGCAAGTCCCAACTTCCTGGTCCTCGAAGGCATCGAGCGCTGGCAGGGCATTCACGCCGAGCTTCTTCGCAAGCCCATTCGCTGGGAGGAGGGCTACGTCATCCCATCAGGGGAGCCGGGGCTCGGTGTCGAGCTCGAGGAGTCCGTGGCTCTCGCCCATCCCTACAGTGGCCGCGCGCTGCATCTCGAGATGGCCGCCGAGCCGGTCGTTACCTGATGACCAGGGTATCGCCGGTGCGCGCGTCACGGTGTTGCGCGGCGTTTGCGATATCCGTCGCGCTCGCGGGGCTGCCGGTTGCGGCCTTCGGCGGCTCGCCGCCGAGTGTCTTTGGTCCCGATTCGCCGCGGCTCGCGCGGCTCGGCCCGTATGCCGTCGGGGTCGAGACGCTCGATCTCATCGAGCACGACCAGGCGGATGTCATGGAGTACGACCCTGTAACCCATCGCGCGCCGAGGCGCGATCGTGATCTGGTCGTCGATATCTGGTATCCGGCGCTCGCCCGGCCCGGTGCGCCGCGCGCGGTCTATGCCGCGGCCTTCCCGTCCGAACCGCCCGCGCCACCGGCGCATTTCACGGTGCCCGGGATAGCGGTGCGCGGCGCGACGTTCACTGGTGGTCCCTATCCGCTCGTCGTCGTCTCCCACGGCTACAGCAACTCCCCGGCCGCGATGACCTGGATCACGGAGAACCTCGCGTCCAAGGGCTACGTCGTCGCAGCGATCCATCATCGCGATCCGCCCATCACCGAGCCGTCTAAGGTCGCGCAGCCCATCCTGCGGCGGCCGCTCGACATTGCCTTCGTCACCTCGACCCTGCAGCGAAGGCTGGCCGCGGCGCATTGGATCGATCCGGATCGGACCGCGTTGATCGGATATTCGATGGGGGGGTACGGTGTGCTGACCGCCGCCGGCGCCGTCCTCGATCCCCACAGTCCGCTCGCTGCACTGGTGCCGGGCGGCTTGCTGCTTCCCTACTGCCGCGGAGGATCGCTCCAACATGCCATCGAGGTGGCGCACCTGCGCGCGGTCGTCGCCATTTCCCCCGCGGGTGGACCCCCGTGGAACGCCTGGGGTCGAAGCGGTCTCGCCTCGCTCCATACGCCATTGCTGCTCATCAACGGGAATCGGGATCGGACGGTCGGCTATCGACGAGCGGGACTCCGGGTCTTCGACGAAGCGATTCACGCGCCGCGCTACCTGCTCACGTTCGAGGAGGCGGGTCACGACATCGGACTCGACCCGGCGCCCGCGCAGATGCGCGGCTCGCTCTGGAATCTCTCCTGGTTCCAGGACCCGGTGTGGGATACGCGCAGGGTCAATGCGATCAACGCGCACTTCATCACGGCTTTTCTGGATCTGTACGTGAAGGGCGAGACCTCTCGTGCGGCCTACCTCGATGTGCGAGTCGCGCATGCGGGGCGCGGCGTGTGGCTGCACGATCATGCCCGCTATGGCGCCTTCAGCCCCGGGACCGGCGATGTCACGGTCTGGAAGGGATTCCAGGGCTCGACCGCGGTGGGCCTCACGATGCGCCGTGCGCGCCCCGAGACTCCCTGAGGGTGGCCGTGTCGCCTGCATGCCACCATCGGTCGGGCCGATTCAACCCCCCTCGGGCCGCCGACCGGTAGGATCGCGCGGCGGGCACTGGCAGCCGGCGGCGGGCGTCGCGATACGAAGGCGGACACTCCATGAACTCAGACCGTTTGCCGCAGGGCGTGCGCATCGAGGCGCCGCTCGAGCCGCGTTTCGAGGAGATCCTCACTCCCGAAGCGCTCGCATTTCTCGCCGGACTGCACCGGCGATTCGAGCCGCGCCGGCGCGAGCTTCTCGCGCGGCGCGTCGCGCGCCAGGGCCGCATCGATGCCGGTGAGCGACCGGACTTCCTGCCCGCGACTCAGGCGATACGCGAGGGCGAGTGGCGCATTGCCACGCTCCCTCCCGCGCTCGAGCGCCGGCGCGTGGAGATCACGGGCCCGGTCGAGCGCAAGATGATGATCAATGCCCTGAACTCCGGTGCCGACGCCTACATGGCGGATTTCGAGGACTCGAACACCCCGAGCTGGCACAACCAGGTGCAGGGCCAGGTCAATCTGAAGGACGCGGTGCGGGGCACCATCACGTTCGAGAGCGCGGCGAAGCTCTACCGCCTGAATGATACGGTGGCGACGCTCCTCATCCGCCCGCGTGGCTGGCATCTCGATGAGCGGCACGTGACGGTTGATGGCGAGTGCGTGTCGGGGTCGCTGTTCGATTTCGCGCTGGCATTCCTCCACAACGCCCGCGAGCAGCTCGCGCGCGGCGCCGGACCCTACTTTTACCTGCCGAAGCTCGAGGGCCACCTCGAGGCACGCCTCTGGAACGAGGTGTTCCTCGCCGCCGAGGAGGCGCTCGGACTGCCGGCGGGCACGATCAAGGCGACCGTGCTCATCGAGACGGTGCTCGCCGCGTTCGAAATGCACGAGATCCTCTACGAGCTGCGCGAGCACTCCGCGGGGCTGAATGCGGGGCGTTGGGACTACATCTTCAGCGCCATCAAGAAATTCAGCACTCGCGGGGAGTTCTGCCTCGCCGAGCGCGGCCAGGTGACGATGGAGGCGCCCTTCATGCGTGCCTACGCCCTCGAGCTGGTGAGGACGTGCCACCGTCGCGGCGCGCCCGCCATCGGCGGCATGAGCGCGCTCATCCCCATCAAGAGCGATCCGGCCGCCAACGAGCGCGCGCTCGCCGGGGTGCGTCACGACAAGGCGCGTGATGCGCGCGACGGGTTCGATGGAGGTTGGGTGGCCCATCCAGGGCTCGTACCTATCGCGCTCGAGGAGTTCGTCAAGGTGCTCGGCACGCGGGCCCACCAGCGCGAGTGCGTGCCGCGGGGCGAATGCGCCGCGGCCGATCTGCTCGATTTCCGTCCCGAGCGGCCGATCACCGAGGCGGGCCTGCGCAACGACATCAACGTGGCCATCCACTATATCGGCAGTTGGCTGAGCGGCCTCGGGTGCGTGCCGATTCACAATCTGATGGAAGATGCCGCGACCGCCGAGATCGCACGCTCACAGGTGTGGCAATGGGTGAGAAGCCCCAAGGGCGTACTCGAGGATGGGCGCAAGATCGATGCGGCGCTCGTTCGCACGCTCATTCCCGAGGAGCTGCAGCGGGTCGAGTCGGTGATCGAGGGCACTGGGGCGCCCCTCGGCCCCTATGCGAAGGCGGCACGGATCTTCGAGAACATCAGCCTTGCCGGAACCTTCACCGAGTTTCTGACGCTCCCGCTGTACGAAGCGCTCGAATGAGGCCCCTCGGAGCCATCACCCATGCGTAAACAGATACCAGAGCCCGCCCGGTCGGTCGAGGTGATCCACGAGACCGAAGTGCTGGTGGTGGGGAGCGGTCCCGGAGGCCTCGCGGCGGCACTCGCCGCCGCACGCGCCGGGGCGCGCACGGCGCTCCTTGACCGTTACGGCTGCTTCGGGGGCAACATCACGCAGGTGGGAGTCGAGGGCTTCGCCTGGTATCGTCACGAGCGCACCGTCGACAGCGAAGGCATCGGCATCGAGTTCGAGCAGCGGGCGAAGGCGATGGGGGCGGCCACCCCGGAGCCCCAGTCCGACAGCCACGCACTCGATGCGGAGATGTTCAAGTACGTCGCGGACGTACTGGTGGAGGAGGCGGGCATCACGCCGTTTCTGCATCGCCTGTGCGTGGCCCCGATTCTCGAGAATGGCGTGATCCGCGGTGTCATCACGGAGAGCAAATCGGGGCGCGAGGCGTTGCTCGCCGAGCGCGTGATCGATGCCACAGGGGATGCGGATATCGCGGCGCGCGCGGGAGCCCCGGTGCGCAAGACCCCGCGCGAGCAGATGATGGCCGCCTCGGTGATGTTCTCCATGGCGGGCGTCAACAAGCGGCGCTTCCTGGAGCAGGTCAAGGCGGACCCGCAGACCTACCGTGACTGGGCCGGGAGCGGCGAGTGGCACATCGAGACCGGTGGCAAGGAGGACGACATGTTCTCGCCCTTCCTGCGCAAGCCCTTCAAACGGGCCGCCGAGACCGGGGTGATCCCGCGCAATCTCAGCACCATCGCGGGCACCTGGGGGAGCGTCACCGACCAGGGGGATCTCACCTATCTCAACCTCATCCATCTGCCCGAGGTGGATGGAACCGATGCCAATGACCTCACTCGAGCGGAGATGGAGGGGCGACGGCAGGCGATCCACGCCATCGAGGCGCTCAAGCGCTTCATGCCCGGATGCGAGGACGCGAAATTGCGCAACTTCGGCATGACGCTCGGAGTGCGCGACACGCGCAAGATCGAGGCCCTCTACGACATGACCGGTGAGGATGTGCGCGGCGAGGCGCGTTTCGAGGACGCCATCGGCATCTTTCCGGAATTCATCGACGGCTACGGCCTGCTCATCCTGCCGACCACGGGACGCTACTTCCACGTACCGTACCGCTCGCTCGTGCCCAAGGGTGTCGGACACCTGCTCGTGGCCGGCCGGGCGATTGGCGGCGATCGCATCTCGCACGCCGCCGTGCGCAACATGATGTGTTGCGCGGTGAGCGGCCAGGGAGCCGGCGCCGCGGCCGCGATCTCCCTGCGAACCGGAGCGCCATTCGACCGTCTCGATGTGGGGGCGGTGCGCCGGGAGCTCGAGCGTCAGGGAGCGCGGATCCGGTGAGCAAGGGGTCCGAGCCCGCGCCCGCGCAACGGGTCTGCGCCGCCGGACGCTGGTGGGTGCTCGCGCTGCTGAGTCTCGCGATCGCCGGAAGCTACTACGAGTACGATGCCATTGCCCCGGTGGCGGGGTTCCTGAGGGTCGAGCGTGGCTTCTCCCAGGAGCAGATCGGCATGCTGAACGCGGTGTTCAGTCTGCCCAACATCGCGCTCGCGCTGCTCGGGGGCGTGCTCATCGATCGTCTCGGACCGGCCCGGGTCGCGGTGTGGACGGCGGCCTTGTGCCTGCTCGGCGCGATTCTCACGGCCGTCGGGGTGCCGTACGAGGTGATGATGCTCGGGCGCCTCATCTTCGGCGTGGCCGAGGAGGCGCTGTTCATCGCGCTGCTTGCGGGGCTCGCGCAGTGGTTCGCCGGTGGCGCAACGGCGCTCGCCATGGCGCTTTTCTTCAGCTTCGCCCGTATCGGCTCGTACGCGGCGGATACCTCGCCCGACTGGGGCGAGTTCATCTACCGCCACGGCTGGCAGCCGCCGCTCTCCCTGGCCGCCGTGCTCACGGGCGCGAGCTTCGTGGCGGCGCTCCTCTATGGGCTCATCGATCGGCGCGCTCGAGCGGCCGGCCGGCTGGCGCCGGCACGGGCCCACGCCGAGCGCTTTCGCATTGCCGACCTGGTTCGATTCGATCTGTCCTACTGGTACATCCTGGCGCTGAACGTGCTTTTCGCTGCGGTGTTCTTCCCGTTTCGCAGCACCTTCGCAATCGAGTATTTCCAGGACGCCAAGGGCCTCACGCTGCGCCAGGCTGGCCTCGCCAACAGCTGGGTGTTCTTCGCCGCGATTTTCGCCACCCCCCTGTTCGGGTATCTCGCCGACCGCTTCGGCCGGCGCTCGCTGATGATGATGATCGCGACGCTCACCATGCCGCTGGTGTTTCTGATCCTGGGGACGACCGACTGGAGCCTGTGGATCTCGACCGCGCTCATGGGGGTGAGCTTCTCGGTCGTGCCGGCGGTGATCTGGCCTGCCACGGCGATGCTGGTCGAGCCGCGCCGGCTGGGTACGGCCCTCGGACTCATCAACATGCTGCAGAATCTGCTGCTCGCGGCCAGCAACCTAGCGGCCGGATGGCTCGCGGACTGGGGGCATGCCGGAGCGGCCCATCCCCAGGGCTATGATCCGATGCTGTGGTATTTCGGGTTGCTGAGCCTGGTCGCCTTTGCGTCTGTGGCTCTCCTGTGGCAGCGCGAGAGCGGGCCGCGGGGACATGGCCTCGAGACGCTTCGTACGCTGACGCCGCTCTCCAAATGAGGTCGTGCGCCGCGCCCCCGCGCCTGCGCGGGCGGCGTCGCCCACGCAGGCCGGGGCACAAGGAGCGGCCGGCGGCTACTCGTGCTTGCGGAAGCTGTAATGGAAGTTCAGCGTGATCACCCGCGGACGCATGGGAGTCTCGGTCACGATGTACTGCGAGGCATTGGTGAACAGGCTCTTGTTCACATTCGTGATGTTGCTGCCATCGAGGGACACGGTCCAGTTGCCCTTGGACACACCGATCGAGGCGTCATACGTCGTCCACTCGGGCTGGTCGTAGACCGTGAGATAACCGGTCGCCGAATGCGAGTGGGACTGGTGCTGGAACCCGACCTCGACATAGGGCAGGTAGGAACCTACCGCCCAGTCGTAGCGCACCCTGAGATTCGCCTCGAAGGGCGGTGAGAAGGCGAGCGGGCTGCCCTCGGTGCCGTAGACGTTCGCGACCGGCTCGACTATGTTGCTCGAGGTGTAGTAGGAGGTGATCGGCTTGCCGAACCCCGGGCTCGCGGGATTGTTGTTGATGAGCGCCGGGGAATTGGACAGGCGGCTGCTGTTCCAGGACGCCGAGCCCTGCAGCGAGAGGCCGGTGAACACGCGGGCGGCGAGCTGCAGCTCCGCGCCCTTCACCTCGTAGAACGGGCCGTTGGTCCCGAAGCTGACGTTGCCGAAGCCGCAGGACGGGCAGAAGAACTCCGTCTGCACGTTGTCCCAGTGCTCCTGGTAGATCGCGCCGTTCACCATCAGGTGATGATCGAGCCACTCGCTCTTCCAGCCAACCTCGTTGTTCGTCAGGAGATCGGATTTGTATTCCTTCGGCGTGTAGAACTGCTTGATGTTCCCGGCTCCCGGCAGCACCGCGCTCGCCCCGCGGTTGAATCCGCCCGGGCGATAGCCCTGGGAGTAGGTGTAATAGAGCATAACGTCGGGCGTCACGTGCCAGCTGAGGTTGGCGCGGCCGAGGTGTCCGGTCAGCACCTGGGTGTTCGGGGACTGCTGGTTCAGGTTCACCCCGTTCGAGTGGGTGCAGATGCCGAAATAGCTGGTCGTGCCGAATTGCTTGCAGCCGAAACTGCCGAAATCCCCGCCCACGACCCCGTCGTACATGTCGAAGTAGCGGATGCCGCCGGTGAGGGTGAGGGTTTTGGGGATGATGTCGTAGCTCAAGGAGACGTACGCCGCCTTCTGGATGAAGGTTCTGATGTAGTCATCCGAGAAGGCCGTGAGGGAATTGCGCAGTCCCGGCTGGTTGGCGCTCTCGCCCGGCCGCGGACCCACCGGCAGGAAGCAGTTGGAGGTGAGGCCGGTCGGTGAGCACTGGGGAACGGTGCGGTACTCCCAGTTGGTGACGTCGTAGATCTTCTCGTCCTCGTAGTAAAGGCCCGCAATGCCGCGCAGCCGCCAGTCATCCGGTGTGCTCAGGCGCAGCTCCTGGCTGAGGTGGGTATTGCGCACGGACTCGTTCCAGGCCATCGCGGGGGAATAGCAGGTGGCATTCGCGCCGGAGGTCGTCGAGGAGTAACTCACGCCCGAGCACTGGTAGTAGTAGCCGTAACGGCCGCGGGCATAGTTGGTGTAGTCGCCCTGTGACTGGATGTCGCGGTCGAGGTAGGACCCGGCATACACCAGGGTGAGCGGCCCTGCCTTGCCGCGCACCGTGACGGCGGTGTTTTCGAACTTGTCCTTGTTGTAGGCGGGCTCGAACAGGTTGACAGAATACGGGGGCAGGGGCTGGCCGCCGCTCGGTACGCCGGAGGCGCTGAGCACCGTGCCCTCCGAGCCGTAGGGCATCTCGTAGAACACCCCCTGGGCATCCATGCTCTGGTAAGTCTGCTCGATGAGGGCGCTCCAGTCGTCATTGATCTTCCAGAGGAGCGAGGCCCGGCCGCCCTGGTAGGTCACGGGGTTGATGGCGTTCGCCGCGAGCTGGTAGTTGTTGATGGTGGGGCTGTTCGGCGGCACGACGCCGCCGTTCTCGTAGGCAAGGCCGAGATCCGTGCCGCTGCGGGCGAAGGTGGCCGGGAGGTTATTGATGTATCCGCCCCGTGAGTCGCTGAAGATCACCAGGCGCGCCGCCAGCTTGTCGCTGATGAGCGGGAGATTCAGCACTGCATTGACGTTGGTGTTGGGGTCGCCGTGCGCGGTGACGCCGTAGCCCGCGTTGACCGTCGTCTGCAGCGAATCGAGGACCGGCTTGTTGGTGATGTAGCGTACGACGCCAGCCTGGGCGCCGGCGCCGAACAGCGTCCCCTGGGGGCCCTCGTCGATCTCGATGCGCTCGAGATCGACGGCGTAGATGTCGAGCTGTCGGCCCGGCATGTCGGTCGGCTCATCGTCCAGGTAGAGCGCAACGTTCGGGAACTGGCCGACCGCGGCCAGCGCCTGAGGACCTGAGATGCCGGTGCTCAGGCCGCGCATGTAGATGGTGCCTTCACCAGGATTCATCGACGCCATCGTGACGTTGGGCACGTACTTGAGGTAATCGGAGAGCGTCTGGACGTGCAGGTGCTGCAACGTCTTGCCGGTGAACGCCTGGAGCGTGATGGGCACGTCCTGTGCGTTCTGCACGCGGTGCTGGGCGGTGACGATGATTTCCTGAAGCTGCGAAGCGTCGGTGGCCGCGGGGCTCGAGGCGGTGGCGGCAAGGACGGCGTGCATGGCGGAAGCGCCGAGAATGGCGGTGACCGTGCGCGAGAGAGTGCTGTTGCGATTCATGTTCTACTCCCATAAGTGAACGGAATGTTGGCGTGCGCGTCCGTTCCGCGCGCCCTTTAGGATGCGTGCCATGCCGGTGCGGATCGCTTGGTCCGCAGAGCGGATCGACGCTTACTCAAAATTCGCCAGCGCTATTGAATGGCGGCGCCACCCCGCTTGCCGGTTCGCGGCCGCGGTCGGGGTCCCCCGCCGCGCGTTGGTTCGATACGACGTGCCGCGATGCGCGCGGCGCGAGCCTCGAGTGCGTCGGTGATCGCCCCGATGCGAGGCCGTTCGGGTGTGCTCACTGCTTTCTTTCCTTGTTGGAGGGTCGTGAGGTGATGCGGTCGAGGATGATGGCGAGAAGCACGATGACCAGGCCCGCCTCGAATCCCATGCCGATCTGCACGGTGTTGAGCGCGCGCACCACGGGCACCCCTAGGCCGCCTGCGCCGACGAG
>DAIDHH010000150.1 GCA_027452045.1 Gammaproteobacteria bacterium
CGGGCATTCCGGGATCGTGACCGGCGATTCCGGGCACAAGCCCAAATCGGTCACCTTCGAGCGGAATGAGCGGTCACGTTCGGCCGGAACAGCCGGTCACGTTCAAGCGGAATCAGCGGTCACGATGGTCCGGAATACGCACATTGTTCGGCCAAAGTAAAGTCTGTTTTAGTTATGCCTTGACTAAACTAAACTTGCATTTAGAATCGCGGGATGCGCTATTTGTCCGCACCGCTGCAACGGGATCTGCCGCGCTAGATGGTGCTCCTCGCCGGGCCGCGCCAGTGTGGCAAGACCACTCTCGCCCGATCGCGGCTGGACGATCGCGGCGTGTACCTCAATTGGGACATCGCCAAGGATCGCAAAGTCATCCGCGATCTGTCCTGGCCGAAAGATGCATCGCTTTTGGTCCTGGACGAGCTCCACAAGGCGCCCAAGTGGAAGAACCTGCTGAAGGGAGTCGCAGATGAGTTTCATAACCGCCCACCCGTGCTCGTCACCGGCAGCGCCAAGCTCGATGCGTTTCGCCGGACCGGCGACGCCCTCACCGGCCGCCATTATTTTTATCGGCTGCATCCGATCGATGTCTCCGAATCGAAGCTCTTCCTTCCGCAGCTCGGCCTGCAATCACGCGTGAAACGTCTTCTGGAAGCAGGTGGGTTCCCGGAGGCGTATCTCGAACCGGGTGAAGCGGCGCGGCTGCGCAACGACAGGATGGAACTCGTCACCCGTGAGGACCTGAGCGACCTATCTCGAGTCAGCTCCTGGCGCGGGCCGGCCGACCTCGTGGAATTGCTGCGCGAGCGCGTCGGCGGACCTGCGAATTACGACAACCTCGCGCAAGCTCTCGGCATTTCCCCGCCGACGGCCAAATCTTGGGTCGAGCTCCTCGAGAAGCTCTACCTGATCTTTATGTTGCCGCCCTACTCGAGAAATCTGTCGCGAAGCATACGCAAGGATCGGAAGCTGTACTTCTACGATTGCGCCGCAGCATACGACGACACTGGCGGCGCGCAGCTCGAGAACCTGGTCGCCTGCTGCCTGCTCAAATTCACTCAGTTCCGCAAGGACACCAAGGGGGAAAGCTGGGAGCTCTTCTATCTGCGTGACCGCGAGGGAAGGGAGGTGGACTTTGTCGTCACCCAAAACCGCCGCGTTCACTGGCTGATCGAGGTCAAGGCCTCGGATGATACAGTCAGCCCATCCCTCGGCTACTACACCCGAAAACTCAATCCGAAGGAATCGATCCAGCTCGTGCTCAACCTGGAACGTCCGCAGGAGCGCTCCGGCATCAAGCTCCTGCGCCTTGGAGAATGGCTGGAAGCGCTGTCGTAGGTGTCACTGCCCTCTCAAGGCTGTACCACGGTGTTGATTTGCATCCACACCCCCAGGTCAATCGTAGACGCAAATCAACACATTACCCACACGGGAACCCTCGGATGGCCGAATACGCTCGGAAAAATGGTTCCTCCTCGCAGCCCGGCGCTCGACCGTCCACCGGCATGCGTGAGTTCATACCGGCATCTCGACTCCAGGCTTTCCGTACAGATCTCTGTATGGAAGAGGACAGGAGCGACCTGCGCGCGTAACTAATTGATGATATGGTGGGTGCTGAGGGGCTCGAACCCCCGACATTCGCCGTGTAAAGGCGACGCTCTACCAGCTGAGCTAAGCACCCTTGTTGATTGGCGGAAATCGCCGAGGCGATTTCCGCGAGACCCTACACATTTTCCGCGCGCTTGGGAACGGCCCTGCGCGCGCTACGCCGTGCCAGCCATCCGAGGCGATTTCCGCGAGACCCTACACATTTTCCGCGCGCTTGGGAACGGCCCCGCGCACGCGACGCCGTGCCAGCCATCCGAGGCGATTTCCGCGAGACCCTGCACGGATACCGCGGGCCCGGCGTAACGCGCCGGGGAAAGACTCGGTCTCGGCAGGCCGTCGGTCAATGTGCCGGCGTCACCTGCTTGCGCCCGTTGCGCCGGCCGCGCCTCGCGGGCTCGGCCACCGGCTCCGCCGCAGGCCCCGCCTGGGCGAGCGGCTCCGGCTGTTGGGTGAGCGCGAGCGCCAGCACCTCGTCGATCCACTTGACCGGCTTGATCTCGAGATTGCCCTTGATATTGTCCGGAATCTCGACGAGGTCCTTCTGATTCTCGTCCGGGATCAGCACCGTCTTGATGCCGCCGCGGTGCGCTGCCAGCAGCTTCTCCTTCAGTCCACCGATGGGCAGCACTTCCCCGCGCAGCGTGATCTCGCCGGTCATCGCCACATCCGAGCGCACCGGGATCCTCGTCAGCGCGGAAACCAGCGCGGTGCACATGCCGATGCCGGCGCTCGGGCCGTCCTTCGGCGTCGCACCCTCCGGGATGTGCAGGTGTACGTCATGCTTCTGGTAGAACTCGGGCTCGAGCCCGAGCACCTGCGCGCGCGAGCGCACCACCGTCATCGCGGCCTGGATCGACTCCTGCATCACCTCACCGAGCTGTCCGGTGTGCTGCAGCTTGCCCTTGCCCGGCACCACGGCCGCCTCGATGGTGAGCAGCTCGCCCCCCACCTCGGTCCATGCGAGCCCGGTCACCTGCCCGACCCGGTTCTCGTCCTCGGCCTTGCCGTAACGGAAGCGGCGCACGCCGAGGAATTTATCGAGGTTGCGCGGCGTGACGGATACCTGCGTCTCGTCCTTCTTGTGCAGCAGCATCTGCTTGACCGCCTTGCGGCAGATCTTGGCGATCTCGCGCTCGAGATTGCGCACACCGGCCTCGCGCGTGTAGTGGCGCACGATGTCGAGCAGAGCCGCGTCAGAAACCTTAAGCTCATCCTCCTTCAGCCCATTGCCCTTCATCTGCTTCGCCACCAGGTAGCGGCGGGCAATGTTCATCTTCTCGTCCTCGGTGTAGCCGGGGAGGCGAATCACCTCCATGCGGTCGAGGAGCGGGGCCGGGATGTTCATGCTGTTCGCCGTGCAGACGAACATCACTTCCGAGAGGTCGAGGTCGACTTCCAGGTAGTGATCGTTGAAGGTGGAGTTCTGCTCGGGGTCGAGCACCTCCAGCAGCGCCGAGGAGGGGTCACCGCGGAAGTCCATCGACATCTTGTCGACTTCATCGAGGAGGAACAGCGGGTTGTGCACCCCGGCCTTGGCCATGTTCTGCACGATCTTGCCCGGGAGCGAGCCGATGTAGGTGCGGCGGTGGCCGCGGATCTCGGCCTCATCGCGCACTCCGCCGAGCGACATGCGCACGAATTTGCGGTTGGTGGCGCGGGCGATGCTCTGGCCGAGGGAGGTCTTGCCCACGCCCGGCGGGCCCACCAGGCACAGGATCGGGCCGCGGAGCTTCTCGACGCGCTGCTGCACCGCCAGGTACTCGACGATGCGCTCTTTGACCTTCTCGAGCCCGTAGTGGTCCTCGTCGAGCACCTGCTCGGCGCGGGCGATGTCCTTGAGGATCTTGGTGCGCTTCTTCCACGGCACCTTCACCAGCCAGTCGATGTAGTTGCGCACCACGGTCGCCTCGGCTGACATGGGCGACATCATCTTGAGCTTGTTGAGCTCGCTCGTCGCCTTGTCGCGCGCCTCCTTCGGCATGCCGGCACGGGCGATCTTGCCCTCGAGCTCGGTCAGCTCGTTGCCGCCCTCGTCCATCTCACCGAGCTCCTTCTGGATGGCCTTCATCTGCTCGTTGAGGTAGTACTCGCGCTGGCTCTTCTCCATCTGAGCCTTGACCCGGCCGCGGATGCGCTTCTCGATCTGCAGCACATCGAGCTCGCCCTCGATGGCGACCAGGATGTGCTCGAGCCGCTTCTTCACGTCGAGGATCTCGAGAACCTTCTGCTTCTCGGCGAGCTTCACCGACATGTGCGCCGCGACGGTATCGGCGAGGCGCCCCGCCTGCTCGATCCCGGCGAGCGCGGTGAGCACCTCCGGCGGCACCTTCTTGTTGAGCTTCACGTACTGCTCGAATTGCGAGATCACCGAGCGCGCCATCACGTCCATTTCGCGCTCGTCGTAGGTCTCGGCATCGGGCAACAGCTCGATTTCGGCCGAGTAGTACTCTCCCGGGGTCAGCCGGTCGATGCGGGCGCGATCGACCCCCTCGACCAGCACCTTGACGGTGCCATCGGGGAGCTTGAGCAGTTGCAGGATGGTGGCGACCGTGCCGACGCGGTACAGGTCATCGGCCTTCGGATCGTCGATGTCGGCCTGCTTCTGCGCGACCAGCATGATGCGCCGGTCGGTACGCATGGCCACATCGAGCGCCTGGATGGATTTCTCCCGGCCGACGAACAGCGGGATCACCATGTGCGGATAGACGACGACGTCCCTGAGCGGCAGCACCGGCACGCCCTGTGGGGCGGGATTCGCGGGCTGCTGGGGGGATGAGCTGGTTTCTGACACGCTCGAACTCTCTATATTCAATGGCGGAATTCGCCGTTGCGACTTCCGCGAGGCCCTATACGATTCCCGCAGGCCAGGGAGCGGCCCTGCGCCTGCCGTGCCCTGCCGACTTTACCTAGTGCCCGGCGGCCCGCCGTGGCTCCTCGGTGCCGGCGGGCTGCGCCTCTTCCGAGCGATACACCACATAGGGCTGGGTCGAGCCCTCGATCACCGTCTCATCAACCACGACCTTGGCGACGTCGCGCAGAGTCGGCAGGTCATACATGGTGTCGAGCAGCACAGTCTCAAGTATCGTGCGCAGTCCGCGCGCGCCGGTCTTGCGCTGCATGGCTCGGTGGGCCACCGCCCGCAGCGCATCGTCGCGGAACTCGAGCTCCGCGCCTTCCATCTCGAAGAGCCGGCGGTACTGCTTGGTGAGAGCGTTCTTCGGCTCGGTCAGGATGGACACGAGCGCCGCCTCATCGAGCTCATCGAGCGTCGCGACCACCGGGAGCCGGCCGACGAACTCCGGGATCAGGCCGTACTTGATGAGGTCCTCGGGCTCGACGTCGTGAAAGAGATCGCTGCCGTGGGGGCGCGCGTTGACCGGGCGAACATCGGAGGTGAATCCGATGCCGCTCTTCTGCGTGCGGTTGAGAATGATCTTTTCCAGTCCCGCAAACGCCCCGCCGCAGATGAACAGGATGTTGCTGGTATCTACCTGCAGGAATTCCTGCTGCGGGTGCTTGCGCCCGCCCTGGGGCGGCACCGAGGCGATGGTGCCCTCGATGAGCTTCAGCAGCGCCTGCTGCACACCCTCGCCGGAGACGTCGCGGGTGATGGAAGGGTTGTCCGACTTGCGCGAGATCTTGTCGATCTCGTCGATGTAGACGATGCCGGTCTGCGCCTTCTCGACGTCGTAGTCGCACTTCTGGAGCAGCTTCTGGATGATGTTCTCGACATCCTCGCCGACGTAGCCCGCCTCGGTGAGCGTGGTGGCGTCGGCAATCGTGAACGGCACGTTGAGCAGCCGCGCCAGAGTCTCCGCCAGCAGGGTCTTGCCGCAGCCGGTGGGACCGATGAGCAGGATGTTGCTCTTGGCGATCTCGACATCCTCCTTCGAGCGCGCCCCGCCGGTGCGGGTCTGCAACCGCTTGTAGTGGTTGTAGACGGCGACCGAGAGCACCTTCTTGGCCCGCTCCTGACCGATCACGTACTCATCGAGAACCTTCTTGATCTCGTGAGGTTTCGGCAGCTTGTCACGGGCGCGCTCCGCGCGGCCCTCGAGCTCCTCACGGATGATGTCGTTGCAGAGCTCGACACACTCGTCGCACACAAACACCGACGGTCCGGCGATGAGCTTGCGAACTTCGTGCTGGCTCTTCCCGCAGAACGAGCAATAGAGGAGTTTGCCGTCGTCGTGGCGGCCGCGGGAATCGTCACTCATTGTATAAAGCCCTCA
>DAIDHH010000151.1 GCA_027452045.1 Gammaproteobacteria bacterium
GACTACGGCTTCGGCTACTACGGCACGGGCTTCGACGGCGGCTACTGGCGCCGTGGCGTCTTCTTCTACAACCGCGCCGTGGTCAACGTCGGACCGCGGTTCGTGACCAACGTGTACTATCGCCCGGTCTATCATCCAGAAGTCCGCCATGTCAGTTTCAACGGCGGCCGGGACGGAATCAGGGCCCGTCCCACGCCGAGGGAGATGATGGCCGCTCGAGAACGTCATTTCGGCATGACGGGCGAGCAGCAGCGGCAGATCAGGCTGGCAGCCAACGAGCGCACGCTGCGCGCCAATTTCAACCACGGACGTCCCCCGATCGCCGCCACCATGCGACCGGCGCAATTCCACGGGCGAGGGGTCATCAGAGCGCGTGCGGCCGGCGGGCCGATGCGGATGCAGGGCCGCCCCACGCCCGCGCCGCAGCACGCACCCCGGATGCGCTCGGACCGTCCGCCATGGGCAAGCGGCCAGAGCCGCCAGGCGCGGCCGATGCAGCGGGCCACCCCTGGCGGGTTCGGCCATCCAACGCGAGCGGCCCAGCCCCGATACACCCCGCAGCGATTCCAGTCCGCGCCCCAATGGCGCGCGCCCCAGCGCTCGCAGCCGCGCCAACCCCAGTGGCGGGCACCTCAGCGCCCTGCCTATCACCCGCCGCAAAACCGCTTCGAGTCCCGCGGCTACATGCCGCCGCAGCGGCCGGCAATGCCTCAGGATCACGCACCGGCCCAGCGTTTCCAGGGACCTCAGGGCGGCCCGCGTGGCGGGGGACGTCCGGCGCCGCGAGGTCGACCCGAGGGTCGCCGAGGCCCTCCCGGCCGCTGGCGCTGAGCATCATCCAGGGTATTTCACGCCCTGATTCTCACTCGACCCCTGCCCCCGGCGAGAGCCATGGATAGGCGCCCTTCGCCGGGGGCGGCACCGTTTCGAGGGCTCGCGCGGCATCACCCCTCGGAAGCCGGAATGGGTCCGAGTCGCGTTTGCTCTCGGCGGGGCCGAGGAATATTCTTTTCCTCGCCATCGACTCCACCGAGGCCAGGCTGCCCGGGCCAGGGCGCCGGATGGGGGTGAGCGCTTCACCGGGGGCGACGGAACCCATGGAACTTCGAGATAATGGAGCCTTGGCGCGGCCGGTTCGTTCGGCAGCGCTCATGCGAGAACATTGAATGGACGTGGATTAGTGCGCCTGACACCTCCGGAACTCGCGCGCAGCGCCATTGAGGCGGCTCCGGACGCGATGATCATCGTTGACGCCGCGGGAGTCGTCCATTACGCCAACCGGCAGGTCGTCGCGCTCTTTGGCTACTCGCTGGAGGAGGTGATCGGCCAGGGCGTCGAGATGCTCCTGCCCGAGCGTTTCCGGTCGCGACACGCCGCGCACCGCGACGGATACATGAGTCACATGCGCGTGCGGCCAATGGGGCAGAACCTCGAGCTCTACGGCCGCAGGCGGGACTCGAGCGAGTTTCCGGTCGAGATCAGTCTGAGTCCGGTGTCGGACGGCGAGCGGCCGATGGTAGTGGCGGCCATCCGCGACGTGAGCGAGCGCCATCGCATCCAGCGGGAACTCGTGGCGGCGAAAGCCATCGCCGAGCAGGCACGCGAATCGGCCGATCTCGCCCGCGACATCGCCGATCGGGCGAACCAGAGCAAGAGCCGCTTCCTCGCCACCGCCAGCCACGACCTGCGTCAACCGCTGCAGGCGCTCGCGCTTCTCAACGGAACGCTACGCCGCACGGTGAGCGACCCCACGGTCATGGAAGCGCTCTCCCAGCAGGAACAAGCCATCGCCTCGATGTCACGACTGCTGAATGCACTGCTCGACATCAGTAAGCTCGAATCCGGCGCCGTGAAACCTGAAATCACGGAGTTCTCCGTGGCTCGCGCGCTCGAGGAGATGCGACGCGAGTTCGCCACCCTTGCCACCGGCAAGGGCCTCTCCCTGGAAATCGAGACCACGCGCGCCTGCGTGCGCAGCGACCCCTCGCTCGTCGAGCAGGTCCTGCGCAATCTCGTGTCCAATGCCATCAAGTACACCCATCGGGGCCGGGTGGCGCTGCGCTGCACGAGCGACGGCGGCGCGCTGGTGCGCATCGAGGTAATCGATACCGGCATTGGAATTCCCGCCGACCAGATCACGTGCATTTATGACGAGTTCTACCAGGTGGGCCTGACGGGCAGCGGGCCGCGCGATGGCTACGGACTCGGACTCTCGATCGTCAAGCGCATCGTCGACCTGCTCGGCCTGAAGCTCGAGGTGCGCTCGCGAGTCGGTGAAGGGTCGGTGTTTTCGCTGCTGTTGCCGGCGGCGGATCAGGCGGTCTGGCCGGAGCCGGCGCAGGAGCGGTCGATGGCGAGCCGGGGAGCCTCGCGCGGCAAACCCCGGGTATTGCTCATCGAGGATGACACGGCGGTGCGGGAAGCGACCCAGATGCTGCTGAAGATCGAAGGCTACCAGGTCACCGCCGTCGACTCGCTCTCGCAGGCCCTCGCCGCCGGACGCACCGGAACCGGATTCGATCTGGTGTTGACCGACTATCACCTCGGCAACGGCGAGACTGGTGTCCAGGCGATCGCGGCACTGCGGGAGATGCTCGGCACGCCGCTGAAGTCGATCCTCGTCACCGGGGATACTTCCGGGAGCGTGCACGAGCTGCCGTCGGATCCGAATCTGCGCATCACGAGCAAGCCGATCAACGCCGAGAGACTCCTCGGGCTGCTGCGGGAATTCATCGAGCTCGAGCCGGCCGCCGCGCGGCGCTGAAGACTCCTCCGCCGGCAGCCTTCAGTTGACCGCTCCGTCCGGGCGCTCGCAGGCGGCAACCCGCTCGCGCAGCAACTCCCGCTCGCGCTCGTTGCGGGTGAGGGTGGCTGCCCGGGAGAACTCCTCGCGAGCCTCATCGAGGCGCCCAAGCCTCTTGAGGAGTTCGCCCCTCACGCTCGGCAGCAGGTGGTAGTTCGCGAGCCGGCCGTCCTCCTGAAGCGCATCGACGATCTCGAGGCCCGCCGCGGCCCCATAGGCCATCGCGATGGCCACGGCGCCGTTGAGCGTAACGATCGGGGAGGGAGCGAGCTGTGCAAGCGCGTCGTACAGCGCGACGATGCGCACCCAATCGGTTTGCTCGGGGCTGCGAGCCCGCGCATGACACGCCGCGATCGCCGCCTGCAGCCCATAGGGCCCCAGGGTGCCTCCGAGTCGCTCCGCGCGCTCGAGCGCCGCCAGGCCACGTGCGATGAGCAGCGGATCCCACTGTGCACGGTTCTGCTCAAGCAGCAGTACGGGTTCCCCGTTCGGGCCCACCCGCGCCCGGTTGCGCGAGGCCTGGATCTCCATCAGCGCCACCAACCCATGCACCTCGGACTCATTCGGGTTGATCTCGGCGAGCATGCGCCCCAGGCGCAGTGCCTCCTCGCACAACTCGGGGCGCAGCCAGCGCTCGCCCGAGGTGGCGGTAAAGCCCTCGTTGAACACGAGATAGATCACCTCGAGAACCGACGCGAGCCGCGCCGAGCGGTCTTCGTTGCGAGGCAGATCGAACGGTACGCGGGCTTCCTCGAGCGTGCGCTTGGCGCGCACGATGCGCTGCTGGATGGTGGTCTCGCTCGTGAGAAACGCCCGGGCGATCTCGGGAATCGACAGTCCCGCGAGCAGGCGCAGGGTAAGCGCGGCGCGCGCATCCATCGACAGCACGGGATGGCAGGCGATGAACATCAGCCGCAGCAGATCGTCGGAGATTTCCTGCTCGAGCGCCGGGTCCTCCTCGAGCCCGCCGGTGAGATCCGGATCGTGCAGCATGGTCGATCTCCGCTCGACGTACTTCGCCCGGCGCAACTGGTCGATGGCCCGGTTGCGGGCGGCCGTCATGATCCACGCCGCCGGGTTCTCGGGCAGACCCGTTCTCGGCCACTGCTCGAGCGCGGCGAGCAGCGCATCCTGGGCAAGCTCTTCGGCGAGCCCGACCTCACGCAGCATCCTCGCCAGGACTGCGATGATCTTTGCCGACTCCATGTGCCAGATGGCTTCAATGGTCCGGCGGATGCCCTCGGACTCTCTACGCATTTCGCGCCCGCCGTCCGCCCTCACTGGAAGCAGGGGCCGAGCTCGCGCACTTCGATCGTCGCCCGTTCGGCCGCGGGGCACTCGCCCGCGATCGCCACGGCCTCATCCCTCGTCTCGCACGAGAGCAGGAAGAAGCCGCCGATCATCTCCCTGGCTTCGCTGAAGGGCCCGTCCCGCACGATCTGTTTGCCCGCTCCCTTCGATACCCGTACCGCCTCGGCATCGGTCTTGAGCGACTGACCCATCTTGAGCAGGCCCCGTCGCGCAAGAGCCTCGCTGAAGCGAAGCATGCGCTCGTAGAGCGCCCGTCCCTCCTCCTCGGTGCGCAGTCGCCGGTCACCGATCGTCTCGACCACGAGCAGCATGTAGGCCATGGGCTTCTCCGACCTCCGATGGATTCACCGCGAGGGATCGCGCTCGTGCCCCTCGTCGGCCTGTGCCGATCGAGAGCTTACTTCGCGGGTGCGCTCGCTGGCACCCCGGCCCGCCCCCACCCCGGATCGAATGCCCTCAGTCGAGCGGCTGTGGCCCGCGGGACTGCCGCCGCCTTGCCTCTTCCCTCATTTGCGGCGGCACCCGGTCCCCGAAGTCCTCGAGCTCGAAGACCGGTCGGATCTCGATCTCCGAGTCCGTGAGCATGGGATTGGGGCAGCGCTTGACCCATTCGACGGCCTCCTCGATCGAGCGCACCTGCCAGAGCCAGAATCCCGCGATCAGCTCGTGGGTTTCGGCAAAGGGTCCGTCCGTCACCGTGCGCGCAGAACCGCTGAAGCGCACCCGCTTGCCCTGCGCACTCGGCTTCAGACCGTCAGCGGCGAGCAGGATGCCCGCGTTGACGAGCTCCTGGTTGAACCGCCCCATCGCCTCGAACAGTTCCGGGGTCGGCAGCACCCCGGCCTCGCTGTCCTTCGTCGCCTTGACCAGCACCATGACCTTCATCGCAGCCTCCTCATCAGGTGAATCCGCGGGGCGAGGCGCCAGGGACCGGCTTTCGCCCCATTCATCGAGTACGACGAACGGGCGGCGCGAAAATCGACGTGCTGCGCCGACTCTTTCAGCGCCGCTCGGGCAGCATGCGGCTCAATACCGAGTCCCGCTTCACGAAGCGGTGGTACAGCGCCGCACCGACATGCATGGCGATGAGCCCGAGCAGAATCCAGTAGATGACATCCGCATGGACGTCCCCCAATCTGAATCCGATGCGCGCGCGGTAGGGCACGAGCGCCGGCAGCCGCAGCACCCCGAAGGCCCGCACCGGCCAGTCACGCGCCGAGGCCGACGCCCAGCCGGTGAGCGGCATGAGGATCAGCGCCGCGTAGAGAAGGAAGTGCGTCGCCCCGGCGAGATGCCGCTGCCAGGCCGGCATCGGCGGCGGTGGGGGCGGCCGATGCGTGAGACGCCAGACGATGCGGAACAGGACGATCAGGAGCAGCGAGCTGCCGAGCGCCAGGTGCCACTTGATCAGGGTGCCGAGCGGCGTGCCCCAGTGGATGGACGGCATCACCGAGCCGACGATGTATTCCGCCGCGACGAGCAGCACCGTCAACCAGTGCGCGGCTCTCGCCACCGGATCATATGTGGAGGGTTGGACACGGAGAGATTCGGCGGCGGCACTCATCGGGGCTCACACGGTGGACGTATTCCAAAGTATGACGTTCGTGCCGTGGATTTCCACCTCGGGCGCTTGTCACAGCGAGCGAACCCGTCGGGTCACGGCGCTTGCGGCTCACACGTGAACGAGGAGGCTAGTGCCGGGGCAGATCCAAAAGCGCAGGCAGCCCCACGATGCGCTCGCGGATCTCCTCCCGCGCGGCACGAAAGCGGCGCCGCATCTGCTCTGCGTCGATGGAGGGGTCGCTCGAGGCCGGGTCCGGTATCGGCCAGTGGAAGCGGCGGATCTGCACGGGCAGAATGGGGCAGACTTCCTCTGCGCACAGGGTGATGACCGCATCCAGGCCGCGGGTCTCGATCTCGTCCACCGATTTGGACCGGTGGGCCGACAGGTCGATGCCGAGCTCGGCCATCGCCTCGATGGCGTAGGGGTTGACGCGCGAGGGCTTCGAGCCCGCGCTCAGCACTTCGAGATCTTCCCCGAGCAACGCGCGCGCCAGGCCCTCGGCCATCTGGCTGCGGGCGGAGTTCGCCACACAAAGAAAGAGAATTCGCCGCTTCATACGCCCCTCTTATCGCCACCCGTCGCCGCCACATCCGCATGCGCGCCCCGGGACACCCGCCCGCCGAGTTCATACCAGCCCCGGGTGCCGTTGACGATCCACACGACCGAGAGCATCACTGGAACCTCCACGAGGACGCCGACGACGGTGGCGAGAGCGGCGCCCGATGCGATGCCGAACAAGCTGATTGCGGTCGCCACCGCCAGCTCGAAGAAATTGCTGGCACCGATCAGCGCCGAGGGCGCCGCGATGCAATGCGCCTCCCCGAGAGCGCGATTCAGAAGATACCCAAGGCCGGCGTTGAAATAGACCTGGATGAGTATCGGCACGGCGAGCAGCACGATCACGAGCGGCTGGGCCACGATCTGCCTGCCCTGGAACGCGAACAGCACGATGAGCGTCGCGAGCAGCGCGCCGAGCGTCAGCGGCTGCAGGAATGCCAGCACCCGGCGCAGCCCCGCCTCACCGCCGCGCGCGAGCACGCGCCGCCGGAGGATCTGCGCGAGGAGCACCGGGATGACGATGTAGAGCCCCACCGACAGAAGGAGCGTCTGCCACGGCACCGTGATGGCGGCGATCCCGAGCAGCACTCCGACGATGGGTGCGAAAGCGAACACCATCAGCACATCGTTCAATGCGACCTGCGAGAGCGTGAAGTGCGGCTCGCCATGGGTGAGCTCGCTCCATACGAACACCATGGCCGTGCAGGGGGCCGCGGCGAGGATAACAAGACCCGCGATGTAGGAGTTGATCTGCGCGCTCGGCAGGATCGGGCGGAAAAGATGCGCCACGAAGATCCAGCCGAGGAGCGCCATCGAGAAGGGCTTCACCGCCCAGTTCACGAACAGCGTGACCCCGATCCCGCGCCAGTGCTCTCTCACCCGATGCAGCTCGGCGAAGTCGATCTTGATCAGCATCGGCACGATCATGAGCCAGATGAGCACCGCCACCGGCAGGTTGACCTGGGCCACCTCCGCTGCGGCGATCACATGAAACAGGCCTGGCATCAGCTTGCCGAGAAGGATGCCGATCGCGATGCACAGCCCCACCCATAGCGTGAGGTATCGCTCGAACAGGGACATCAGCTTCTCCTCCGTCCACCTGTCACGATGCGAGGTCCGAGGCGGCCTCAGGGGAGCAGCAATCGGGCGCACAACACGCGGAGTCGAGCGCGCGCTCGAGCCCCACCCGCTCCGCCCCAATCCCGTAGACGGTGCTCTCGCCGGTCGTGTGAAAGGTCTCCCAGAGAACACCTTGCGGATCCTCGATCCAGCTCTTTTCGCTGTGGGCGTAGCAGCAGGTCGTGCCACCCTCTTCGATCACGGGTCGCCCGGCGCGCTTGAGTCGCGCATAAACTTCCTGCAGCTCCGCGTCATCGTCCACCTGAATGCCCAGGTGCTCGATGCCCGGGGGCGCCCCGCGCCGGCTGATCGCGAAGTTCACCCGTGGATCTTCGAGCATCCATTTCGCGTAATCGGGCTTGAGCACCGAGGGCTTCGCCGCAAAAAGCGTCGAGTAGAACCGTATGGAGGCCGCGAGATCCTCTACCGCGACGTGGACATGGAAGCGTTTCATGAGCGGTTCCTGATATTCGTCTTTATCTTTCCAATTTAATCGAAATATCTGACGGACGCAAGCCGCTCGAGATCGCTTGCATGGCCCGGATATTTCGATATGATTACAATCATGAAATCAGGGGACGCGATCGCCGCGCTCGGTGCCCTCGCCTCCGAGGCCCGCCTCGCCGTCTTTCGCCTGCTCGTGAAGCGCGGACCTGAGGGCTACACGCCCACCGAGCTCACGCGGCGGCTCGAGGTTCCGTCCCCGACGCTGTCTTTTCATCTGCGCGAGCTGCTCAATGCGCGCCTCGTCACCAGCCGCCGCGAGGGGCGCAACCTTTTCTACAGCCCCAATCTCGAGCGCATGCAGCAACTGGTCGGTTTTCTGACAGACAACTGCTGCACGCTCGCCGATGGGGCCTGCGGACCGGACTGCCGGCCGCTGCCCGCTTCGGCGCAGGCGATCCCGCCGGCGACCCGGCAGCGCAAGCGCGCATAGCGCGAGCGGCCGAGGCGGATCGGGCAGGACTGACCGCCCGTCCCTCGGGGCTCGTGGGCGCCGCTCGCCGGCCGGGGCCAACCACGACATCGAAAATCTCTTGGGGGAACTTCGCAGGCCTCGGCATCATCCAAGGGCAGCCGCCCGGCCGCGCCACAATGCGCTAGCGCATCCGGGCGATGGCTCGTGGTATCCGCCGTCAGGCGAAAACGATCACTGCGGGACCCGCATGGCAGCGGCAACGACCTCTTCCCTCCTATCGGAGGGACGACACGACCCTCGATCCCACGGAGACCCATATGAAGACGGCGAGGCAATATCCTGATGCTAATCGTGCGCTGTGGCGCGCCCTGACTGCAATATTTGGCGTGGTCTGGCTGGTGAACGCGGCCTTTCAGGCCATGGCGTGGCTCGCCGTCCCGGCGTCCCAGGCCAATTTCATTCACGCGCTGGCGAAGCCCGCCTCTAAAGTGCCGCATTGGATCCGGCCGCTGCTGCTCGCCGGCCTTCACGGCGCCCAAGCGCTCGGCCCGCGCATCGTCGCAGGCTCCATGGTCTTGCTCGCGGCGCTCCTCGGCCTGTCGCTGTTGACACGCACGAAGGTCGCTCTCGGTGCGCGCATCGGCATCATCTACAGCCTCATTTGCTGGGTGTTCCTGAATGGTTTCGGGTTCCCCTACCGCAATGGGCAGACCGATCCAGGCGTGTTCGTCGCCTACGCGATCGCTTTCCTTTTCGTTCTGGCGGTCGCACCCTCCCTCGAGGGGCGAGGCGCCGATACACCCCAAGCCGACCCCGGGCTCTGGCATGCGGCTCGAATCGGCTTCGGCCTGCTGTGGCTGTTCGATGCGGCCCTGAAGTGGCTGCCCGCGTTCCTGCTCCATTTCAGCAGTCAGATCACTGCCGTGATCCCGGGTCAGCCGCAGTGGATCGCCGCCTGGCTCGGCTTCGTCGCCACGATCGTACACGCCATCGGACCCGTGCCGGTCGCCATTCTCGTCGGCCTGTCCGAGACCGCCATCGCCGTCGGCCTGCTCAGCGGGCGGTGGCTGCGTCTCGTTATCCCCTTCGGCATCGCGTATTCTTTGGCGGTCTGGGTGACCGCGGAAGCCTTCGGAGGTCCTTACTCGACGGCCGGAACCGGAGTCCGCGGCAACGTACTCGGCAATGTCCTGATGTACGTGATCCCTTTCCTCTTTCTCTGGGCGGCCAATGGCCAAAGCCGGGCGATCAAGGTGCGCTCGCCGCGCCAATCCCTTGGGCAGGCACGATAGGAAGAAAATTGAAGAAGAATCGAGGCTTCAGGACCCTGGCGCTTGCCGCCGGGGCACCCGCGGTCTTTGCTGCGCAGATCGCCGCAGCCACCGCCCCCACCCCTCCGTGCAGCGGGCCCACCGCGCTCCTCGGGCTGCTCGACCGGCCGACGGTCGGGGACTCCAGCTGCGTGGCGCCGCAGGGGACGACCGTCCTCGAGGCGGGCGCGACGGCGGGCAACCTGTATGGGGGACCGGGAGGTGAAGTCGACACGCTGCCGAATCTCGAACTGCGCTGGGGTCTGCCAGGGGATTCGGAGCTCGTCTGGCTGCCGCCGGATTTCCAGTACCAGTCACTCAACGCCGGCCCGGGCGGCCCGTCCGAGACGATGCGCGGTTTCGGCCCGACGACCCTCGGCATCAAACACTCCCTCGGCTACACCGAGCACTGGCAATGGACCGCCGAAGCGCTGACGACGCTTCCTTCGGGCGACAGCACTTTTGGCAGTCACGGCCTCGGGGGCGCGGTCAATGCCATCGTGAACTACGGCAACGGCCCGCTCGGGGTGTCGTTGATGGTAGGGCTCACCTCCCAGACCGAACCCAGCGCCGCGGGCGGCCAGCGCTTCCAGAGCTTCAATCCCGACCTGGTCGTCACGTGGGCATCGACTTCACGGCTGCAGTTCTATGCCGAGGTATACGCTCAATCACACTCCGGCTACCGGCAGGGGTGGGG
>DAIDHH010000152.1 GCA_027452045.1 Gammaproteobacteria bacterium
CCGAATTTGCTTCGGCGGGTTTTCAATTGACAGCTCTCATGGCCATGCGTAGATTTCGCCGCCTCGCCAGCGAGGCACTCATGCCGAGCGACCCTGCCCGGGTGGCGGAATTGGTAGACGCACTAGTTTCAGGTACTAGCGGGTAACACCGTGGAGGTTCGAGTCCTCTCCCGGGCACCATAATTTCTATATTTTTCAATAATTTAGTTCCATTTCTGAGTTCGGCTTGCGCAGCATTGCGCGAGACCTGAGCGGATCCGTGCAACGCCGGAATTGCCCTTGTTCTTCGTTTTCTCGCCACGCCATCCTACCAGAGGTTGACGGAGGCAATCCGGGGGGATTCCCAGTGAGAAGCCTGCGGTCGCCTGGCGCGAGTGCAATGGCAAACCTCAAACCGCCTCGAGGGCAATCTGCCTGACGCGCGGCGCGGAATCGCAAGGCTCGACCTCGCGCGGCCCATCCCCCCGGGCGATGCGTCGATCAGCCCCTGACTGACCCGATCCCTGCAGATCTCCAAGAGCCGGTTGACCTACATTTTGACTTCGTTGGTCATCCGGTTTAGGATCCGGGTTGACCAACCTCTGTGATTTGTAGGTCATCTCCAGGAGCACCTCCCGTTGGAGGAAATCGATCTCGCCGCCCAGACGCTGTTCGCTGAGCTCCTGCAGCGCAGTCTCGATGCCGAATTCGATGCCGAGTACCGCGAAAACGGCACTTTTGTCCGCAAGACCTCCAAAGGTCGCGAGTACTGGCATTTCCAGTGGCGTGAGGGCGAGAGGATCCGCAATAAGTACGTCGGACCCGTGAACGATCAGAGCATCACGGATCGCGTGATGCGCTTTTCCAGGTTGAAGGCAGGCTTCAAACGCCGCCAGACCCTCGTCCGCGCGCTCATCGCCGCGGGTCTGCCGACTCCGGATCCGCTCTCGGGCCGCATCGTCGAGGCAATGTGGAAAGCAGGCTTTTTCCGGCTGCGAGGCGTTTTGGTCGGTACGCTCGCCTTTCAGACGTATGCCGGACTGCTCGGAGTCAAACTGGGTCGTCGACCTCTGATGACACAGGACGCGGATTTCGCACAGTTCTGGGGAATCTCAGAGAATATCGGCGAGAGTCTTGCGCCCCCGATTACGATACTGCGTGGCGTCGACCCGAGCTTCGCGGAGCTGCCGAACCTCGGCGATCCTTTCGTATCGACTCGCTATCGAAACGATCGCGACTACCTGGTCGACTTCCTGACTCCCAACCGGGGCTCCGACGAGCATCAAGGCAAGCCGGCAAGGATGAGATCACTTGCCGGCAGCGGTGCCGAGCCGCTGCGACACCTTGACTTCCTGATCCATCGTCCGCAACGCTCCGTGCTCCTTCACGGCGGAGGCATACCCGTCACGGTTCCACGCGCGGAGCGATTCGCCGTTCACAAACTCATCGTGGCCGTCGATCGGGTGAACCAGGCAAAATCGGTCAAGGACATTCAACAGGCACAGACGCTGATCGAAGCCCTCAGCTTCAGGCGACCCGCCGAACTCGCGGACTCATGGAACACCGCATGGGCAGCCGGCAAGCAATGGCGCCGCAAACTCGAATCCGGCAGAGCCAGACTGCCGGTGGACACGCAAGCCTTGCTCAGCTCGGTTGCAACCGAGAAATAGCTGCGCGCGTGCCCCGCAGGGCTGCCGGTCGAGCATATGGATGAGCAAATCCGTGTCGTACGCCGCAGCGGCAATGGCATCGGCACGCACCTGCATTTCCCGATAAGCCGGCGGCAGAAGAGCTGAAGCGACAGGCAAAGAGATCCGGGTCGGGCGCGACCACGGCATGGCATCCGGAGCGCCTCGCGCTCGGCGCTCAGGGCGCGAGCACGATCTCCACCCGCCTGTTGCGCTTGCCCTCACTACGGATGCGCGTGACGCGGATGCCGCCGATTTCCGCGATGTTGCGCACGTGCGTGCCCCGATCGCCGGGCTGCCCTCCGCCCAGGGGATAGAAGATCGTCCGATCGAGCTCGATGCCCCGCTCGCTCACCTCGAGCACGCGCGCCGCAGCGCTCTTCAGATAGGCATCGTCCCGGTAAAGAAGCTCAGTGCTCACGCGATCGGCCTCCGGGCGGCGCGCGCTCAGGGAATCACGCCGAGCGCGTGTCGGCTCTGAGGTCGGCCTTGACGCGCTCGAGCTGCTCCTGCGCGCCGAGCACATCGTTCCTCTCGATCTGCAGCCGTGCGAGGCCGATCCGCCGCTCGAGGGTCGCCGCCTGAGAGGGGCTGATGCGGTGATCATCCAGATCGGTGGTCGTCTTGGCGTTAAGCCCGCGCAGCTCGCTGTAGGCCCTCGAGCGCGCACTGAGCTCCAGATGAAATGCGAGCGCCACCACGATGACGCTCAGCCCCGCCGCGATGATGGCCAAAGTCGCACCCTTCATGGCGCGAAGTGTAATGGATGGGCGGGCGGGCGCGCCACGCGAAATCAGTCCGCGGCGATCTGACCGGCATCGCCACTGGCTTCACCCCGGAATCGACGCGATACTCGCGCCGGTGACTCACTGACCCCTGGTCCGCCGCCCCATGACGAGCGAAAAACCCGGCAAAGTCGCCGCCATCACCCTTTCCTTCTGGATGCTGAAGGTCATCGCAACGACAGCCGGCGATCTGACGGGCGATGCGCTCTCGATCTCACTCGGCCTCGGCTACCTGCTCGCCCTCATTGTGGCGCTCGCGGTCACCGCGGCGCTGCTGTTTGCTCAACTGAAGGCGAAGCGATTTCATCCCGGGTTGTACTGGACCCTGATCCTCGCCAGCTCCGCCGCCGGCGCCGAGATCTCCGACAGCATCGACCGGGCGCTGCACTGGGGAACTCTCGCCGGAACGGGCGCCCTCCTCGTCGGCCTATTGCTCGCGCTTGCGATCTGGCGCGCCCGCCGCGGCGCGATCCGCTGTAAGGCGATCGAGGATCCCCGGGACGAGCGTTTCTACTGGCTCGCGGCCATTCTCGCCAACAGCTTCGGCTCCGCGGTGTGCGACCTGATCGGTGAGAAGCTCGGCGTGGGTGTCCTCGGGGGCGCCGCGGTCAATGCCGGCATCCTGGCGCTGCTCGTGCTGCTCCATTACACGACCCGCGCCCGCAAGGAGCTCCTCTTCTGGAGCGCGTTCGTGTTCACGCGGATCCCATTCTGAGGCACGGGAGCGACGGCATGCGCGGCTGCGCCACATTCAGGGCAACGCTCGAGTCAGCGCATTGCGAGTCTCTCCCCCTAATTGCGGATTCCGGGGGGCGGGCCTATCGGCTAGCGTCGCGCGAGGGCTCACACCAAGGCAGACGCTCATGGATCTCGGACTCGCCTCAAAAGTCGCACTGGTCACGGGATCCACGGCGGGCATCGGGTTCGCCACCGCCGAAGCGCTGGCCCGGGAAGGCGCGCGGGTCATCGTCAACGGCCGCACGGAGGAGCGGGTGGAGACCGCGGTCTCCTTGCTGCGCAAGTCCATCGCGCGCTCCGATATCCAGGGCATTGCCGCGGACGTGGCCACCGCCGAGGGCTGCGCGAGCGTGATCCGCGCTCATCCCGAGGTGGATGTGCTCGTGAACAACATGGGCATATTCGAGCCGAAAGCCTTCGAGGAGATCCCCGACGTCGACTGGTTGCGCTTCTTCGAGGCCAATGTGCTGAGCGGCGTGCGGCTCTCGCGCCACTATGTGCGCGGCATGCGCTCCCGCAACTGGGGCCGGATCGTCTTCGTCTCGAGCGAGTCTGGCCTGCAGATTCCGACGGAAATGATCCATTACGGGGTGACCAAGACCGCGCAGCTCGCCGTGGCGCGCGGCCTCGCCGAGACCCTCACCGGCACCCAGGTGACCGTCAACAGCGTCCTTCCCGGACCGACCTCCTCGGAAGGCGTTGACCGGTTCGTGGCGCAGATGGCGCACTCGAGCGGCAAGGATGCGGCGACCGTCGAGCACGAGTTCTTCGAGACCGCGCGCCCGACGTCGATCCTCAAGCGTTTCGCCACGACCGCCGAGGTGGCCGCGATGATCACTTACGTGTGCAGTGAGCAAGCCTCCGCAACGACCGGCGCGGCGCTGCGGGTCGATGGCGGGGTCGTCCGCGCCATCGCCTAAGGCACACCCCGCCGGCGCCTGCGCCCGGGCGCGCGGCGCCGGCGTCAGATTCGATCCTGCGGCTCGCCGCGCTCGCACTTCCTGCACTCGAGCTCGGTCCCGAGCATGCCGTCGCGGCCTTCCTTCGTGGTGACCCAGGGTCTGAGTGTCCAGGGCGGAACGTGACGCAGGTGCTGATTATGGCCGCACTCGAGCTCGGCCACCCAATGGCCTTCCTCGTCGAGGTGGTAGCCGGTGATGGGGCGCTTCACGATGAGCGCTCAGCCGCGCTCGATGCCCGCATCCGCCGCCGCGAGCCCCCCGATGGCCGACCAGTCGAGCGCCTCGCCTCCGCGGGCGAGCAGCGCGAGCAGACGGTCGCGGAGCACGCTCGCGAAAGGCAGCGGCACGCGCAACTCGTCCGCCGCGGCGAGCACCAGGCGGATGTCCTTGTAGCCGAGGGGCGCGGCGAAGCCGGCCGGTTGGAATTTGCCCTCCGCCAGGAGCGCGCCGTAGTTCTTGTAGAGCGGCACGTTGAAGAGCGTCGAGGTCAGCAGCTCGATGTACGCGTGCGGATCGACACCGCCCTTCTCGACGAGGGCGAGCGCCTCACCGAGGGACTCGAGGACGGATGCGATCAGGAAGTTGCCGCTCAGCTTGACGAGGTTGGCGATCTTCGGGATCGGGGAAACGACGAAGGTCCTCTGCCCGATCGCCTCGAGGACGGGCATCGCGGCATCGATGGCCCGTTGTTCGCCCGCAGCCACGACGAACAGCTGGCCCGCTGCGGCCACCTCCGGGCGGCCGAATACAGGTGCCGAGACGAAACGTTGGCCCGCGGCCGCGTGCCGCTCCGTGAGCTGCTCGGAGCATGCAACGCTCACGGTGCTCGAGCAGATGTGCAGCGCCTGCGCGGGCAGGCTCTCGAGGATGCCGCCTTTGCCGAAGGCCACCTGCTCGAGCGCCTGGTCATCGGCCAGCATGGTGACCACGGCATCGGCGCGGCAGGCCGCCGCCACACTGTCGGCCACCGTCGCGCCCTGCGCCGCAAGCGCCCTGCTCTTCTCGGGCGTGCGGTTGAACACCAGGAGCTCGTGGCCGGCTTTGACGAGATTGACCGCCATGCCCGCGCCCATGCGCCCGAGTCCGATGAATCCGACTTTCATGATGTCTCTCCTTCCAGATCAGCGCAGCGCGCGCAGCAGAGCGGGCGCGAGAAGCCACCGCAGCCTGGCTGCGCCCGCGCGCGCGAAACCATCGAACGAGAGCCAGGCGATGCCGAATTTCTTGAGCTCGATCCCCTGGGGCCGCATCGTGCCAGGCAGACAGTGCGCGATCAGCTGTCCGAGCGCAGGCTGATGACCCACGATCGCGATCCGCTCATCGGGCGCGCCGCGCAGAGCTTGCAACAGCGCCTCCGCGGAGCCCTCGGGAGAGAGGGCCGCGCACTCGAGCGCCTCGGGCCATCCGGCGACTTCGGTGAGAATGGCCGCCGTCTGCAGGGCCCTCGCGAGCGGACTCGTCATCAGGCGCTGCGGGCGCTCCGCGACCGCTTTCAGGCCCTGGGCCGCCCGGCGCGCCCGGCTCGCGCCTTCGGGGGTGAGCGGGCGTGCCCCGTCATCCGGCCATCGCCTGGGGTCGGGCCCGAAGGCGATGGCGTGTCGCACGATCAAGAGCTCCATCCGGGCACCCTACCCAGGATCGGACGCCTTCACTATCTACCGAAAGCGGGACTTACCGCGATACGGTCGCCGGTGTGCCGCCTGCGGCACACCGGCGGCCGTGCCGGGGCGCGAAGGCGGGCACTCCCACGATGAACATTTCGTAACCCCCGGGCCGAGGGCGATCCCCGTATCATTACGGCCACCGCCGCACGGCGTAAGCCACGTAGGGTACGCCCCTGCCGAGACTTCCCAACGGGCTGGACGCCATCGGATCGCACGGCCGACCCCGCAGGCGCCGCGCCGCGCTCACCGCCCTGGCCACCCTGCTCGCCTTCGCCCTGACGGGCTGCCGCGGGCACAGCTCGAGCCCAGGCCCCACCGCCGCGCTGACGACCGCCACGTCGGCCACGCCTCCCCCCATGGCCGTCACCCTCGCCCCGCAGATCAACGACGAGGACTTCCTTCGCTACGACAAGGCGCTTTCCTCGGATGCCTTCGAGGGCCGCAAGCCCGCCACCCGGGGCGAGGTGCTGACGACGCGCTACCTCGTCGATGAGCTCAGGCGCATGCATCTCGAGCCCGGCAACCGCGGCTCGTGGTTCCAGGCCGTGCCGGTGGTCTCGACCCGCCTGCTCGATCCGGCCGTGCGGCTCAGGGTAAGCCTGCCCCACGGCGTCGAGTCCTTTGCCTACGGCACGGACATGGTGGCGGGCACGCAGCAGGCGCGGCCGCTCGTGGTCCTCAAGAACTCCCCCATCGTGTTCATGGGCTACGGGATCGATGCACCCGAGTGGCAGTGGAACGACTACCAGGGCGTGGACGTGCGCGGCAAGACAGTGATCGTGCTCAGCCACGATCCCGGGGAGGCGACCGGTGATCCACAGCTGTTCAACGGCCGCGCGGCCAGCCGCTACGGCCGGCGCCTCTACAAATACGCCCAGGCGGCGCGCATGGGCGCCGCGGCCTGCTTCGTCATCCACACCACCGCAGCCTCGGGCCTGCCCTGGACCGCCGTGCGCAACGCCGCGAGCGAGCCGCAGCAGGCTCTGCCGGCGAGCGCAGCGCCGGGGCCGCGACTCGCGGTAGCGGGCTCGCTCACGCAGGCTGCCGCAGAGAGGCTGTTCCGCGCCGCCGGCGTCAACCTCGATACGCTGATGCAAGAGGCGGCCCAGCGCGGCTTTGAGCCCGTCACGCTCGATGCCAGCGCATCGATCACCCTGCGCAGCGCGGTCAGTTATTCGTGGTCCGACAACGTACTCGCCCTGCTCAAGGGCAGCCGGCACCCCGATCAGGTGGTGATCTACAGTGCCCACTGGGACCAGCTCGGCATGCGGCGCGCGGCGCGCGGCCGCCCCGAGATCTTCCACGGCGCGATCGACAATGGCAGCGGCCTCGCGGCCCTCCTCGAGATCGCCGACACCTTCGCCCACCGCAAACGTCCCGAGCGCAGCGTGCTGTTCCTCATGCCGACGCTCGAGGAGGCCGGCCAGGCAGGCTCGCGCTACTACGTCGCGCACCCGGTCTTTCCTCTGGCGAAGACCGTCGCCGACATCAACATCGACGCGTGGCCGATGCTCGGCCGCGCGCGCGACATGACTGTCTTCGGCGCCGGCCAGTCGCAACTCGAGGATGACCTGCGGCAGATGCTCGCCCTGCAGGGGCGCACGGCCACGCCCGATGCCGCGCCGCAAAGCGGGATGTATTATCGCTCCGATCAGTACAGCTTCGCCCGCGCGGGCGTGCCGGCGCTGCTCGCCGGTCCCGGGCTCGACCTGGTCGACGGCGGACGCAGCGCCGGTGAGGCCGCCTCACGGGAGTTCCTGCTGCACCGCTACGCCTCCCCATCCGATGTGTTCGATCCGCACTGGGACCTGAGCGGCACCCTGGAGGACATTCAAACGCTCTACCAGCTCGGCGAGGATCTCGCCAACAGCGAGCAATGGCCCGACTGGTATCCCGGCAGTCCCTACCGCGCGCTGCGCGCGGCCATGCGGGCACGAGAGCGTGAGCTCAAGGCCCGGGCGCCGCGCCCGGGCCCGCATCGCTCGAGCGCGAAAAGCTCACCTGCCTCACCCGCTCCCACGCGAGCGGCACCGCCTCACGCACGGTGATCGGGCACGGCCCCTCGCAACGCTCGGCGCACACCGACACGAGATAATCCGGGCGCGGCGTGAGCTGCCCGAGGCGCCAGCGCCGGGGCGAGTCTTCGATGGGCGGCTCGAAGGAGAGGCGCAAGCCGCGCTCGCCCGCAAACTCGAACGCGAAGGCATCGAGCGGCAGGCGAAGACCAACCCCCCTCGCCTTGAGGTACGATTCCTTCAGCGTCCACAGCTCGAAGAACCGCCGCCGCCGCTGCGGCGGCGCAAGCGCGAGCAGGTCCGCCCGCTCCGCGGCCGAGAAATAGCGATCCAGCCGATCGATGCCGGCCTCTCTTGCGATGTGCTCCACGTCGACGCCGATCGCGCGGTCGCAGACCGCGAGCACGACCATTTCCGCGGAGTGCGACAGATTGAAATCGAGCTCGAACCCCGCCGGGGGATTTGAGATCCGGGGCCGTCCGTGCGCATCGGCCGAGAACCGCCACTCCCGCGGCGATAGCGAGCCATAGCGCGAGAGCACCGTGCGCACGAGCGCCCGCGTGATGAGATCCCGCCGCCGGTCCCGGGCGAAGTGCAAACGCTCCATGCGCTCGATTTCCTTCGCGCAGAGCATTGCCCGATACCGCGGCAGGAGCGAGTCATCGACCTCGCCGAGGAAGGTGCACCACAGATCGATGCGTCCGGCCGCCCACTCCACGATCAGACGCCGTCTTGCACGCGCACATCCTGCGCCCGGCCTTTCCACTGCCCGCCCTTGCCCAGCGCGAAGCGCACCGCCGAGTGCACGGTGGCCCCGGCGTAAAAGAGCGCCACGGCCGGCAGGAGCAACGCATAGGGCCACGAGAGGCGGTAGAAGCGCACCATCGGCAGATAACAGAGCGTCATGAGCGCCCAGGCCGCCGCGGCGCAGGCGGCGGCCGGCGCGCGCGCGCCCAGGAGCAGCACCGGCGCGAGATAGGTGAGCAACAGCCCGAGCAGCGTCCCCCCGAGCAACCACCAGGAGTGGCGCAGCTGGTTGAATGCGGTGCGGGAGATCATCGCGCCGATCTCCCCGAAGGTGCCGTAGATGCGCAGGCTGCGGGTCTTGCGCGTCAGTCCGAGCCACAGCGACCCGCCGCTGCCCTTCACCGCCGCGGCCAGCGCGCAATCGTCGATGATCCGGCCGCGTATGGCGGCAAGTCCCCCCGCCCGCTCGAGCGCCTGCGGCCGGATGAGAATGCAGCCCCCGGCGGCGCCTGCGACCTTGGAGCGCGCTGCAGCGATCCACCGTGGCGGATAGAGCTTGAGGAAGAAAAACACGAACGCCGGAATCAGGCAGCGCTCGGCGAGCGTGGCGCTCGACAGCCTCACCATCAGCGACGCCATGTCGAGCCGCTGCTCCTCGGCGTATCCGACGAGCGCGGCGATCGTGCGCCCATCGTGCTCGATGTCGGCATCGGTGAACAGCAGGTAATCCGGCTCGAACCGTGTTGCGGCCACGACACCCTGCGACATCGCCCAGAGCTTTCCGGTCCAGCCCTGTTGCAGGGGCGCACCGTGCAACACGGTCAGCCGCTCGGCAGCCGCCGCGGCGGCGGCGGCGCTGCGCGCCACCTCCGCCGTGCCATCGGTGCTGCCATCATCCACCACGATGACGCGCAGCGGCAGCTCCTGCTCGAGGAGCGAGCGCACCGCCCGTCCGATCGTTGCCGCCTCGTCCCTCGCGGGCACTACGGCGACGATCCTGGCGCGCACCGGGCGCACCGGCTGCGGGAGCTCCTGCGGCGCCCAGAAACGGCCGCGAAAGAGCAGCAGGTATGTCCAGATGGCGAGCGGCAGCGCCGCGGCGATATCCACGAGAGTCACGGGCACCGTCCCTCACGAAAGCTCCGCACAATCATGCCCCAATCCGCCTCGCCTCGATATAATCCGCCGTTCGCCCGCATCACGTCTCACCCGTCCGCGCCCGCGGCGCGCGGCTCGTGTCCCGGAGCGGCCCGCTTGATCTCATGAGGAGTTCCTGGTCAAGCTGCGCGCAGTCCCGCTGCCGCGCAGGACGCACCAATCGTCTGTAAGTGGCATGAGCCCGCTACCGTCCCACATGCATTCACGCCGAGTTCCTCCGATCGCGCTCGCCACGGCCGCCCTCGCCTGCCTGGTGCGGGCCGCCTGTGCAGCGAGCCCACCGACCCCGCCCGCCGGGCCCGTCGCCCCAGACACCCCGGCCACCACGGCTGCCGCGGCCGCCACCGCCGCCCGCCTGAGCACGGTCAAGGCGCAGCCGCACAGGAGCCGCATCAACTGGCTCAACCCGACCACCTGGCCGGTGCTGCCGGTGCCGCTCACCGCGGTCGACCCCTTGAGCGGCACGACGCTCGGGGTCATCCCGACCGTGCTGCACACCAATGCCGAGAGCCAGATCACGCGCATCATCGCCCCGGACTTCAACCACAATCCGTATTTCGGCTGGGGCGTCGACGGTCGGATCTTCGAATACCCCTCGCCGAACTCGCAGTGGTACCTCACGGGCGGGGCGAGTCAGCACATCGATAGCTGGTTCGATGGACTGTTGCAGACCGGACTGCTGCGCGAGAGCCCCTGGTCCATGAGCGTCGAGACCGTGTACGACCGCAGCGGCACGCCGCGCTTCTACGGCTTCGGCAACAACTCGCTGCGCATCAACCAGACCGTCTACACCGACCAGCAGATGTGGGCCAACGTCACTCTGGGCTGGAACGTCACGCACGCCTGGCAGCTCGCCTACACCTTCGTCATCAAGAAGGCGAAGATCACCGCGGGACTGCTCCCGCACCTGCCCTCGATCACCGGCCGCTTCGCGGACATCCTCGGACTTGGCACCACGCACGAGCTGCTGAATCGCGTCTCGCTGATCTACGACACACGCAACAACATCGTCATCCCGAAGCGCGGAATGTATGTCACCCTCTACGGCGGCGTCGCGAGCCGCAACGTGGACGTGGGCGACTCCCTGTTCACCGAAGCGGGATTCGACGGGCGCTTTTACTGGTCACCGAGCCGCACTCTCACCGTGGCGACACACGTGGGCCTGCGCTACGAGCCCACGGCGCATCACGTGCCGTTCTGGGCGCTGAGCAGCCTCGGGGGCGATGGGGACATGATCGGCGGCTCGCAGCCGCTGCGCGGCTATGGGACCTCGCGCTTCTACGATCGCGATGCCTTCGTCGCCAACCTCGAGCTGCGCAAGACCGTGCTGTCCTTCGATGCGCTCTCGACCCACATCGACATCCAGGTGACGCCCTTCATCGACTCCGGCCGGGTCTTCCACAGCAACGGGCTGCCGCTCAATCACCTGCACAATGTCGTGGGCGTAGGGTTCCGCGGCATCGCCCCGCCCTCGGTGGTCGGCTATGTCGACATCGGCAAGGGAAGCGAAGGCCTCGCGGTGTTCACCGGGATCAATTACCCGTTCTGAGGCCCTTCCCGAGATACCCCTCTTCGCGAAACCACTCAAGCGCATCCTCGAAGGCGAGCGTCGCCGGCCGGAAGCGGTAGCCGAGCTCGCGCACCGCCTTCTCGCTCGAGAAATACATGTACTTGCGCGCCATCCTCACGCTGTCGACCGTGACGCGGGTGGGCTTGCCGGTGAGCTTGGCGAGCAGTTCAGCCGCATAGGCGATCGGCAGCACCACCCCGTGCGGCAGTCGCAGCAGCGGCCGGCGGCGCCCGGCGAGGCGCATCACCTCGATGAGAATATCGCGCAGCGGCAGGTTCTGGCCCCCGAGGATGTAGCGCTCGCCGAGCCGCCCGTGGTGATAGGCGAGCACGTGGCCCATCGCAACGTCATCGACGTGCACGACGTTCAGGCCCGTGTCCACATAGGCCGGGGTGCGCCCGAGCGCCGCATCGAGGATGATCTGCCCCGTCGGCGTCGGCTTGATGTCGCGGGGCCCGACGGGGGCGGCGGGATTGACGATGACCACCGGTACACCGCGTCCGGCCGCCTCCAGCGCCTTGCGCTCGGCCAGGAATTTCGAGCGCTTGTAGTGGCCGACCATGTCGGTGAGGCTCACGGGCGTCGCCTCCGTGCCGGGCTCGCCGTCAGGCGGCAGACCGATGGTCGCGACACTGCTCGTGTACACGATGCGCTGCACACCGGCGCGATGCGCCGCCTCGAGAAGGTTCTGCGTGCCCTCGACATTGGCCCGATACATCTGCTCGGGGTCGGGCACCCAGAGGCGGTAATCGGCGGCGGCATGAAACACCGCATCGCACCGCTCGACCGCGCGCTCGAGCGAGGCCGCATCGGTCAGATCACCGACCGCCGGCTCGACGGACAGGGCACGGAGGTTGCGCCGGTCCGAGCCCGCGCGCACCAGCACGCGCACCTGCCAGCCCGCCGCACACAACGTCCTCGCCAACGCCGCTCCCACGAATCCCGTGGCGCCTGTCACCAACGCTCTCAATGCGCCCTCTCCCGGCTCACTTCGATCAATGCCTGGCGTGCCGGCAGCCCCGGCTCGCCGATCCCGGCCAACACGGCACAGGCGGTCCTGAATCGCGCTGCGAGGCGCATCAACGCGCGCACCTCCCACGGCGCGCACGCGAGCCCCGCGAGGAGTCTTGCGATGGACAGCTCCCGCCCGGCGCTCGCCGCGAGCACCGCGCCCGGCAGATCCTCGCCCGCCGTATCCACGATCACCCGCAGGGCGATGAAGGGCAGGCCCGCCTCGGCAGCGACCCCCGCGATGGCTGCGCTCTCCATGTCCACCGCCACGCAGGCCGTCTCCCGCCGCGCGATGGCCTTGTCGAGCCGCAGGCCGAGCGGCAGCCGGGTGGTGAGCAATCGTCCCGCGTACACCTGGTGACGCGGCAAGACGTGCGCCAGCGCCTCCCACCAGCGCGCGTGCGTGGGGAGCGCATCGCCCTCGGGCACCACGACCTCCTCCGGCAACATGATCGCGCCGGTCTCGAGCGCGAGATCGAGCGCTCCGGCAGTACCCACACTCGCCAGCGCCGTCGCACCGGCTTGCGCGAGCCGGCGTGCCGCGGCGGCGGCCGCCTCCCACCCCATGCCGCTCACCGCCAGCATGGCGTCCGATAACATGTGAATCGATCCGACCTGCAGTGCGCCTCCGGCCGCGATATCCGGAGCGAGCGCACGCGCTTCACGCGCGAGCGCAACGACAATGCCCACGCGGCCGCCCGCCTCATGCGATACCTCGTGACCGAAGGTCCCTGTCGCCGCCACGCCCAAGACCGCTCCCGGGGCCTGCCTCAAGGCTGTCCGGACTCCAACCGTCTGCGATAGGCCGCGAGCGCCCAGAGTGGGAAGAAGGCGCTGTACCCGTGATACTTGAGATAGAACACGCGCGGAAAGCCCGGCGCCGTGAAGCTCGGATGCTGCCAGAGGCCCTCCCGCTGGGTGCGCAGCAGGTAGGCCACTCCTGATCGCACGGCTTCGTGGCGGACCTCGCCCGCGGCGATCAGTCCCAACACCGCCCAGGCGCTCTGGTACGGGGTGCTTTCGAAGCCCCGCTCGCCATGGTGGCGCGGATCGTAGCTGTCGTTGCTCTCACCCCAGCCGCCATCGCCGTTCTGGTGCGCGAGCAACCATTGCACCGCCCGGCGCACGGCAGGATCCGCGCCCGGGACCCCGGCCGCCTCGAGCGCCACCAGCACCGACCAGGTGCCGTAGATGTAGTTGGTGCCCCAGCGTCCGAACCACGAGCCGTCCTCCTCCTGCTCGCTCCTGAGGTAGGCCACCGCCCGCGCGATGACCGGGCGATCCTGCGGCCGGCCGGCGTGCGAGAGCACCGTCACCACCCGCGCCGTCACATCTGCCGTGGGCGGATCGAGCAGCGCGCCATGATCGGCGAAGGGGATCAGATTGAGGTTGTAGTGTGTGTTGTCGACATCGAAGGCCGCGAAACCGCCGTTGCCGCTTTGCATGCCCGCGAGCCACTCGAGCGAGCGCTCGATGGCCACCGGGTAGCGCCCCGGGGAGCGCTCGTGCGCCTGGTGCATCGCCCAGGCGACCACCGCGGTGTCATCGAGATCGGGGTAGTGCGCATTGCCGAACTGAAACGGCCAGCCGCCGCCTTTCAGGTGCGGGCGCTTGACCCGCCAGTCACCGATGTCATCGAGTACCTGCCGGGCGGCGAGCCAGTCGAGGCCGCGCACCGCCGAGGCGAGCGCCCGATCATCGCCCGCCTCCTGCAGCGCGAGGCAGGCGAGGCCCGTATCCCACACCGGCGAGACGCACGGCTGACAGTAGGCGCGATCGGCCTGTTCCACCACCAGCTTCTCGATGGCCCGCTTGGCGGTCACGCGGCGCGGATCGTCCGGCGCGTAACCGAGCAGCACCATCATCTCGAGCGCATTCACCATGGCCGGGAAGATGGCCCCGAGTCCATCCTCGCCATTCAGGCGCTCGAGCGTCCACTCCTCCGCGAGGCGCGTGGCCCGCGCGCGCAGCGACGCGGGGATGAGAGGATCGATCATCCGGCCCATGCGATCGAGCGCGAAGAAGATGCGCGCCAGCCATCTGCCCTGCTCGGGCAGCCGGAAGTAATGACGCTCCTCGTCCGCGGGAACCGTGAACAGCTCGCGCACGTGCACCTTGCCCGGATTGCGCGCCACGGGCTTGCGAGTGCACAGCACGAACAGCGGCACCATCACCGTGCGCGACCAGTAGGACACTTTTTCGAGGTGGAACGGGAACCACCTCGGCAGCAGCATGATCTCGACCGGGATGTAGGGGACCGCGCGCCAGGGCACCTCGCCGAACAGCGCGAGCGCGATGCGGGTGAAGACGTTGGCATGGGCCGCGCCGCCGCGGGCGAGCACCGCCTCGCGGGCGCGGCACATGTGCGGCGCCTGCGGGTCATCACCCGCGAGCTTCAGGGCGAAATACGCTTTGACGGTGCACGACAGATCGAGCGCGCCGCCGGTGTAGAGCGGCCAGCCGCCGTGCGCGGCCTGGTGGGCACGCAGGTAGACCGCGATCTTGCTCTGCAGGCGCTCGTCGATCTCATCCAGGTAATGCATCATCATGATGTATTCGGCCGGGATGGTGCAGTCCGCCTCGAGCTCGAAGAGCCAGTGCCCGTCGCCGCTTTGCAGCCCGATGAGCGCATCGCGCGCCGCGCCGATCGCCTGCTCGAGACTCGGTGCCGGCGTTCCCCGGGAGGCTTCGGCCGCGCCGCGCAGAAAGCCCTCGGCGAGCTCCGCTGTCTGTACGTCGTCGTTCAAGAGGCCGTGCCTCCAAGCTGCACGGAAGGGGGCTGATCGTGTCGATCGTGCTCATCGGCTGCGCCGGTGTAGACCTCGGCGGGTCTGAGGGACACCGGGCCCTCGGCGAGCGGCAGCCCGCGTGTCGCCCGCTCGAAGAGCTGGCGCAGCACCCGGTCGTTGCGCACCGAGAGATTGGTGAGCGACTGCGTCATCGCCACCGCCGAGCGCGACACCTTCACCTGGCGGCCGCTGGTGTAGCCGGGAGTCTCCTGGATCTTGCGCAGCGTGAGGGCGGCGAGTCCGATCGCCCACAGGCAGAAGCGGCGGATGCCCGCCTCCTGCCCGGGGATGAGCAGCGTGAAGGCGAGCGCGTTGCGAAGATGGGCGTGCGCCACGCCGATCAGCTCGAGGATCCCCGCGTGAAAGCGCTCATCGGAGCGCTCCGGGACGAGCGTGGCGAGGTCCACCCCGTGACGGCTGAACACCTCCCTCGGCAGCCAGCAGGCCCCGCGGCCCCGGTCTTCCCACACGTCCTTCAGGATGTTGGTCATCTGCAGGCCCTGGCCGAAGGATGGCGCGAGCGCGTAGAGCTCCCCGTAATGGCGGCCGATCTGCGACGAGTAGCCGCAGAAGAGCTCGGTCAGAGTCTCCCCGACGATGCCCGCGACGTAGTAGCAGTAGGCATCGAGATCAGTGGAGCGGGCGAGCCCCTCAAGGCTCGCGGTGCGCTGGAAGTGATGCATGCCGTGACTCATCACCTCGATACAGCGGCAGATCGCTCCACGCTGACGCTCATCGAAGCCGCGCAGCACGCGCATCACCCGCGCGGTGTTGGCGAGCAGATCGCGCTCGGCCGGCAGCGTGTGATCGGAGAGCCTGGGTGTCACATCGAGCGCAAAGCGCGATGCGTCCTCCTTCCCCTGGACCACCGCGGTGAAGCGACGCAGGCAGGCATAGGTGTCGGCCGCCGACAGCGTCGGCTCGTCCTCGATCGTATCGGCGATGCGGCAGAGGAGGTAAGCGCTCGTGACCGCTGTGCGCAGCGCCGGCGGCAGCTGCGGGATGGTGAGCGCGAAGGTGCGCGAGACGTGCGGCAGGATCGCTTCCTGGTACGCCGTGTCGGACTGGGCGAAATCGGGCTGCATGGTGGCGGGGAGTCAGTTGCGCCGCGCCAGCAGCCACTCGGTGACCGCCCGCAGCGGATCGGCGTTCTCGCCGAACGGTGCGAGCGATTCGAGCGCCTGCTGGTGCAGCCGGCGTACCCGCTCCTGCGAGGCGGGTATCCCGAGTATGGAAGGATGCGTGGACTTCTCGTGCGCGCGATCGGCGCCCGCGGCCTTGCCGAGCGTGGCCGTGTCGCCGAGCACATCGAGAAGATCATCCTGGATCTGGAAGGCGAGCCCGATCGGCCCGGCGAAGCCCGCGAGCGCGCGCTCGGCGGCCCGATCGAGCTGCGGCACGCACGCCGCGCCCATCATGACGCTGGCGCGGATCAGCGCCCCGGTTTTCAGCGAGTGCATCTGCTCGACCGCCTCGATGCCGAGCTTCGCTCCCTCGGATTCGAGGTCGATCGCCTGCCCGCCGGCCATCCCGAGGCTGCCGATGGCATCGGCGAGCAGGGCCACCAGATGCACCCGGACGGCCGGATCGGCAGGCAGCGATGGGTCGCGCGCAAGCAGCTCGAAGGCGAGCGACTGCAACGCATCGCCGACCAGGAGCGCGGTGGCCTCGTCGTACGCCTTGTGGCAGGTCGGGCGGCCACGGCGCAGATCATCATCGTCCATCGCCGGCATGTCATCGTGCACCAGCGAGTACACATGCACCAGCTCGAGCGCGCAGGCGGCGGCCTCGACCTGCTCCTCGTTCAACTTGAGGGTGCGCGCGGTGGCGAGGAGCAGAATCGGGCGCACGCGTTTGCCGCCGCCGAGCACGCTGTAGCGCATGGCGGCATGCAACCGCTCGGGCAACACGTCCGCCCGCGGCAGGCGCCGCTCGAGCGCCCCCTCCATCCGCACGCGCCAGGCCTCGAGCTGCGCGCCGAATGTCTCAAGCGCCGCTGACACGGCGGCCTTCCCGGTTCGCGCTGTTGCCCACCTTGTCGAGCGGAATGATCACCTCCGCTGGCCTCTCGGCCGTGAGCGCCGGCTCCTCGTAGAGGACCGGCAGGTCCGGGGCCATCGGGCCGGTGAGGCGCTGGCCGCGCAGCGAGGTCATGAGCGCCTTCAGGGGATGCGCGAAGGCATCGTTCACGGCCGTGCCCTCGTAGCCGCAGTGCGCCATGCAATTGTTGCACTTCGGATTGCGCCCGGCGCCGTAGCGCTCCCACGCGGTATCCTCGATGAGGGACTGGTAGCTCCCCGCATGGCCCTCGTCGGTGAGCAGATAGCAGGGCCGCTGCCAGCCGAAGATGTTGAAGGTCGGTGTGCTCCAGGGGGTGCACTGGTAGCTCTGATTGCCGGCCAGAAAATCGAGGAACAGGGACGAGTGATTGAACGACCAGCGGGCATGGCGCTCGCGGCCGCGCTTGAAGATCTCGCGAAACAACTGCTTGCTCGCGCTGCGGCCAAGGAACACGTCCTGACGGGGCGCGTGCTGGTAGCTGTAGCCCGGGGAGACGGTGATGCCCTCGACGCCGAGGGTCATCGCCATGTCGAAGAAATCGGCCACGTCGTCCGGGTTCTCCTGCTGGAACAGGGTGCAGTTGACCGTGACGCGAAACCCCTTGGAGCGGGCGAGGCGGATGGCGGCCACCGCCTTGTCGAACACCCCCTCCTGGCAGACCGACTCGTCGTGGCGCTCGCGGTTGCCGTCGAGGTGCACCGAGAAAGTGAGGTAGGGGGAAGGCCGGTACTCGTCGATGTGCTTGGAGAGCAGAATCGCGTTGGTGCAGAGGTACACGAAGCGCTTGCGCGCGACGATGCCCTCGACGATGCGCGGCATGTCCTTGTGGATGAGCGGCTCGCCGCCGGGGATCGAGACCATCGGCGCGCCGCACTCCTCCACGGCGCGCAGCGCGTCCTCCACCGACAGGCGCTTCTGCAGGATCTCCTTCGGATAGTCGATCTTGCCGCAGCCGGCACAGGCGAGATTGCACTGGAACAGAGGCTCCAGCATCAGCACCAGGGGATAGCGCTTGACCCCCCGGAGCTTGCGCCCGAGGATGTACCGCGCGACCCGGTACTGTTGAATCAGAGGAATACCCAAAATCCGACTCCCGTGGTTGTGCCGGTCTCATCGACCGGCCGGCTCCGCAAAGGCGAAGCCCCTGTCTATCGTGCCGCCGCGCAACCCTCGAGCGCGCCGAGCGCCTGCCCGTGGTCCCGCCTGATCCGTTCCCATTCCAGCCTGAACCAGGGCGTGAAGCGCTCACCGCCCTCCTCGAGCATCTGCCCATCGAGCGCGCGCGGGCTCACCCAGCGCCAGGCCGCGATCTCCTCGCGGTTGACGCGCACGGGTTGCGAACTGCGCCCAATGTACACCGAGCACAGCTCATGCTCGGCCCCGGCACCGTCAAACTGTGCTTGATACTGGAATTTGAACAGGAAGTGCAATAGGCAATCGAGCCCGAGCTCCTCGTGCAGCCTCCGATGGATCGCGCTCTCCATGCTCTCGGCGCGCCGGGGATGACTGCAACAACTGTTCGACCAGTACAGCGGCCAGAGCCGCTTCGCCGCCGAGCGCTGCTGCATGAGCAGCTCGCCGCGATCATTGAAAATGAACAGCGAGAACGCCCGATGCAGCAGTCCGCTGCCCTCGTGGCAGCGGGAGCGGCTGGCATGGCCGACCTCGCGATCCGTCTCGTCCACCAGGATCAGCGCCTCCGCGCCAACCCCATTGTCGCACCCTGGCAACATATGCGGTTCACCGCCGTCCAGATCCATTATGCCACCCCTCGTGCACGCCCAACCGTGTACCCTATGCGCCGTTCATGGGCCTGAAATCCTCTGGCTCTCTCGCTCATGGAGCAGTCCGCAGCGTGGGGATGGTTTTGGACATGATAGCCGCCTCCACGTTCACTGTAACGAGTCCGAGCATGACCGCCCTGGGTCTCTTCCTTGCCGCCGCCGCGCTGGGCTACCTGATCATTGCCTCAGTAGCGGTGACGTTTCAGCGCAACAAGACTTCCGCCACGCCTCCCGGCGCCTGGCGCCCGGTGACCGTGCTCAAGCCGCTGTGCGGGGCGGAGCAGCATCTTTACGAGGGCCTGCGCTCCCTGTGCCGGCAAGACTACCCGGAAGGGGTGCAGATTATATTCGGTCTGCAGGACGCGGCGGACCCCGCGCTCGAGAGCGTCCGCCGGCTCGAGCGGGAGTTTCCCGCGCTGGACATCGAGGTAGTGATCGACTCCCGCCGTCACGGTCACAGCGCCAAGGTCAGCAATCTCATCAATATGATGGGATCGGCCCGCCATGAGTGGCTGGTATTGGCCGACAGCGACGTGCACGTGCCGCCAGGCTATCTCACGGGGGTCTGCGCGCCCCTCGCGGACCCTCGGGTCGGCATCGTCACCTGCCCTTACAGGGGACGGCCTGCCCGCCTCCCGGGCGAGGCGAAGCTCTGGTCCGAGCTCGGTGCGCTGTTCGTGAACGACTGGTTCATGCCTTCGGTGCGGGTGGCGGCCTTGTTCGGCTCGCGCGCCTTCGCATTCGGGGCCACCATCGCGCTGCGCCGCGACACGCTCGCCGCCATTGGAGGCTTTTCCGCCATCGCCGATCAGCTCGCCGACGACTATCGCATCGGTGAGCTCACCCGCCGGCTCGGCCTGACCACCGTGCTCTCGGACGTCGAGGTCGAGACCCTGGTCGATGAGCGCAGCTTCCGGCAGCTCGCGCTCCACGAGACCCGGTGGCTGCGGACCATCCGCGCGGTGCGCCCCGCCGGGTACGCCTCGGCGGGAGTGACCTTCGGCGTGCCGGTCGCCGCGCTCGGCTGCGCGCTCGCCGGGGGCCGGACGGCACTCACCCTTTTGGGCGCAACCGTGGCGGCCCGGGTAATGCTACATTTACTGGTTTACGCTCCAGAACCGGCCACGCAGGCTCCGGAATCGGACCATGCGAGGCCCTGGAGAAGGATTTTGGCGCTGGCGGCCGGCGATGTGCTCGGCTTTGCGCTCTGGTGCTGGGGTTTTGCGGCGCGGGACGTTCATTGGCGGCAGCAGCGCTACCGCGTGGCCCGCGACGGCTCGGCCCACCCGATTACCTGAGGACGTACTCATGATGAAGACGCTGTTTCTGCAAGCTCCGTCGTTCGACGGATTCGACGGAGGCGCCGGCGCGCGCTACCAGGCCAAGCGCGAGATCCGCTCGTTCTGGTATCCGACGTGGCTCGCTCAGCCGGCGGCGCTCGTGCCGGGCAGCCGCCTGCTCGATGCCCCGGCCGACGGGCTGTCGATGGCCGACGTACTGCCGCTTGCGCGTCAATACGACCTCATCGTCATGCACACCAGCTCCCCCTCCTTTCCCACCGATGCCAAGGTGGCCGAGCTCCTGAAGGAGGAGAACCCGAAACTCCTCATCGGCATGGTGGGCGCGAAGGTGGCGGTGGACCCGGCGGGCTCCCTCGGAGCCTCGCGCGCCATCGATTTCGTGGCCCGCGAGGAGTTCGACTACACGCTGAAGGAAGTCGCCGAGGGGCGGCCCTTCGCCGACATCATGGGCCTCTCCTTCCGCAGGCCCGACGGACAGATCGAGCACAACCCCGCCCGGGCCATGATCGAGAACATGGACGATCTGCCGTGGGTGACTCCGGTCTATCAGCGCGACCTCACCATCGAGAACTACTTCATCGGCTACCTGCAGCACCCCTACGTATCGTTCTACACGGGACGGGGCTGCCGCTCGAAGTGCACCTTCTGCCTCTGGCCGCAGACCGTCGGCGGCCATCGCTACCGGGTGCGCAGCGCCCAGAGCGTCGTCGACGAGGTGCGCTGGATCAAGGAGAACATGCCGCAGGTGAAGGAGATCTTCTTCGACGATGACACCTTCACCGACTTTCGCCCGCGCGTGGAGGAGATCGCCCGCGGACTCGGCAAGCTCGGGGTCACCTGGTCGTGCAACGCCAAGGCCAACGTCCCCTACGAGACGCTGAAGATCATGAAGGACAATGGCCTGAGGCTGCTGCTGGTCGGCTACGAGTCGGGCAACGATCAGATCCTGCACAACATCAGGAAGGGTCTGCGCACCGACATCGCGCGCCGCTTCACGAGCGACTGCCGCAAGCTCGGCATCACCATCCACGGCACCTTCATCCTCGGCCTGCCGGGTGAGACCAGCGACACCATCCGCGAGACCATCCAGTTCGCGATGGACATCAATCCGCACACCATCCAGGTCTCCCTCGCCGCCCCCTACCCCGGCACGCAGCTCTATGCCCAGGCGGTCGAGAATGGCTGGATCACCGCGCACGAGGACCTCAACCTGGTCAACGACCGCGGCGTGCAGCTCTCGCCCATCAGCTACCCGCACCTCTCGGCCAAAGAGATCTATCACGGGATCGAGACCTTCTACAAACGCTTCTACTTCCGGCCGCGCAAGATCGCCGAGCTCACCGGGGAGATGCTGCGCAGCTGGGAGATGACCAAGCGGCGGCTGCGCGAGGGCGTGGAGTTCTTCCGCTTCCTGCGCGCGCACGAGGCATAAGCGGCGCGGGGCCGCAGCACACGCCTGATCCGGCGAGCGGACCTGTGTGAAGTTCCTGATCATCACCGCCGATGACTTCGGCCTGCATGAGGCCGTCAACGAGGCCGTGGAGACGGCCTTCCGCGAAGGCGTGCTCACCGCCGCGAGTCTTATGGTGGGCGCCCCCGCGGCCGCGGATGCCGTGCGGCGCGCGCGCGCGCTGCCCGGCCTTGCGGTCGGATTGCATCTGGTGCTCGCGGATGGACACTCGGTGTTGCCGCCCGAGCGCATCCCGGCGCTGGTCGATGCAGCGGGACGCTTCGGGGACCACATGGCGCTCCAGGGCTTGCGGTTCTTCGCGATCCCCGCCGTCCGCCGCCAGCTCGAGGCGGAGATCCGAGCCCAATTCGAGGCGTTCGCGGGCACGGGTCTGCCGCTCGACCATGTCAACGCCCACAAGCACTTCCACCTGCATCCGACACTGCTCGAGATGCTGCTCGGCATCGGGCGTGAGTTTGGACTGACGGCCGTGAGACTGCCGAGAGAGCCCGCCTGGGTCGCGCGCCGGGCGGGCCCGCTGAAGGGGGCGGCCTCGAGGCTGCTCGCGCCCTGGCTCGCCCTCATGAAGCGCCGTCTGCGCGCCGCGGGCATCGCCTGCAATGACCAGGTATTCGGAGTGACCGACAGCGGCGCAATGGACGAGGCGGCGTTGCTGCGCATCCTCTCGCGGCTGCCCGACGGGGTGAGCGAAATCTATCTGCATCCGGCGACTCATGGGGCCCTGACGCCGGCCATGAGCCGATACCGCCACCGCGAGGAGCTCGAGGCGCTGCTCAGCCCCCGGGTGCGCGCAGCGCTTGCGGCCTCGGACGCGGCCACCGGAGGGTTCCGCGACCTGTTTGGGCCCCGCGCGTCCATGAAGGCATCGCGCGCCGCATGAGACTCGCCGTCCGCATCGCGCTCGTCGCCGGCCTCGCCCTGTTGATCGGACTCCTCGCCCACGAGGGGACCGCCATCCTGACGCCCCTCGCGCGCGCCGGCTGGGTGCTGCTGTGGCTCGTGCCGCTGCATATCCTGCCCATCGTGCTCGACTCGCGCGGCTGGCAGGCGCTGCTCGAGGAGCGGATACCACCGGGCACGCTCTTCTGGATCGCGAGCGTCCGCGAGGCGGTCAACCGCCTGCTCCCGGTGGCCAACATCGGCGGCGAGCTCGCCGGCATCCGGCTGCTCGCCGCCCACGGGACCGATGGCGTGGCGGCCGCGGCGAGCGTGACCACCGAGACGCTGCTCACCCTGTTCAGCCAATACCTGTTCGTCGCCCTGGGCATCTCCTGCCTGCTGCGCGTCACGCACACGGTGCATGCGGAGAGCGAGGCGCTGATCGGCCTCGGCGCGAGTCTGCCGGTGATCCTGCTCGCCGCCGTGCTGCTGCGCAACGGCTCAGTGTTCGAGCGCCTGGAGAAGCTCGCGGTGCGGATGCTCGGTGAGGAGACGCTCAGCTTCCTCAACGGCAAGTCCGCGAGTCTCGATGCGGCCATCCGCGCGCTCATCAACCAGCCCGCGCGCCTCCTCGGGACCCTCGGCTGGCAGTTTGCGGGGCTCCTCTCCTCGGTCATCGAGACCTGGCTCGCGCTGCGCTGGCTCGGGCATCCGGTGGGCTTCGGCGCGGCAATCGCCATCGAGAGCCTGACGCAGGTGGCGCGCAATTTCATCTTCCTGGTGCCCGCGGGACTTGGCGTTCAGGAGGCGACGCTCGTAGGTGTGGGACACCTGCTCGGCATCGACGGCGACCTGGCGCTCGCCTTGTCGCTCGCCAAGCGCATGCGGGAGATTCTCTTCGGGGCCCCGGCGTTGCTATCCTGGTACTGGATCGAAGGAAGAAAGGAGTTGCAACATGTCCGTGGTTCCAGCAGACCTTGAGACCTCGACACCAAGGATGGGATCGGCCGAGCACCGCCACCTCCTCGCGCGATTCTTCACCGACACGCACGTCGAGTACGTCCCCGAGAAGATCGACTGGCCGGCGCTCTCGGACGCCGAACTCGAGCGGCTGACCGGGCTCCCCTTCTGGCAGGAGGCCGTCTCGACCGAGAATGTCACATCCAACACGGTGGCCGCCGCCGCGGCGCTCGAGCCGGATGAGGCGCTGCGCGAGGCGATCGCGCTGCAGGGCTTCGAGGAGCAGCGCCACGCGCGGCTGCTGAAGGCGCTCACCGCCCATTACGGCATTGCCATCGAGGAGCCCCCGCCCTTCACCCCGCGCTCGCTCGAGCGCGACTTCCTGTTCGCGGGCTTCGGGGAGTGCTTCGATTCGTTCTTCGCGTTCGGCCTGTTCGCCCTGGCGCGCGAGTCGGGCTATTTCCCGGCCGCGCTCGTTGGCATCTTCGAGCCGGTGATGGAGGAGGAGGTGCGCCACATCCTCTTCTTCGTGAACTGGGTCGGGGCCCGCCGCGCGCAGCTGCCCTGGTGGAAGCGGCCCGCCTTCCGGGCGCGCTGCGCCTGGATCATCCTCGAGCAGGTCGCCTCCCGGGTGAGGACCGCGCGCGCCCTGAGCCGCGCAGCGAAGCAGGACTCGCCGCAGCCCGGCGAGAACTTCACGCTGAGCGCCCACCAGGAGCTTGCCGCTCCGGTGACCCTGCATGGACTGCTCGGAAAGTGCCTCGAGGAGAACGAGCGGCGCATGTCCCGCTACGATGCGCGCCTCGCCCGGCCACGGCTCGTCCCGGGCATTGCCCGAGTGCTCTACCGGCTGCTGCCGGCCAGCCTCTGAGGGTTCACTCGCCAGCCCCACCCGGGGCCGGCGCCGGGCTGCGCAGCGCCCGGTAGATGGTGTTGCGGGAAACCCCGAGCGCGCGGGCTGCCGCCGAGACATTGCCGGCATGGCGCTCGAGCACCGCGGCGACCGCCGAAGCGCGCAACTCCCGCAACCTCACCCCGCCAGGGGCGGCCGCGGCCGGCGGTTGCCCCTGCGGCTCGGGCGCGGCGAGATCGTCGAGGAAATCCTCCGGCAGCTCGGCCCGGCCGATCGAGCCCTTCTCGGCCATGACGCCCGCAATGCGCAGCACGTTGGTGAGCTGGCGGATGTTGCCGGGCCAGCGGTAGCCCCGGAAGAGCGCGAGCACCTCGGGCGAGAGAGAGGGTGCGGCAGCGCACTGCGCGCTCAGGATCCGGCGGATCAGCGCCTCGAGATCGCTGCGCTCCCGGAGCGCGGGCAGGCGCACTACCAGGCCGTTCAGTCGATAGTACAGGTCCTCGCGGAACTCGCCGCGGCGCATCATGTCCTTCAGGTTGCGATGCGTGGCGCAGATGACCGCGATGTCGACATCGATCGGCCGCTGTCCGCCCAATGGGCGCACGGCGCGCTCCTGCAGCACGCGCAACAGTCGTGTCTGCAGCGCCAGGGGCATGTCGCCGATCTCATCGAGAAACAACGTCCCGCCGTTGGCGAGCAGGATCTTGCCGGGACTGCCCCGGCGGCGGGCACCGGTGAAGGCGCCCTCCTCGTAGCCGAAGAGCTCGGCCTCGATGAGCGACTCCGGGAGCGAGGCGCAGTCGACCGCGACGAAGGGTTGCTGCCGGCGCGCGGACTCGTTGTGGACGGCCTGCGCCAGGAGCTCCTTGCCCGTGCCGGTCTCCCCGAGAATGAGGATGGGAATGTCATGCGCCTGGACCTTGCGCACCTTGGCGAGCACCTCGGCGATGACCGGATCACCGCTGTCGAGATCGGCGAGCGTCGGGCCGCTCGTCTGTTTCCTCGGGGTGCGCGGGGCATCGGGGGCCGGCGACAGGCGTGCGCCGCGGGCCGTGGCGGGGCTCGCACCCTGCTCCGGCAGCCCCGGCTCGGCGCCGCAGAGCGGCTCGATTCCGCAGCTCGCCTCGGGGCGCGCCCGAAACTCGACCCGCCCCACCACGGGCGTGCCGTTGCGCAGGTGCAGGCGCAGCAGCGACTCGCCCCGGCATCTGCCGAGCAACACCCCGACAGCGACACCGAACAGGGACTCGAGGCTGTGCGCGGCCGCGCTCTCGGGGCCGATGCCAAGTTGCGTCAGGCCGCTCGGATTGGCGGCGAGGAACCGACCTCCCTCGTCGAAGGCGGCGATCCCCTCGAGCAGCGTCCCCATCAACTCCTGACGGCTGTGGAAGTGGATGCGCAGCGCCTCCCCGAAGCGATCGACGAACAGGTGGTTCTCGATCATCTGCGTGGACATGCGCACGAGCGCCATGGTGTGGGCGTGGTAGCTCTCCTCGGGCCCCGAGACATCGAGCGTCCCGATCACCTCGCCGCGCGGATCGCGGATGGGCGAGCACGAGCAGGTGAGAAAGCGGTTCACCGCGAGGAAATGCTCGCTCCCGTGCACCAGCGTGGCGCGGCGCTCGGTGAGGGCGGTGCCGATCGCGTTCGTCCCCTTGCTGTCCTCGGACCAGAGGACCCCGGGCTTGAGCGCCACTCGCTCGGCCTTCTCGAGGAAATCCGCGTCCCCGAGCGAGTGCACGATGAGCCCCCGCTGATCGGTGAGAATCACCATGCTGTGGGTGTTGCGGATCTGCTGGTGCAGCACCTCCATCACGGGCAGGGCGTGACGGTAGAGCGCGTGATGCTGGTCGACCAGCCTCGAGAGCTCGCCCCGCGCCAGCGCGCCGAAATCCGGCCGCTGCCGCTCGCTCAGCCCCAGGCGGCGCGCCCGCTCGTGCCAGAGCGATACGACCTTCGTGCGCTCGCCCGCCCCGGCGGGACGCGGCTCTTCAGCAGCAGCTGATTCAGACTTCATCAACCCCCCTCGAGCGGGATCGGGTTCCCGCTCTTGGACCGGTTCTACCGGTTATGGCGACCTTAGTGCGAGCCTCGAGCGAATGTCCATCGTGGAATACCGCATCCGGCCTCCCCGCGCAACGGGCGGCCCGGAGGGCGGCCTCCGGCTGTTGCGTTTCGGAGCAGTCGGCGTGTGTACCCACCGCCGGCCCGGCCTGCGCCTCAGCTCATGGCGCGTTCGTCTTTGGCATGTCCAACGGCCTGCCCGCGTGCGCCCTCGACTTCGCAACCTTCGCAGGCGCTTTGAGCGCAGCCTGAAAGAGCAGCGGCACCGTGGAGGCGCTCGCGATCCGATCCGTCAGCGCCCTCGAGCCGGCCGGGTAACCGTTCTGCTGCAGGAGAAAGGCCGTGATGTCGAGGTATTGCGTGCGGGAGAGCGAGCCGGGCGCGTAGGCGGGCATCTCCACCGAGAGGAACTCGTAGATCTGCTGGATGGTGAAGCCCGATTTCGCCGAGGCGAAGACCGGGCCCTCGAGCGCCGGCCCCACGCCGCCTTCCAGGTGGTGCCCATGACACGAGGCGCATTTCCCCTCGAACGTCGAGGCGCCCTGGCGCGCCTGGGACTGCGTGTACAACGCGGGCGGCGGCGAGGCCGCCTTGCCGCGCTGCACGGGCAGCGCGGCAAGGAGAGCGGCCGAGAGGAATGCCTGTAACAGTCGGCCGGCCACGGGGATCTACCTCTTCAGCGAGAAGACATAGAGGTGTCCACCCCGCGGAACGTCGGCCACCGCCTTGACCATCTCGCCCCCCCAGATCGGCGTCGCCCCGCCGTAGCCGGCGAGGATCGCGACGTACTGCGTACCATCCACCCGGTAGGTCACCGGCGGCGCGATGATGCCCGAGGAGAGCTTCGGACTCCTCCAGAGAACCGCACCCGTGTGCGCATCGAAGGCGAGCAGGTGTCCTCCCTCGGTGCCACTGAACACCAGTCCTCCGGCCGTGCTCATCGCACCGTCGTCCCAGGGTCGGGCGCTCTCGTGATCCCAGACTCGCTTGCCGGTATCGAGATCGAACGCCTGCAGGGCGCCCCAGTTCGAGTCGTTCGGGTCGTGCACGACCTTGAAGGTCTCCCCGAGATAAGCCAGTCCCGGCTTGTAGAACGTCGGAGCGCCCTTCATGGTCATGCAGGTATGGATCGTCGGCACGTACACCATGTGCGTGGCCGGATCGACCGAGGCCGGCCACCAGTTCTTGCCGCCGAGGAAGCTCGGGCAGGTAAAGATCTGCTTCTTGATCGTGGGCCGCGCCGCATCGTCCGTGTAGGGTAGCCCATCGCGAAAGCCGGCGACAGACATCGTGTGCGCGAACGGCACGGCATAGATCAGCTTGTGCGTGTCGCGATCGATCACATACAACCAGCCATTGCGGTCGGCGTGAACGATGGCCTGGTAACGCCGCCCGTGATAGGTCAGGCTCGTGATCATCGGCGTGTTGACGCCATCGTAGTCCCAGGAGTCATGCGGGGTGTACTGGTAGTACCACTTGCGCTTGCCGGTGCGCGGATCGAAGGCCTGCAGGGAATCGGTGAACAGGTTCTTACCCGGCCGCAGCGTGGCGAGCCACGGCCCGGGATTGCCGCCTCCCCAGAAGAGCGTGTCGCTCGCGGGATCGAAGGTGCCGGTGAGCCAGGCCGACCCGCCGCCATGCTGGTAAATCCCGCCTTTGGGCCAGGTATCGCTGCCCGGCTGCCCGGGCGAGGGGACCGTGTACTGGCGCCAGATTTCCCGTCCCGTCTTGGCATCGAGTGCCACGACGAAGTCGCGCGCGCCATACTCCCCGCCCGAGGTCCCGACGATCACCATGCCCTGCACGGTGAGCGGCGCGAGCGTCATGGCATATCCCACGTCCGCCGGCTTGATCTGCCTGCGCCACACGACCTTGCCGGTCTTCGCATCCAGCGCCACGACGTAGTTGTCCAGTGTCGCCATGTAGACGTTGTTCCCGTAGAGTGCCACGCCACGGTTGACCACGTCGCAGCACACGGTTTTCAGTCCGACGCCGGTCAGATTCTCCTGGTACGTCCACAGCACTTTGCCGGTGACCGCATCGAAGGCGAGCAGGTGATCCTTCGGGGTCGTGACGAACAGGTACCGCCCATTGACGATCGGAGAGGCTTCGAAGCCCCGCTTCATGCCGATGTCGTAGTCCCACGCGAGCTTGAGGTCCGCCACGTTGCGCGAGTTGATCTGCCGGAACGGCGCGTAACTGTCGCCCGTGTAGTCGCGCAGGAACATCAGCCAGCCATTGTCGGTCGCGGCGTGCGCCAGGCGCGCATTGGTCACGGCCGGGTAGCCGGCGGCGAAGGCTCCCGCGAGCGGCGCCAGCAGGAGCGCCCAGAGGGCAAGCCGCCACAGGGAGCGCCGCGGAAGAAAGGGTTGAAACCTGGTCATACTCGTTGTTCCCCTCGGTTCTAAGGTTGTACGACCGGGACCGGCTTGCGCGCGGCCCGTCTTGAGGGATGAGCGTGCAAGCCTCATGCCACTGCGCGCGGCGCCGGCGATCCGGCCGCGGGCGTCAGTTGGAATGACGCCCGCACACGAAACCCCATGCCGCGCCCCACCGCGGGGAATGCGGGACAAACAGCCCTCCGTCACCGCGAGCGGACGGCCATGGAGCCGCGGGCGGCGCGGCAACGGCCGAGCAAGTCATCATCGCCCCTTGCTGTTCCATTCGGGATCCTCCGTTCCGTATTGGAACACTGCGCGATGCAACGGCCAGGATGCGCTGCGCCCGATGCGCCCATGGGAGATGACTCCCTTGCGCGTTACGCGCATTCCCGTACACCATGTCGCGAATGTGCCCTCCGCAGCGCCGCCGCTCACCTCCCCGCTTGTGCATCGCTCTCACGACATTCGGCGCGCTCATCGCCCGGTGCGGCGCCGCGCACCCGGCGGACTCCCTGATCGGCCCGGGAGGTCTCAAGGAGGTCGTGATCAGCGCGACGCCGCTCGCCGGCTCGAAGATCCCGCTCGATGCCATCCCGGGCAACGTGCAGCTCCTGTCCGCCGCCGACCTCGCCCGCGAGGGCACGGCCAGCCTGACCAGCGCGCTCAATTCACGGCTCGGCAGCATCAACGTGAATGACAACATCGTCGACCCGTTTCAGCCTGACATCCTGTATCGGGGCTTCGAGGCTTCCTCGGTGGCCGGAACACCCGAGGGCCTCGCCATCTACGTGGACGGCGTGCGCGTCAACGAGGCGTTCGGTGACACCGTCGACTGGGATCTCATTCTGCCCACCGCGATCCACCGGGTGGAAGTGACGAGCTCGAGCGCGGTTTACGGACTCAACGCCTTGGGCGGCGCGATCTCCGTCACCATGAAAAACGGCTTCACCCACCAGGGCGGGGACTTCGAGCTCTCCGGCGGCTCGTTTCACCGGCAGCAGTTGAGCGCCCAATACGGCATGCACTCCGGGATATTCGGCTTCTACGTGGCGGGCCGCGGCCTCAACTGGAAGGGCTGGCGCAGGTTCTCGAGCGACCAGCTGCGCGACCTGTACGCCGTGGCAAGCCTCCATGGGAGCGCGGGCACGCTCGACCTGAGCTACGCCTGGGACGACAACGTGCTGAAGGGCCAAAGCTCGGTGCCGGTGCAGGAGCTCGCGGTGAATCGCTCGCTCGTCTTCACCGGGCCGCAGGGCAATGAGAACCGGTTGAAATTCCTCACCCTGGATGGTGCGCTCGCGCTCCCCGGCCACTGGGCGCTTCAGACGGTGCTCTACTACCGGGACTTCGCCCAGCAGGTGACCAACGGCAACACCACCGAGTACACCAGCTGCACGAGCCTGCCCGGCGTCCTCTGCCAGCCCGATGGACTCATCCCCCTCACCAACGCCGCCGGCCAGAGGCTGCCGGACCTCTCGAACGGCGGCACCCTGCCCATCGGCGAGAACGATTTCGAGTTCCTGCACTCCTTCGGCCGCGGCATCACTCTGCAGGCCTCGAACGGCGGCGCGATCCTCGGTCACGCCAATCAGTTCACGGCCGGTGCCGCGGTGGACTATGCCGCGACCGACTATTACGCCGGCGCCCAGATCGGCCGGATCGATCCCGAGCTCATCGTGCAGCCCTCGAACCTCTACGTCTACACCCCCGAGAACTCCCCCGGCGCCATTGCGAGCAGCGATGCGACGCCGGTATCGGCCACCTCGGTGAACAAGAGTCTCGGGGCCTACCTCACCGACACGTTCAACGTGACGCGCTCCCTCGCCGTCACGGCGAGCGGCCGCTACAACGTGGCCCACGATGACATCACCGACCGGCTCGGGTCGAACCTCGATGGCTTCAACCGGTACGTCCACTTCAACCCCTCGATCGGCGCCACCTACGAGCTCCTGCCCTCCCTCACCGCCTACGGCCAATACTCGGTCAACAACCGCGTCCCGACCCCGGGCGAGCTCGAATGCGCGAACCCCAACGCCCCGTGCGTGCTGCCCTCGAGTCTCTCGGGAGACCCGCCGCTCGCACAGGTCGTCTCCCACGCGCTCGAGCTCGGTCTGCGCGGCCGCGGGGCGCGCCTTCCCGGGCTGGATGGCGTACTCAACTGGAATGCGAGTGTCTTTCGCACGGTGCTCTACGATGACATCCACGCCATCGCCACCTCGCACGCCTCGGGTTACTTCCAGAACATCGGCGATACCCGCCGCCAGGGGGTGGAGCTTGGACTCGATTTCCACGCGCCCCGCTGGTCCGCATACGCCAACTACAGCCTGATCAAGGCGACCTTCCTCACCGGGCAGCGCTTCCTGTCTCGCTTCAATCCGTTCCGCGATGCGAGCGGGAGCATCCAGGTGCGCCCCGGCGACAATCTGCCCGGAATTCCCGAGAACCGCTGGAAGCTCGGCGCGGACCTCTCGGTGCTGCCGCGATGGAGTGTTGGCGCCAGCATCAACATCGTGAGCAGCGTTTACTTCGTCGGCGACGAGTCCAACCAGTTGGCGCCGATTCCGGGCTACTTCCTCATCGGGCTGCACTCTAGCTACCACCCCATGCGGGGGGTCGAGCTGTTCGCCACGATCGACAATCTCCTCGATCGCAGGTACGCGACCTGGGGCATCCTCAGCGATCCGACCGGCGTCGGGGCGCCCGGCATTCCCGCCGATGCCCTTACCAACGGTCCCGGAGTGGACAACAGGTTCGAAAGCCCCGGCGCGCCGTTCGAGATCTTCGGCGGGATCAGAATCCGCTTCTGAGTCCGCCCGCGGCGGCCGGGGCCCGTCTCACTCCCCGCCCTGGCGACGGGCGATGAGCCCGCGCCCGGGGTCGTAGCCGACGATCGCGAGGATCGCAAAGAGAACGAGACACCCGCCGACCACGGCGAACGCCACATGATTGAACTTCTCGTACAGCGCGAAACGCACCAGTTCGACCGCGTGCGTGAACGGGTTCGCCATGCAGAGGTAGTAGAGCTTCTCGTTCGCCTGCTTCACGGTCCACAGCGGATACAGGGCCGATGAGGCGAAGAACATCGGGAAGATCACGAAATTCATGACGCCGGCGAAATTCTGGAGCTGGCGGATCACCGACGACAGGAACAGTCCGAGCGCGCTCAGCATCATGCCCGAGAGAATCAGGGCCGGGAGCACCGTGAGGTAACCCCAGCGCGGCGGATGAATGCCCCAGAAATAGCCGATGATCAGAAAGACATACGCCTGCAGCACCGAGACGATGACCGCCGCGATCAGCTTCGAGAGCAGTAGGTACCAGCGCGGCAGCGGGCTCACGAGGAGCGTGCGCATGCTGCCGGTCTCCCGGTCCCAGACCATCGACAGCGAGCTCTGCATGCCCTGAAACAGCAGGATCATGCCGATCAGGCCGGGCGCGATGTAGACCTGGTACGGGATGTAGGTCTGGTAAGGCGGAATGATCGACACGCCGAGCACGAAGCGAAAGCCGGTGGCGAAGATGAGCAGCCACACCAGCGGCCGCACCAGGGCCGCGAGAAACCGGCCGCGCTGGTTGAGAAAGCGCAGCGCCTCGCGCCAGACGATGCCGCGCATGCAGCGGTAATAGTGGACGGGTCTCATTCGAGGCGCTCGCCAGTGAGGTTATCGAACGCCTCGCGCATCGATTTGGCATTCGCGCGGCGGATCACCTCCGGCACCGGCCCTTCGGCGAGGATCTGGCCGCGGTGCAGCACGATCACGCGCGCCTCGTCATCGACCTCGTCGATCAGATGCGTCGCCCAAAGCGCCGCGAGCCCCTCTTCGCGACAGAGCATGCGGACGTGGTCGAGCAGGAACTGCCGGCTCGCGACGTCGAGTCCTACGGTCGGCTCATCGAGCAGCAGCAGCCTCGGTCGATGGATCAGGGCGCGTGCGATCTCCACGCGGCGCCGCTGTCCGCCGCTCAATGTTCGCGCATTCTCACGGAGCCGGTCCGTGAGTCCAACGCGCTCGATCTCGCGCTTCAAGCGCGACGCGGCCTCGCGGCGCGGCAGGCCATGCAGTGCGGCGTGATAGAAGAGATTCTGCGCGACAGAGAGCTCGAGATCGAGAGTCGGCAACTGGAACACGACGCCGAGCCGCGCGAGCGCCTCGGAGGGCTTGCGTTTGATCTCCCACCCGAAGATCCGGATCGAGCCGCCGCGATGATTGTACAGGCGGGTGATCAGCGAGAAGAGCGTGGTCTTGCCCGCGCCATTGAGACCGAGCAGCATCGTGCGATCGCCGCGCTCGAGTTGGAACGACACGTTGCGCAGCGCCTGCCGCTTGCCGAATGCGTGGCTGAGTCCCTCGACGACGAGCGGCGGCGCCTCCCGGCTCGATGGGCCCGCGGCGCCCGGGTCCTCCGTCTGTGCATTGACCTGCAACATCGCGCTCACCGCCTCGTGGCCGTCAACTGCGCCGCCCGGCTCGCACTCGAGCGTCCGGTACACGGGTCGGACCCGCACTTGCGGCGCCGCGGCTCCCGCTCAGGCATTGGACAACAAATCCCACCGACCCGCCAACGGCTCACGCGAAAACACCGGCCGATCCCGGTAGCGGGCCGATCTGTGTCGTATCGGGAACAGTATGCCATAATGACGGCCGCGCCCGGCACCAGCGCTTGTATGGCCCAGCGCGGCGATGCACGATCCTGGGCGACACGCCGGGAAGGGGCACTCGCCCACGGGGGAACACGACCGTTGCGCTGCGTCCGCCGATATATCCTCCTGCTGCTCTTGGCCGCCCTCGGGCCCGGGATCGCGCGGGCGGCGCCCACAGTGCGCATCGCGGTCTTGAAATTCGGCACCGTGAACTGGGTGCTGGATGTCATCGCGCATCACGGACTCGACCGGGCGAACGGCATCCGCATCGACAAGTTGGCACTGGCCGGCACTGCGGCGACCCTGGTGGCGCTGCAGGCCGGGCGCGTCGATTGCGCGGTGTCCGACTGGCTGTGGGTTTCCCGTGAGCGCGCCTCCGGGGCGCATTGGACGTTCTTTCCGTTCTCGACCGATCTTGGCGCGCTGGTGGCCGCGCGCGGCGCGCCCATCCATCGCCTTGCCGACCTGCGCCACCGCCGCCTCGGCGTGGCCGGCAGCCCGCTCGATAAGAGCTGGGTGATCCTGCAGGCGCTCGCCAGAGAGCGGCACATCGATCTCGCGCGCGATGCGCACATCGCATTCGGCGCCCCGCCCCTGCTCGATCAGGAGCTCCTGGCGGGCCGCCTCGATGCGGTGCTGACCTACTGGAACTTCGCCGCCCGGCTGACGAGCCGGGGCCTTCCGGTGGTCATGCCGATGAGCGAGGCACTGCGCAGACTCGGCTTCAAGGTCCCGATCCCGCTCGTGGGGTTTGTCGTGTCCGATCGATGGGCACGGGCGCATCCGCGCGCGTTGGCCGGCTTCGTGCGCGCCACGCGTCAGGCGCAGTCGATCCTTGCCACATCGAATGCCGAGTGGCAGTGGCTCGGGCCGAGGACCGGGGCGCGCGACCCCGCGCAGCTTGCGGCGCTGCGCCAGGGGTTCCGGGCCGGCATTCCGCTGCACTGGGGGGAGCGCGAGCGCCATGAGGCCGAGGCGCTCTACGCGCTCTTCGCCCGGGTCGGGGGCAGAACGCTGGTCGGCTCGAGCTCCACCCTGCAGCCCGGCACGTTCCTCGATTCGGTGCGCTACTGAATGAGCGTGAGCACCGCGCAGCGCGCCTCCTGGCTGCGGGCCGTCTCGCTGGCGCAACGCATCGGCTCGCTCGCCCTGCTCATCGCGATCTGGCAGATCACCGCCGAGGCGCTCGACAGCCGCATGCTGCCTGCGGCGAGCGCCGTCTTCATCGAGCTCGCGCGCCTGTGCGCCGACGGTGCGCTGCCGTTCAATCTCGGCATCACCCTGGCGCGGGTGGCCGCCGCATTTCTCGTGGCGATGGCCGTCGGCACCGCGATCGGCATCGCGATGGGCCGCTCGAGGACGCTCGACGCCCTGTTCGACAGCTGGCTCGTGTTGCTGCTGAACCTCCCGGCGCTGGTCATCATCGTGCTGGCCTATGTCTGGTTCGGACTCACCGAGGCGGCGGCGATCGGCGCCGTGGCGGTCAACAAGATCCCCGCCGTCGCCGTGACGCTGCGCGAAGGCGCCCGCGCGCTCGATCGGAACTACTCGCAGATGGCGCAGAGCTTTCACGTCGGGCGGTGGCGGACGCTGCGGCACGTGATCCTGCCGCAGCTCTATCCCTATCTCTTCGCGGCCGCCCGCTCCGGTCTTGCGCTCGTATGGAAGATCGTATTGATCGTCGAGCTCCTCGGGCGCAGCAACGGGGTCGGCTTCGAGATCCAGCTCTACTTCCAGCAGTTCGACGTGACGGGCATCCTCGCCTACACCATCGCCTTCGTGGCGGTCATTCAGCTCATCGAGTGGGTGATCTTTCAGCCGCTCGAACGGCGCGCCGGACGATGGCGGCCGTGACGCCGGCCCTGCACGCCGACATCCGCGACAAGCGCTATGCACGCGCGCGCGGAGCGCAATCGCACATCGCCCTCGCAGGCCTTTCGCTCGAGATCGCGGCCGGGGAGCTCGTTGCCCTGGTCGGACCCTCCGGCTGCGGCAAGACGACGTTTCTCAACATCGTGGCCGGGCTCGACCGCGATTATGTCGGGGAAGTGAGGCTGGCGGCGCGCCCGGACGGGTGCCCGGCGAGGGTGGGCTACGTCTTTCAGGAGCCGCGGCTGCTCCCGTGGCGCACGGTGCACGAGAACATCGCGCTGGTGCTCCCACCGGATCGTGCCGATGCCATCGTCAGGGACATGCTGACGGCGGTCGGTCTCGCCGGGGCGCACGACCTCTATCCGCCACAGCTCTCGGTCGGAATGAGCCGCAGGGTGGCGATCGCGCGCGCCTTTGCCATCGAGCCGGACCTGCTGCTCATGGACGAGCCCTTCGTGTCGCTCGATCACGATACGGTGGAACAGTTGCGCGAGCTGCTGCTCAAGCTGTGGCGCGCCCGGCCCACGACCGTGTTGTTCGTCACACACGACCTGCGTGAGGCGCTCATGCTCGCCGACCGCCTCGTGCTGCTCTCGGCTCCGCCGGCCCACGTGGTGGGCGAGGTTCCCGTGAGCCTCGCGCGCAGCCGCCGCCACAGCGGCCCCGAGATCGAGCTGCTGCGCGATGAGGTCCTGCGCCAACATCGCGAGCTCATCGGCTCCGCCGCGACCAGCGCGCCGAGGTGAGCGGCCGGCGCCCGGCCGGGCGGCTTACGGGATGACCGCGATCCCCCAGGGCAGACGGCCGACGGGCACGGACCTCACCGCCTCCTCGGAGGACACATCGATGATCGTCACGTCATTGGTGAGGCCGTTGACGACGAAGAGCCTCCTGTGGCCCGGGCTGAAGGCGATCTGCCAGGGCCGCTGGCCGACCAGGATGTACTTCTCGACTTCGTACGTCTGCGCATCGACGACGGCGACCCGATTGGCGCGGCCGAGCGCCACGAACGCCGTGCGGCCATCGGGCGTGAAGCGCACGCCTACAGGCCCGATGTACTCCCGGTCCACACCCGGAATGTGGAAATCGATGACGTGCACGATGCGATGGGTGCGCGGGTCTATGACCGAGACCGTCCCCCCGACCTCCGAGGAGACCCACAGATAGCGCTGGTTGCGGGTGAATTGCGCGATCCTCGGCCTCGTGTCGACCAGGATGTTGGCCACGACCCTCCAGGTCCTGGTATCGATGAAATGGGCCATGCTGGTGGTTTCCGAGACCACCACCACGGTGCGCCCGTGCGCACTCACCGCGAGTCCCTCGGGCTCGATGCCGACCGGGATCTGCTTGATCCACTTGCCGGTGGCGAAATCGATGACCGTGACCAGCGCGTTGTTCTCGTTGGACACGTACACCCGGTCTCCGGAGGGGGACATCGCGAGTGTCTCGGGGTCCGGCCCGGTCTCGATCCGGCGCACGACCTTGAGCGTCCGCGCATCGATCACGTCGATATTGCTCGAATCGCCGTCGCACACCAGCACGTACTTGTGATCCGGGGAGGCGTAGATGCCCCTCGGCCGCTCATCTGTGGGAATCGTCGCGATCTTCTGGTACGTCTGCCCGTTGAGCACGGTCACCGTGTCATCGATCTCGTTCGAGACGAACAGCTCGCTCGCGCGAGCCTGCGCGGCGAGGGCACACAGAGCGAGGGCGGCCAGGGGCAGCGCGGCGCGCCGACCCATCATTGTCCAAGATTGCATTTCGTCTCCGGCTCATCGAACCCCAGGGTGTCGGTCGTGTACCCCGGATGGAGGAACCCGTGCTGCGGGGACATGGAAACGGTCATGAGAGGCGTCGACAGCAGCACCGGCTGGCGCAACTGGTTGTCCCAGGGGCGGAAGGTGAGCCCCTGCCCCTTGTAGCCGGCGACCAGGAAGCCCTTCGATCTCAGGTACTTTCGCATGGCGAGCGGCGCGGTGAGTCCGGCGCGCATGACGGCGTTGCCGATGATCCTGACGGCAAGCCAGCCGCCGTAGTCGCGCTCGGTCATGCCGCGATGGGCGTAGAGATCGAACCGCTGCTGCATCTGCAGCGCCGCATATTCCTGGTAGGCCGGGGTCCAGGCGCTCGCCACGAGCCCCTGCGTCCCCACCACCGGTCGGGCCGCATAGGTGTTGTAGGGGAGGTAGTCGCCGAACAGATCGGTCTCGTCCGCGACGAAGATCACATCGTAATCGCCCGACACCTCCGTCGCGAGCGGCATCTGGGTCTGGATCTGCTGATAGCCGGTGTCGCTGCGGCGCGAGCCGGGGTTGTAACTGTAGGTCCTGTCGGCGACGACCCGGGCCCCGTACCGGGCCGCCGAGCGGCGGATGTCCGCCGCATACACCGCATCCCCGCTGGTCGGCCCCTGGATGATGAACCAGCGGCTCCAGCGCTTCCACACCAGGTATTGCGCCAGCGCATCGGTGCGCATCGCCTGACTCGGCAGGATGTGAAAGACGTTCGCGCGGCATTGCTGCTGGCGCAGGCTGTCATCGATCGTCCTCATGTCGAGGATCAAGGCGTTTCTCGCCGCCGGCAGGTCCGCCAGGGTGAGCAGGTCATTCGCCTTCAAGTCCGCGATGATGACCCTCGGGCCGCGGGCAAGGAGCCGCCGCGCCGCGGCCGCGAGGTTGCCGCCATCGGGCACGGTGACGACATCGAGCGTGAAATGCCAGCCGATGAACCTGCCCGCCGTGTTGAGCTCGGAGGTCGCCTCCTCGGACCCGGACAGCCCGAGGTCGGCCGGATGCGTCTCGAGGAGCGAGGGCAGGACTTCCTTGTTGAAATGGTAGGTCTTGCGCAGGAAAGTGATCGAAAAGGACCGCACCGCCGCGCGCGCCGGCGCCGCCGCCACCAAGGCGAGGCTCACGCCGGCCAGCACGGCCAGCGTGAGCAGCCCGATACCGCCTGCTGCGCGTCGCACGGTCACGCGCCGCTCAGTGGTACTTGTGGTTCGGGGGCCCGTCGTACGCCGATCGGATCCAGGCGATGATCTTCCAAAGATCGCTCGACTGTTTGATCACGAGTCCCATCTCGGGCATCGGCCCCACGACGTTCTCCATGGCCTCCCGCTGATAACCCTTCTGCATGAGCTTCTGCGATCCGAGCGAGATCAGGCGGAACAGCGTGTCATCGCTCCCGCCGTAGATCCACACTCCATTGATGAGCGGCGGGCACATGCCCCCACCCCCGCCCCCGCCATGGCAGCCGCTGCAGCCGTAGCTCATGAACAGCGCATGCCCCTCCTTGGCCATCTTGGCGTTGCCGTCATATGGGTTGTGAAGCGATCCCTTGGGCGCCATCGCGACGATCTTGAGCGGCTTCTCCTTGAGCAGCGGCGAGCCCTTGGCGAAGGAGATCTTCGCCGCCGTGGCGGCGTGCGATGGCGCCGCGATCGAGCACGCGAGTCCAGTCAGCATCAACGTGAAGGCAATTACGCTTGAGAATCGCTTCATCAGTCAACTCCTCCGGATGGTCGGGGTGAGGGAGTTCGCCTATTGGCGGGCCAAGAGCTCGAGCGTGCGGGTGGCGCCGAGATTGTCGTCCTGCACGGCGATGTCGTGCGCCGTCTGGCCCGCCTTCGATTTCAAGGCAGCATTCGCCCCGGATTGCACCAGCAATCCGATCATGGGCGAATTGTCGCGCGCCGCGGCGATCATGAGCGCGGTGACCCCCTCGGCGTCGGTCGCGTTCACATCCGCCTTGCGGGCGATCAAGGCGCGGGCGACGTCCATCGGGCCATGATCCTCCATCAGCCGGATCCGGCTGTCCGCCCCCGGCGGCCGGAAGCTCGCGACCATCATGAGCGGCGTCAGCCGATACCGGCTCACCGGTGTGTTCACGTCCACCCCCGCCTTGACGAGAGCGTAGGCGGCATCGAAGTGTTCCCCCTGCAGCGCGAGGGAAAGAAGCGTCGAGCCCGGTGGCGCTCCCTTGTCGACACTCGCCCCGTGGGCCAGCAGGAATCCGATGACCGCCGCCCGGTCGCGCATCACCGCCCCGACGAGCGGCGTCTCGCCTCCGCTGTCGGGCAGATCGACCTTGGCGCCGTGCTCGACGAGCAGCCGCACCATCGCGAGGCAACCGGAGCGGGCCGCGGTCATGAGCGGCGAGGTGCCGAGGTTGTTCAGTTGGTTGACGTTCGCGCCCTTGCCGATGAGATAGGCGGCGCGCGAGACATCGTTCGCGAGCACGGCGTCGTAGAGTTCCTTGTCGGGGCTCGAGCCCTCGGCCAGCCACTTGTCGAGCTCGGCCCGGGACACCGTCCAGTGCGTCGGCTGCGTGCCATCGTCGCTCGATGACACGTGCACCATGTAGCTGCCATGGGCCGGCAGATCGCCCGCCACCAGGCAGTCGGCGCACTCGACGAGCGGCACGCCGTATTGCCTCAGAATGGCCTCGATCCGCGCCCGGTTCGCCCTGAGGGCGTTGTCGAGCGCGTACCTCAACACCACCTCCCGCGGCTGCACGCCGATCCCCAGGCTGAATTCCATCGGCACCGTATCGTCCATGAGGTTGGTGGGCTGAAGCGTGAGGGGCTCCCCCTTCATGGTCTTCAGCCACCCCGCCATCGGGCCCCATGCGCCGACCACATCGAGCCGGCCGTCGGCCACCTCCTGCACCTGGCGCCAGGGCTGATGCGCCGGATTCCACGCCGTGTCGCTCCTCACCGGCCAAACCTTCACGTGCGCGAAGACGCCATGATTCTCGAGCGCCTGACGCACCGCCGAAATCTGGAACACGCCCACCCTCAGGGTCTTCAGGCGCGGGTCGCTCAGGCTCTTGATCGCCAGATGCTCATCGTTGCGCCACACGAGCACATAGGTCGTGCGGTAGATCGGCATGGTCGGCAGGATCCCGGCGGCGTGCACCGGCATGTCCATCAGCAGATCGCACTCGTCGCTCGATCCGAACGCCTCGCCCACGATGTTGCCCGTGTAGGCGCGCCAGTAGTATCTGAGCCTCGCGCCCATCGACTTGGCGAGCACCTCGAGAATCTTGTTCTCGTATCCCTGCCGCTTGCGGTCCGAGAGCGGCATGTTGCCCGGATCGGCGCAGACGCGCAGCACGCGAAAGTGCGCGCTGAGCGCAGCCTGCCTCGCCGCGTCCTTCTCCGCCTGATCGAGCTGGTTGAAATCCTTGCCGGCCCAGGGTCCCTCGAGACCGGCGGAGCCGGCCGCCGCACCGGTCGTGGTTGTATCAGCGAATGCGGGCGGGAGAAAAATGGCGGTGGCCAACAGCAGGGTCACCGACAGCGCGCAGCGGCCAAATCTCGGCAATGCAGACATCGCGTTTCCCGTCGAAGACGATCATCGGGTTCCCGCCCATCTCCGCTCTGGCATCGCGGTGTCCGGGAGGCACGGCACCCCCGCGGCGTCCGCCGCCGCGGGGGTGCCTCACTTTCAGTCTATCAGATCAGCCGCTAGTACAGCCGGAAGGTATACAAGGTGCCACCCTGAGGAATGAGGTTCAGGTGCGTCGCCTTGGCCATTGCCGTCGCGCCGATCGCGCCGTACTTGTCGTTCAGATCGAGGCCCGCCGTGACGGGCAACCCGATCCAACCACCGATGCCGGCGAAGATCGACACGTACTGGTGCCCGCCGACCTGCCAGGTGATCGGATTGCCGATGATGCCCGAGCCGAGCTTGCGCTCCCAGAGGATCTTGCCCGTCTTGGCATCCACGGCGCGGAAGTTGCCACCGAGGTCGCCGTAGAACACGAGACCCCCGTTGGTGTTCAGCGTTCCGCCCCAGTTCGGGTACTTGTCCGGGATGTTCCACAGCGTCTTGCCGGTCACCACGTTGAACGCCTTCAACCGCCCGGCGACACCCGGCTTGTGCTCGTACATGTAGACGTTGGCGAACACGTAAACCAGGCCCTGCTGCAGATCGGTACGCGTCTGCGGCGTATCCTGCATGCACCAGTTGTTGGTCGGGACGAAGAACACCTGGGGATCCGCCGGATTGACCGACGCGGGCTGCTGATCCTTGCCACCCATCGCCGACGGACAGGCCTGGGCCATCTGATTGACCAGGAGCGGCGAGTGCGCGTACACCTTCACCGGGCGGCCCGTGTGGAGGTTTACCTTCTCCGCCCAGTTCACGTACACGAACTTGTGGGCTTCGAGCAGCGTGCCGGTCTGCCGGTTCCAGACATAGGCGAAGCCGTTGCGGTCGAACTGCACGAGCGTCGGCTGCATCTTGCCGTCGACCTTCATGTCGACCAGGATAGGCTCATTGACGCCGTCATAGTCCCACTGGTCGAACGGGGTCATTTGCATGGCCCAGACCACTTTGCCCGTCTCGACGTTGCGGGCGAACATGGTCATCGACCACTTGTTGTCCCACTTGCCGTCGTTGCAGGACGCCTGGGTGGGGGGCTTGGCGCCGCAGCGATACGCGGGGCTCCACAGACCCGGATTGCCCGACCCGTAGTAGACGAGCTTCAGCTTCGGGTCGTAGCTGTACCAGGCCCAGGCCGCTCCGCCACCGCGCTTCCACTCGTCCCCGGGATAGGTGAGGCCGGTGTCGTGGCCATAGGTGCCGTATTGCGGGTTCCACTTGTTGGTGGCCGGGGTGATGCCCACCTGTGCATCGGTCCCGTTGTCCCAGTACTGCCATACCAGCTTGCCGGTCCCGAGGTCGTAGGCCTGCACCTCGCCGCGGGCCGCGAATTCATCACCGCCGAAGCCGACGATCACCTTGCCGTCGGCGATCAACGGGGCATTGGTCACGGTCTGGCCCTTGTCCGGATAGGCGTGCTTGACCTCCCAGTCCACCCGGCCGGTCCGCGCATCCAACGCGATGAGATAGCCATCGAGGGTATTGAAGAGGACCTTGCCCTCGGCATAGTTCAGACCGCGGTTGACGGTGTCGCAGCAGGCGCGCGGCACGGCCGACAGGTCGCGGCCCGTCTTCTTCACGTAGTTCCAGACTTCCACCGGATGATCCGGATTCGACAGGTTCAGCGCCTGCACGATGTTCGGCCAGCCGCTCACGAAGTACATCATCGGCGTACCGCCGACATCCACCACGATCGGCTGGCCTTCCTGGCCGCGCAGCGTGCCGAGCGACTGCGCCCAGGCCATCCCCAGGTGACTCACGTTCCGGGTGTTGATCTGCGACAGATCGCTGTGCCGATCGAGCGCGAAGTTCTGGCCCATCGCCGGCCACAGATCCGCATTTGCGCTGGCGCTCGTGATCTCGGCGTCCGTGCCGTCCTGCGCGTACGCGGCGCTCGGGAGGAACAGCAGGCCAACGGCGAGCAGTGAGGCGGCGCTGGTGAGCAACCATCGCCAGTGCCGCCGTTGCGCCCGCCTTGGCGTGCGATCAGTTAGGGTATACACGGTTTGGTTCTCCTCGTTCGGTTTGTGCAAGTGATTCGGGCCGGTTCGGTCCTCGCCTGGAAGTCGGTCCGCGTGGCGGGCCGGTTTGCGCGCGCCGGCTCATCCGGCGCCCAGTCGCTCATCGGACCCGCCCCCCGGTGGAGCCGGGCTGTCTTGGACTTGGTCTTCGTCTTATGAATTGAAGTCCCCCTCTGTTGCCCACCCATGACATCGCCCCACACGTCACGCCTCGTACTCGAGGCCCGGGCGACCGGTACGTCTCCCGCCGTACTCCTCGGCCGAATGCCAACTCGATGTATCCCTACTATGCGCGCCCAACCCCCTGCGGCATAGTCTGGCCGCTCCAACCCCGGGTGCCTTCGAGCGGATTGACCTGATTCCGGCACACACCTGTCCCGTTATCGTTCACGCCGAGAGCACGCCCTTCTGCTTCGCGGTGTGGGTGGCGATCGCATCCATCAGAGCGGGCGAGAGGCAGTCGTAAGGCTCGAGTTTGAGTTCCTTCAGGCGCGCCCGCACCTCGCCCATCCTCGCCGGCGGGAACCCGGACTCGATGATGGAGGAGACGAAGGCGGCGAACTCCGGGTGTGCCCAGCCCTGCTCCTTGAAGAGCTCCGGGTGCACGAAATCGAAGCCGTAGAAGGGGTGGTCCTTCTTCTCGATCCTGCCGTACAGGTGCACGCCGCAGCCGGTGCAGGCGTAGCGCTGGATCACGGCGCTCTCATCGACGATCTTCAGCTTCTGCGCATTGGCGGTCACTTTGAGCTTGTCCCTGCCGATGACGGCCACGAGCGAGAACAGCGCCCCGGAGGGCTTCCAGCACTTGGTGCAGCCGCAGGCATGGTCGAAGGCGACGTTCGCCCCGAGGCTCACCGTCACCGGCTGGGAGGCGCACTTGCAGCTCAATGTGCCGCCCGCGAACGAGGCGTTGCCGGGCTTCACGCCGTGATCGACCAACGGATGAATCGAGATAGCCATGGTGTTTCCTCTTCTGGTAGATGCAGCGCTCAGAACGTCACCACCGAGCGGATGGATTCCCCCCGGTGCATAAGATCGAACGCGTCGTTGATTTTCTCGATGGGCATCACGTGCGTGATGAGCTCGTCGATCCGGATTTTCCTGTCCATGTACCAGTCGACGATCTTCGGCACATCGGTGCGCCCGCGCGCGCCTCCGAAGGCCGTGCCCTTCCAGACCCGCCCCGTCACCAGCTGGAAGGGGCGGGTCTTGACTTCCTGGCCGGCGCCCGCGACCCCGATGATCACCGACACGCCCCAGCCCCGATGGCAGCACTCGAGCGCCTGGCGCATCAGATCGACGTTGCCGACGCACTCGAAGCTGTAGTCGGCGCCCCCGTCGGTGAGGGCGACGAGGTGCTGTACGAGATCCCCGCCAACTTCCTTCGGATTGACGAAGTGAGTCATGCCGAAGCTCTCGGCGAGCGCCTTGCGCCGCGTGTTGAGATCCACGCCCACGATCTTGTTGGCCCCCACGAGACGCGCGCCCTGGATGACGTTCAGACCGATGCCGCCAAGCCCGAACACCACGACGTTGGCGCCCGGCTCGACCTTCGCCGTGTTGATCACCGCGCCCACCCCGGTGGTGACGCCGCAGCCGATGTAGCAGACCTTCTCGAAGGGCGCATCCTCGCGGATCTTCGCCACCGCGATCTCGGGCAGCACCGTGAAGTTTGAAAACGTCGAGCATCCCATGTAGTGATGCACCATCTGCCCGCCGATGGAGAAGCGGCTGGTGCCATCGGGCATAACGCCCTTGCCCTGAGTGGCGCGGATGGCGGTGCAGAGGTTGGTCTTGCGCGACAGGCAGGATTTGCACTGACGGCACTCGGGCGTGTAGAGCGGAATCACGTGATCGCCCTTTTTCACCGACGTCACCCCCGGCCCGACATCGACCACGATCCCGGCGCCCTCGTGGCCGAACACCACGGGGAAGAGGCCCTCTGGATCGGCTCCCGAGCGGGTGAACTCGTCCGTGTGGCACACGCCGCTCGCCTTGATTTCGACCAGCACCTCGCCGGCCTTCGGGCCATCGAGATCCAGTGTGACGACTTCGAGCGGCTTGCCCGGCGCATACGCGATTGCTGCTTTGGTTTTCATGGATTGATCTCGGAATGATCTCGTCTCTGGGGGGATCCACCCCCGGTGCGCGCAGTCTACGCGCGGAGCGCCCGGGAGGGGCGCGGCCCGCGGAGGATGCGCCGGCGCAACGCGGCTGTCCCGATTCGGAACACTCCCCCGCGGGGCTGTATCGCAAGCGATGCTCGCGCGCCCAGAGTGCCCGCAGCCGTTGCATAATGAGCCCCTTGGCAGGCGGAGGGGGACACTCATGCTTCAGCCAGTCGCCGCGACGGCGGACAATCACGTCAGGCACATTCACGAGGTCCTTCAGGGCACGGCGCACGATGAAGGGGCTGGCCCGCCGCAGTACATCAGGCGCTCCTGGCTGCGGTGTCTGAACGAATACCACCTCGATCCGCAGTCCCAGCGCGAGCCGTATGTGCTTGCCCGCCAGGAGCGTCTGGCGCGCAAGGAGCACAACCAGGCGCTGATGGCGCTCGCCGATG
>DAIDHH010000153.1 GCA_027452045.1 Gammaproteobacteria bacterium
TTCTGGATGATAGACCGGGCGATAGTACACGTTGGTCACGAACCGCGGTCCGACGTTGACCACGGCGCGGTTGTAGAAGAAGACGCCACGGCGCCAGTAGCCGCCGTCGAAGCCCGTGCCGTAGTAGCCGAAGCCGTAGTCGATGCCGCCGTAGAACCCGACCTCGGGACCCCAGTAGCCGGTATGCCAGCGGTAGTCGTCACCGTCGGCATCCCAGCCCCACCACCCGGGGGTCCAGAACAAGCCGACCTGCGGCGGCAGCACCCAGGTGCCGGGCACCCAGTAATAGCCGTAGGGACCCCAGGCCCAATAGCCCGGGACCCAGATGTAGCCGTACTGAGGGCAGGGTGGCTGCACATAGACCGGTAGCGGTGGCGGCGCGACATTGACCGAGACGCCGACGAATATGCCGGCGAAGGACACCGCGGGCAGAGCCGCGAGCACTAGCGCGGGCAGCAAGCTACGCAGGAATCTGGGGCACATACGGGAACTCCACTGAACCTTTGGATACAAGACTCGCTCCCAAGGACTGAACCGCTGCTGAACTTCACCGCGTGGCGGCGTGGGCGTGTGAGAGCGCGAAACGCGTCTCATTTATCGCCCGAACGCACCGCGATCTAGCCCGTTGACCCTGGGGGAGATTGCAAGCCCAGCGAGGGCGCCAGGATCGCGGTGCCCGAGGTCCTGACGGTACGGGATTTCTCGTATTTCGCGCCTGAAGGCGAGGGCGCAGCCTAGGTCAAAACAGCCAACCCTGGCTCGGGAGGCCCGACATGGCGCAAACCCGATTGATGCAGGACCTGGAGCGGCAAGGGATTTCCCGCCGCGACTTTCTGGCCTTCTGCGCGAGCATGGCCGCGCTTCTCGGGCTGCCCAAGGCCGCGGCAGGGGCGATCGCACAGGCCGTCGAGACCGAAAAACGCCCGATCCTCGTGTGGCTCGAGTTCCAGGACTGTGCCGGCAATACCGAGTCCTTCCTGCGCTCCGGACATCCGACGGTGGCCGAACTTCTGCTCGACACCATCTCGCTCAACTACCACGAGACGCTGATGGTTGCGGCAGGCGAGCAGGCGGAGTCGGCGCTCGAGGATACCGTTGCGAAGCACAAGGGTGAGTATGTCGCGCTCGTGGAAGGGGCGATCCCGGGGGACATCGACAGCGGCTACTGCACGATAGGCGGCCGGTCGGCGCTCGATATTGCCCGCGAGGTGTGCGGCAGCGCGGCGGCCACCGTGGCAGTGGGGACGTGCGCCACCTTTGGCGGCCTTCCTGCGGCGCATCCGAATCCCACGCGCGCGCTTTCGGTTGCGGATGCCGTGCCAGGCGTGAAGAACCTGATCAACATGTCCGCCTGCCCCGCGAACGCCGAGAATATCGCGGCTCTCATCGTCTACTACCTCACCATCAAGCGCTGGCCGCCGCTCGATCAGTACCGGCGGCCGCTGTTCGCCTATGGCGTGTCGATCCACGATGGCTGCGAGCGCCGTGCGCACTTCGACTCGGGCCAGTTCGTCGAGGCGTGGGGCGATGAGGCGCACCGCCACGGCTACTGCCTGTACCAGATGGGCTGCAAGGGCCCCGCCACCTCGCAGAACTGCCCGAACGTGCAGTGGAACGGTCATACCAACTGGCCGATCGGATGCGGGCACCCGTGCATCGGCTGCGCGGAGCCGAACTTCTGGGACGTGATGACGCCCTTCTATCAGCGCCTCCCGGATGTGGAGGGAATCGACTCGAGCAAATGGCTCGATCCGGTGGGCCTGGGCCTCACGGGCGTGGTCGCCGCGGGCGCCGTTGCGCACGGAGTTGGCGAGGTCCTGCGCTATCGTCGGGGCCATAGGCCTCCTGCGGACGACAAGACGCGCACGCAAGGCAAAGAGCGCGAAGCGGATGCGTCAGACCACGAGGAGAATCCAAAATGACCCATGTCGTCGTGGATCCCATTTCACGCATCGAAGGCCACCTGCGCATAGAGGCGGAGGTGGAGGGTGGCGCTGTCAAGCAGGCGTGGTCCTCCTCGACCATGTTTCGAGGCGTGGAACTGATTCTCGAGGGACGCGATCCGCGCGATGCGTGGGCATTCACGCAGCGCATTTGCGGGGTCTGCACCACGGTGCACGCCATCGCCTCGATCCGGGCAGTCGAGCATGCGATCGGCGCAACGCCCCCGCCTAATGCGCGCATCCTGCGCAACCTGATCATCGCCGCGCAGAACGTTCACGATCATGTGATTCACTTCTATCACCTGCAGGCGCTCGACTGGGTCGATGTGGTGAGTGCGCTGTCCGGCGATCCTGCCAAGACCGCCCGGCTCGCCCAGTCGATCTCCGACTGGCCGCTCTCGAGCGCGGCGTATTTCTCCGGCGTGCGCGAGCGGGTGAAGGCCTTCGTCGAGCGCGGTCAGCTCGGGATCTTCGCCAATGCGTACTGGGGGCATCCAGCCTACCGGCTCCCGCCGGAAGCGAACCTCATGGCCCTCGCGCACTATCTGGAGGCGCTCGACTGGCAGCGCCGCTTCGTCAAGATTCACGCGATCCTCGGCGGGAAGAACCCGCACCTGCAGAGCTTTCTGGTGGGTGGCATGGCGACCCCGGTCGATCCGGACGCGCAGGCGTCCCTCAACATGGGCACCATCGCCGAGTTGCGTCAGCTTGTTGCCGAGGGCGTGGACTTCGTCACCCGTGTCTATGTGCCGGATGTGCTGGCGATCGCCCCATTCTACAAGGAGTGGTTCTCGATCGGCTCGGGCGTGACCAACTACCTCTCGTATGGGGACTTCCCCCTGGATGACAGCGCCGACCCGATGCTCTACCTCCCGGCAGGGGTGATCCACAACAATGACCTTTCACGGGTCGCCGCCGTCGATCAGGGCAAGATCGACGAGTACGTCACGCATTCCTGGTATGACTACACCATGGGCGATGAGAAGGGCCTGAACCCCTATCATGGCCAGACGAATCCCCACTACACCGGGCCCAAGCCGCCCTTCAAACGTCTCAACGTCGAGGAGAAGTATTCCTGGCTCAAGTCCCCGCGCTACGACGGAGCGCCCATGCAGGTCGGCCCCCTCTCACGCATGCTGGTCGCCTACGGAGTGGGACGTCCCGCGCGCGCGAGGCAACTGATCGATGCCGCGCTGAAGCAGCTCGGAGCGCAGCCGTCGGCGCTCTTCTCAACGCTCGGGCGCATCGCCGCGCGCGCCCTCGAGGCGCAAGTGCTCGTCGAGTCGATGGGCATGTGGGTGGATGCGCTCGCCGAGCAGATGGCGCGGCGCGATTTTCGGATTCAGGATACCTCGCGCTGGGACCCCGGCACCTGGCCGAAGGAGTGCTTCGGCGCCGGATTCCACGAGGCCCCCCGCGGCGCCCTCGGGCACTGGGTGCACATTCGCGAGGGCAGGATCGCGAAGTACCAGTGTGTGGTGCCGAGCACCTGGAACGCCGGCCCTCGCGATGCGCGGGGACAGCCCGGACCCTATGAGGCATCACTCGAGGGCACACCGGTCGCCAGACCCGAGCAGCCGCTCGAGATCCTGCGCACGGTGCACTCGTTCGATCCGTGCATGGCCTGCGGCGTGCACGTCGTGGATGCGAGCCGGCGCGAGCTGGCGCGGGTGAGGGCATCATGAACGCGGTGCCCGAAGAGGACCCCCTTCGGGTCAATCTGCACCGGGTCTACGTGTGGGAGCTGCCGGTGCGGCTCGCGCACTGGCTGCTGTTCTTCTCGATCGTGATTCTCTCGGCCACCGGGTACTACATCGGCAATCCCTTCTTCGGCGGCGGGCTCGCCATGGCCCGGGTGCGCGAGGTGCACCTGTATACCTCCATCGTGTTCGCCCTGTGCGTGCTGGCGCGGGTGTACTGGGCATTCGCGGGCAATCGCTATGCGCGCTGGTCGGATCTCATCCCCGCATCGCGCGACAGGCTGCGCAGCCTGTGGGCCAGCCTGAGGTTCTACGCCTTTCTCGGCCGCGAGCCCGATGAGTACGTCGGCCACAACGGTCTGGCGGGTCTCACCTATGCGGTCATCTTCTGCGTGTACTTCCTCATGATCGCCACGGGCCTCGCGCTCTATCAGGTTTACGCACCGGTCGGATCGCCCTTGCACGCGTTCGCATTCCTCATCCCCCTCGTCGATGGCCTGCAAATGGCGCGTCTGATCCACCACATCGGCATGTGGGCGATCCTGGTGTTCGCCGTGGCGCACGTGTACTTCGCGGTGCTCTCCTCGACCGTCGAGCACGTGGGCATCATCGATTCCATCCTGTCGGGCTTCAAGTACATGCCGCGCGGCAGAAGAAGGAGGATCTGACTTTGAGCGGCGCGCAGAGCGGTGCACCAGAGCGGGCGCGAGTACTGGTGCTCGGTCTTGGCAACGTGCTCTTGGGCGATGACAGTGTGGGACCCGCGGCGCTTGCGCGACTGGAGCGTGACTATCGAGTGCCGCCGCAGGTGCGCCTGGTGGAGGGTGGCACTCTCGGGCTTGCGTTGCTCGATGAGCTCGCGCAGGCCGAGCACGTGATCCTGGTCGATGCGGTGGCGACGGGGGAGCCCGCGGGCACCCTGGTGCGCCTCGATGGCGATGCGGTCCGGGACGCGGTGCGCGAGCGGCTGTCGGTGCATCAGGTCGGAGTGGCCGATCTTCTCGATGTCGCCCGCCTCATCGGGTGTTATCCCGAATCGGTCGTGCTGCTGGGCCTTGCGCCGGGGGCCATCGGGCTCGGCCTCGCCCGTACGGCCGCGGTGGACGATGCGCTCGGCACGCTCGTTTCGGCCGTCGTGGAGGAGGTGAGGGGCCTTGGGTTCGAGCTCATTGCGCAGCCCCGCTGCGCTGCCGATCGGCCTATTCATGCTCTTGTCCGCCATTTCGGGCTGTGAGCGGCGCGGGCCCCGCCCGCCGCACGCGATGCTTTCCTCCACGGCGGCCCGCGTGGCCGGCGCCCGGCTGTTTGCGGCGCATTGCGCCCTATGTCATGGGCCGGGTGGCGGAGGGAACGGGGAGCGCCAGCGCTTCATGGTGCCCGCACCGGCAAGTCTTGCCGTACCGCCCTGGACGCGGCGCGCGCAGGCGGGGCGCACCTTTCTCGCCATTCGCCGCGGAGTTCCGGGCACCGCCATGGCGGCCTGGCCGACCTTGAGCGACCGTGAGACCTGGGAGCTCGTCGCCTTCATCGAGTCGCTCGGCAGCGATCGGTGAGGGGCGCGCAGGCCGCCGCGAATGCATGAACTCTCGATCTGCCAGGCCCTGATCGATCAGGTGGCGCAGGTCGCCGCGGAACAGCGTGCCCGGCGCGTGGTGACCGTTACGGTGAGGATCGGCCCGCTCTGCGGGGTGGAGCCCGCGCTCCTCGAGAGTGCCTTCCCGCTCGCAAGTGCAGGGACGAACGCGGCGGACTCGAAGCTCATCATCGAGCGAGCCGAGGTGCGCGTGCGTTGTCTCGAGTGCGGCGCGGAGTCGCCGGCGAGCAGCTCCAGCCTGCTTTGCGGCGAATGCGGCGACTGGCGCGTACGGGTGCTCACCGGAGAGGAGTTGCTCCTCGTGCGAGTCGAGCTCGAGCGCGACGATGAGTGAGCCGAGGGCAAGGGCTCCCTGGTTCGAGCGGCCGTTCGCGAGCCTCCTGCGGCGCGAGTACACGGCGGCCATGCGCTTCGATACCGAATCACCCGGCGAGCTCGCGCCCGCCGCGCCCCGCCAGGCCTGTCAGCTCTACGTGCACGTGCCTTTTTGCGAGGCGCTATGCCCGTTCTGCTCCTTTCACCGCGTGCAATACCGCGAGGAGAAGGCGCGGGCGTACTTCGATGCGCTGCGACGGGAGATTCGCCTCTATCACGCCCGGGGCTTTCAGTTCTGCGATGTCTACGTGGGGGGCGGTACGCCGACCGTCGCGCCGCAGGAGCTCGCCGCGACCCTCGCTCTGATCCGCTCGCTTTGGCCAATCCGCACCATTTCCGTCGAGACCAATCCCAATCACCTGACGGAAGAGGTGTTCGAAGCACTGCTCTCGGTCGGGGTGGGACGCCTCTCGGTCGGGGTGCAGAGCTTCGATGACGAGCTCCTGAGGGAGATGGGCCGGTACGAGCCCTACGGGAGCGGCGAGATGATCGCGAGCCGCCTGACGGCGGCGAAGGGGCGATTCCCGACGCTCAATGTCGACATGATCTTCAACTTTGCCCGCCAGACGCCGGAGTCGCTCGAGCGCGATCTGGCGACGCTGCGCGCGCTCGAGGTCGACCAGATTTCCTTCTATCCGCTCATGACGGCCGCCTCCACCCGGCGCCGCATGCGCAAGAGCCTCGGCCAGTCGGACCCCGGGCGGCGGTACGATTACTACGCGCGCATCATCCGCGCCCTGCCGCCGTGCTATGAGCCGAGCTCGGCCTGGTGCTTCTCCAGGCGCCGCGCGGCTGGCGCCGCGCCGCCGATCGACGAATACATCACTCACCAGGACGATTACGTCGGCGTGGGGAGCGGTGCGTTCAGCTACGTCCATGGGCGGATGTACTCCACCACTTTTTCGCTGAACCATTACCGGGAGCTGGTCTATGCCGGCCAACTCCCCGTCACGCAGAGCAAGGCGCTCACGCTGCGCCAGAGGATGCGCTATGACCTTCTCGTGAGGCTGTTCGGGCTCGCGCTTCCCCGCTCGTACATCGATGCGAAGTACGGCCGGAAGTTCTGGTGGATGATGGCTCCAGAGCTCGCCGCGCTGCAGCTGATCGGCGCGATCCGCCCCGAGCATGATGCGATCCGGCTGACTCCGGCCGGGATGTACTGTTGGGTCATGATGATGGCGGAGTTCTTCTGCGCCGTGAACGAGTTCCGCGACGAGATGCGTCTGCACATCCGGGAGGAGCCGCCGGGCGGTCCTGGCGCGTGGGCGCGACGGGCAGTCCGAGGCGGCGCTCCGTGCCAGGTCTGCGGAAATTCCCTACAGCCTCCTTCCCCCGGGGGTGGCTAGTATCGCGGCACGGTCATGGCGTTTCGCGCCCGCAGGGTCATTCCTGCGGGGCGCCGGTCGAGCCCGCACGGGTGCGGCAGTCCACTGACAGAGGAGTTTCGCTCATGCGCATCAGAGGTCTGATCCTTGCGGCGTTGGGGCTCGTATCGGGCATTTCGGCGGTTGCATCCGCGGCGCCATCCGTCGCGGAGGGTAAGCAGCTCGCGAGCTCGCAGAGCTGTCTCATGTGTCACGCGAGCGGCGCCATGGCGAAGCCGCTCGCCGCATACCGCAATGAATCCGCCGCGCAGCTCAAAGCCGCGATCCTCGAGCCGAAGAAGGCGCTCGGCGCCGCCACGATGATGCCTTCCTATCAGGGCAAGCTCAGCGCCGGGCAGCTGGACTCGCTCCTCGCCTACATCAAGGCCGGGTGAGCCAGGGCGAGCGCCAGTCGGGGCGGCGCGGCGCGCTTGCGGGAGAGGTTGGCCAATGCCGCCTCACGCGGCGCTGAGCGGTGTCGGGTCGAGGTAGATCTCGTACGAGGCGATCCTCTCGCCGCGCATCGTGAAGATGTTGCAGAACGGGACTTCGACGCAGCGGCCATCGAGCCGCAGGTAGCGCACCTCGCCCCGACAGATCAGATGTCCGGGTGTCTCCCACAGTTCGAGCACTCTATGGGAGACCGAGGCCACGCTCGCGAAGAATTGCTCCACCGTCTCGACGATGGCGGCAGCGCCCTGCACGGGCGGGGCGCTGCCGAAGCGAAAGCGCGCATCCGCAGTGAGGAAGTCCGCGAATTCCCTCGAGCGCTTCGCATCGATCGCCTCGAAGAGCCTTCTGACCCATATCTGCCGATTCGCGGGGATCGATTGCGGCAGGACCGACGGGGTGTTCATCTTCATCCTCCTCGCCCGGCGCTCAGCGCGGGAAACCGGTAAAGAGCACGCCGACGAGCAGCAGCAGCGTTCCGGCGAGATGCAGCCGAAGCGTCGTACGGATGGCTCGCAGCAGCCGGGTGCGCTCGGGCGGCTCGCTTATCGCGCCGGCGGCGCCCCAGGCGGCGGGGAGAAGGAACAACGCCGCCGCTGCCGTCCACCAGGGAATCAGGGCGAGCGACGCGGCGAGCAGCAACGCGGCGCAGGCCCCGCCCTGCAAGCCGAGATACAGGCGTTGCGTGCCTTGGAGCCCGAGTCGCACGACGAGCGTCGCTTTTGCGGCGCGAGCGTCGGCGCTGCGGTCAGGCACCTCGTTCATCAGGAGAATGGCCGTGACCCACAGACCCACGGGCAGGGAAATCAGGATGCTCGCCATATCGAGCCGCCCGCTCTGCAGCCACGCCGCGCCCGCGACCGGTAGCACGCCGAAGGCCACGGCTATGGTTGCCTCGCCGAGCCCGCGGCCGGCGAGCTCGATCGGGCGCACGGAGTAGGCGAGTCCGAGCGCAACACCCACCAGGCCAAAGACGAGCACGCCGGGGCCACTCAGCTCGAGGAGTACGAGGCCGAGCACCGCGGCAACGGCGAGCAGGGTCATTCCCCAGAGCGTCATCTCGTGCACGCTCAGCACGCCATTTTGGATGAAGCGGGAGCCGCCCGTGTATGGAAATATCCGCGCCTCGTTCGCGCGGTCCGCGCCCGACAGATCGTCGCTGACGTCATTCAGGACGTTGGCGGCAAGGTGCACGCACAGCGTCGCGAGCAGGGCGAGCACCGCCAGGTTCCACGAGATTCGTCCGGCGACACGGTAGCCCCAGGCGCTGCCGATCAGCACCGAGAGGATCGAGGCGGGCGCGAAAGCCGGCCGGGTGGCGAGCACCAGGCGGCGCGTGCGTGCCGCGAGGGTGCCCCCGCCAAGCGCACCGGTGGTGGGCTCGGCGGGGCTCGAGGGGCTGGGCGCTGTCATGTTCGCTGACTCCAGTGTCGTGATGCGAGCGGCTGAAGGGGGTTGATGATGGCCACCGGCGTCGGCGTCCGCGCGGTCGTTCAGCCCGCGAAGATCACGATCGCGATGAACGTGACACCGGTGATGACCACCGCGGCTCCAAACACGACGCTGATCACCGTCATGAAACGCGAGGGCGGTGGCACGATCATGCGCTCGAGACGGCCCGCGGCGAGCAGCCGCTGATACTCGAGCGGGCGCTCCTCCTTGAACCGTTCGAGCGGCACCCGCCCGGTGAGAATGGACACGTCGATCGGAAACTTTTCGGGTCTGAAGTGATTGTGGAAGAAGTGGAAGATGAAGATGAATCCGGTGGCGAGGAGAGCCTCCTCGGAGTGCACGATGAAGGCCACATTCAGCCAGATGCCGGGCACGAATCGGCTGAAGAACACCGGCGCGGCGAGCATGAGGCCGGAGACCCCGATCATCGCCACCCCCCAGAACACCGCCCAGTAGTCGAACTTCTCCCAGTACGTCCAGCGGCCCATGCGCGGCTGCGGTCCGAGATACAGGAACCAGCGGAAGTTGCGCCCGATGTCGAGGATGTCCTTGCCGTTCGGCACCAGCGAGTCCGAACCGAACAAGCCGTACCGCTGCTTCTTCACCAGCACGCGATAGGCGAGATAGCAGAGATGAAAGACGAAGTACCCGAAGGTGATCCCGCCGTTGACCACGTGCACGATGCCCATCGCATGCACGCCGCCGAAGAAGCCCGTGAGGGCGCGCGCCCATGCGGTCCCGGGGTGCATGAGCGCAAGCCCCGTCAGCGACAGCAGCATGAAGCTCAGGATGACGATGAGGTGCGTCAGCCGGTCCACCACCGTGAAGCGCTGCAAGTGCGGGCCCCCGAAGTGCTTAAGCGGGGGAAGCTCGCCGCGAGCCCGGCCGACGAGGCTGCGTTGCAGCCACAGGAGCGTGTGCAGGCCGAAGAAGCCGAACACGCCCGCGAGCAGCGCGACCATGAAGTAGTGCGTCCATGCGACGATGCGCGAGCGGGCCGGATCTTCAGGGCGCGGATGCGGGTCGAAGCCCGTGAGGTTCGGCTTCGCCCCGCCATGGCACTTCTGGCATGTCGCGAGCCGGTGGTCGGGCGAAACCCGCGAGAGGGGATTGGAGGGGGGGAGCGCGCGATGCGGATCGTGGCAGTCGACACAGCTCGGGGCCTGCGCAAGGCCGAGCGTTGCCGCCTGGCCGTGCGCTGTATTCATGTACGTTCGGTAGGCGCGGACATGACACTTGGCGCACTCCCGGGCGATGTTATGGCGGAACGTCGTGCCGGTCACCGGCTGCACGCCGTGCGCACCATGACACGTGGTGCATGTCGGTGCCGCGCGCCTGGCGCCGCCTGGAGTCACCGCGGGCGCCCTCCGCACGGCGTGAGAGCCCTGAGCCAGAGCGTGACCTTGCATCTGGTGGCAGCTCGCGCACGCGACCGGCGCGACCGGCATCTGATGCGGGAGCGAGTTGATCGAGGAGTGACAGCCGACGCACGCGAGGGAGGCGTGCACCGAGTGGGCGAGAATCCTTGAATCGATCTTGCGTGCGCCCATCAGGCCGGTGGCATGACAGGCCAGACAGTTCGCTCGAGTGAGCGCAGGGGAGTGCGAGGCGGGCGGCGTGCCTGGCGCGGCGGCCGCGACCGCGAGATGCATTCCCCCGAGCCACAGCGCGAGGAGGGCCAGCGCCAAAGGCCGTCTGAGTCCGCCGAGCCTGCGCGCAGCTCTCGTCTGCATCCTGGCAAGCATCCGGGACGGCCCCGCCCGGGTCGATACGTAGGATTGCCTAGCGCACCTGGTGAGCTACGTATTCAAGGGAGCGAGCCGGTGCGGCACGGTAGGCCATCGGTCCCGCCTGAGGAGCAGTGCATGTGTCTGGCGATACCCGGCAGAGTCCTCAGCGTGCGCGGCGATGACCCTTTGGTGCGCAGCGCGCGCATCGACTTCGGCGGGGTGATCAAGGAGATCAGCCTCGCCTATACCCCCGAAGCGCTGCCCGGACAGTACGTGCTCGCCCACGTCGGTTTCGCCATGGCCGTGATCGATGAGGCGGAGGCGGCGCGGATGCTCGAGACGCTGAATGAGCTGGCACGCGAGATCACACCGGAGGCTGCGGCGGCCCCGGAGCCGCTCCCGTGAAACATGTCGACGAGTACCGCGACGGCCGGCTCGCGCGTGCGCTCGCCGAGCGTATCGCCGATGCGGCGAGCCGGGGCGGGGGCCGATACCATTTCATGGAGTTCTGCGGCGGACACACCCACGCGATCTCCCGCTACGGTCTCGAGGACCTGCTGCCCGAGTCGGTGCAGCTGATTCATGGGCCGGGTTGTCCGGTGTGCGTGCTCCCGGTGGGGCGCATCGATAGCGCCATCCGGCTCGCCGAGCGCCCCGAGGTGACGTTGTGCACGTACGGAGACATGCTGCGCGTACCGGGGTCGCGAGGCGTGTCGCTGCTGCGCGCGCGAGCGGCGGGCGCCGATGTGCGCATGATCTATTCTGCCGCGGATGCGGTGGAACTGGCGCGGGCCGAGCCGCATCGGGAGGTGGTGCTCTTTGCGATCGGCTTCGAGACCACGACGCCGCCGACGGCCCTTGCCATCCGTCTGGCCGAGCGGCTCGGGGTGAAGAACTTCACCGTGTTCTGCAATCACGTCCTGACGCCCTCGGCGATCCAGAACATCCTGGAGAGTCCCGAGGTGCGCGAGCTCGGGCGGGTGCGCATCGACGGGTTCATCGGTCCCTCGCACGTGAGCACCATCATCGGCAGCACCCCGTACGAGTTTTTCGCCGAGGAGTTCGCCAAGCCCGTGGTGATCGCCGGCTTCGAACCCCTCGATGTCCTGCAGGCGGTGCACATGCTGATCCGGCAGGTCAACGACGGGCGCCACGAGGTCGAGATCCAGTATGGGCGCGCGGTGCGTCCCGAAGGCAATGAGCACGCCAAAGCCGATGTTGCCGAGCTCTTCGAGCTGCGCAAGAGCTTCGAGTGGCGCGGCCTCGGCACAGTGCCCTACAGCGCGCTGCGCCTGAAGCGCGCGTATGCCCAATTCGACGCCGAACGGCGCTTCGAGCTGGAGGATCTGCCGGGGCGGGAGGTGCCGGGCTGTCAGTGCGGCGCCGTGTTGCGCGGAGTGAAGCGCCCCCCGGACTGCAAGCTGTTCGGCACGGTCTGTACGCCCGAGACACCCATGGGATCGTGCATGGTGTCCTCGGAGGGAGCCTGCGCCGCGCACTGGACCTACAAGCGCTTCCGCGAGCCGCGGCCGGCCGCCCTCGCCGAGGGGGGCGCATGAACCGTCCTGCACGGCGGCCACTCGATATCCGCGCCGGGCGCGTGGAGCTTGCGCATGGCGCCGGGGGCAACGCCATGGCGCAGCTGATCGCCCAGGTGTTCCAACCTGCGCTCGACAACGAATGGCTGCGCCGCGGCAACGACCAGGCGGCCTTCGACGTCGATTCCAGGCGCATGGTGATGACCACCGATGGCTATGTGATCTCCCCGCTCTTCTTTCCAGGCGGCGACATCGGCTCGCTGGCCGTGCACGGCACGGTCAACGATATCTCCATGGCCGGGGCGGTGCCGCGCTACCTCTCGGCGAGTTTCATTCTGGAGGAGGGTTTCGCGCTGGCGGACCTCGAGCGCATCGCCCGCAGCATGGGCGAGGCGGCGCGCGAGGCCGGGGTGCCCGTCGTGACGGGGGATACCAAGGTCGTCGAGCGCGGCAAGGCGGACGGTGTGTTCATCTGCACCACTGGCATAGGTGTCGTGCCGCCGGGTATCGATGTCTCGGTCGAGCGGGCGCGCCCGGGTGATCAGATCCTGCTGTCCGGCTCGCTCGGCGACCACGGTGTCGCCATCATGTCGTGCCGGCACGATCTGCGCTTCGAGACCGAGCTGACATCCGATTCCGCGCCCCTGCACGCGTTGGTGGCGGCGATGGTGGCCGCGGGGGGCACGGCTCTGCACGCCATGCGCGATCCAACCCGGGGTGGACTCGCCGCCACGCTCAACGAGATCGCTCATCAGGCCGGAGTCGGGATACATCTGCGGGAATCGGCCATACCGATCAAGCCCGCCGTGGCCGCGGCCTGCGAGCTCCTCGGCCTCGATCCGCTCCATGTCGCCAACGAGGGCAAGCTGGTGGCGTTCGTCGCTCCCGAGGCGGCGCAGGCGGTGCTGGAGGCGATGCGCGCTCAGCCACTCGGGCGCGATGCGGCGCTCATCGGCGAAGCCGTCGCGGACCCGCATCGCTTCGTGCAGATGACCACGGGCTTCGGCGGCGGGCGGATCGTCGACTGGATAGCCGGCGAGCAGCTGCCGCGGATCTGCTGAGGACCACCATGCGCATCCTGCTGCTCACCCACACCTTCAACAGCCTCGCTCAGAGGCTGTGCGTCGAGCTGACCGAGCGAGGCCATCGGGTGTCGGTGGAGCTGGACATCAACGACGCGGTCACGGCCGAGGCGGTCGAGCTCTTTGATCCGCAGGTGCTCCTCGCCCCCTTTCTCAAGCGGCCGATCCCGGAGCGCCTCTGGCGAACCCGCCCCTGCCTCATCGTCCACCCCGGCATCCCCGGCGATCGCGGGCCCTCGGCGCTCGATTGGGCGCTGTTGGAGGGGCGGCGAGCATGGGGTGTCACCGTGCTCGAGGCCGAGGCGCGCATGGATGCCGGTCCGGTCTGGGCGAGCGAGCCGTGCGTGTTGCGAGAGGACACCAAATCGAGTAACTATCGGCGGCAGATCGCCGATGCGGCAGTGACGGCGGTGCTCGAGGCACTCGAGCGCATGGAGAGCCGGACCTACAGCCCGCGGCGCGTCGATCCTGAGGACCCAGGCGTGCTCGGGCGTGAGCGGCCCATTTGCCGGGCCGGCGACCGGCGCATCGACTGGGCGCACGATGACACCGAGACGGTGCTGCGCAAGATCCGCAGCGCCGACGGCTTCCCGGGGATCATCGATGAGCTCTTCGGCCGCAGGGTGAGGCTCTTCGATGCGCACCCGGCGGCGCTGAGTGGGCCCGCGGGGAACGTGCTCGCGCGCTGTGGCGATGCGCTTGCCCGGGCGACCCGCGACGGCGCGGTGTGGATCGGACACGTGCGCGAGGAGGGCTTGCGGACGGATCCGCAGCGCCCCGGCCTGAAATTGCCGGCCGCCCAGGTGTTTCGGCCCGAGAGTGCATCGCTCCCCGAGGCGGACGGCTACCAACCCATACGCTACGAGGAGGACGGGTCGGTCGGGTTCCTGCACTTCGGCTTCTACAACGGCGCGATGAGTACGCAGCAATGCGAGGCTCTGCGTGCCGCGTATGCCCGCTCGCTGCGCCGTCCCACCCGCGTTCTCGTGCTGACCGGCGGCGCGGATTACTGGTCGACCGGCATTCACCTGGGGGCGATCGAGGCGGCGGAGAGTCCCGCGGATGAGTCCTGGCGCAACATCAATGCGATCGATGACCTGACGCGCGAGATCATCCTCACCACCGATCGGCTGGTGGTCGCGGCGCTGCGGGGCGGGGCGGGCGCGGGTGGCGTATTCCTTGCGCTCGCGGCCGATGAAGTCTGGGCGTCCCCGGGAGTCGTGCTCAATCCGCATTACAAGGACATGGGCAACCTCTTCGGGTCGGAGTACTGGACGTACCTGCTGCCGCGGCGCGTGGGGGAGGCAGAGGCTGCGCGGCTGATGGGGCGACGCCTGCCGATGGGGATCGCCGAGGCGCGGCGAGTGGGCCTGGTCGATCGCATGGTGGAGGATGGTTCCGGGAGCACGCTCGCGGCAATAGGGACGATGGCCCGCTCGCTTGCCGGCGATCCCGCCTTCGAAAGCCGGATTGCGCAGAAGCGCCTGCGGCGCGAGATGGACGAGCGCGCCAAGCCGCTCGAGACCTATCGCTGCGAGGAGCTTGCGCGCATGCAGCGCAATTTCTACGGTTTCGATCCGAGCTATCACGTGGCGCGCTACAACTTCATCTACAAGGTGCCGAAATCCCGCACCCCGCTGCACCTTGCCCGGCATCGCGCCGCTCGCGCGCGCGAACCCGTGGCGCTTCGAACCCTCGAGGGCGGCGCGGGTGTCGAGGCCCATCACCGGGAGAGCGCACATGTGTGAAAATTGCGGCTGCACGGTCACCGGAACCGAGACTCGCGCGCAGCACGCTCATGGCGAGCACCACGGGCATGTCGAGTCGATCGAGGTGCTGCGCGGCCTGCTCGCCGAGAACGATCGGCTGGCGGCCCACAACCGCGCGCATTTCGATGCGCACGGTGTGCTCGCAATCAATCTCATGTCCTCCCCGGGAGCCGGCAAGACCTCCCTCCTCGAGCGCACCGTGGAGGCGCTCTCGAGCCGCGTGCGCCTGGCGGTCATCGAGGGAGACCTCGCCACCGAGAACGATGCCCGCCGCATCCGCGCCAAGGGCGTACCGGCGGTGCAGATCACCACCGGCAACGCCTGTCACCTCGATGCGCACACGGTGCACCGGGCGCTCGATGAACTGCCGCTCCACGCACTCGATCTGCTGTTCATCGAGAATGTGGGCAACCTGGTGTGCCCCGCGAGCTTCGATCTCGGGCAGCATCTCGATGTGATTCTGCTGTCGGTTCCTGAAGGGGACGACAAGCCCGAGAAGTACCCGGTGATGTTTCGCGCCGCGGACCTGGTGCTGCTCACCAAGGCGGATCTGCTGCCGTTGCTGCCGGAATTCGATCCGGCGCGGGCGCAGGCGAGCCTGCGCGCGCTCGCCAGCGAGGCGCCGGTGTTGCATCTGTCCAGCCGCACGAATTTTGGCATGGACGCGTGGTGCGCGTGGCTCGAGCGTGCGCGTGCGAGGCATCGCGCGGGCGCGCCGCATGCACCGAGGGCAGGCGCGGACGATGAGCACGCCGCGGCGTTCCGTTCCATCGGCGCCTGAGCCGGCCCGCCCTGAGCCGCTCGCCAGGGGCGCGGCGCGTCGTCTGCGGCTCGATGGGCATGTTCAGGGCGTCGGCTTCCGGCCCTTTGTCTATCGTCTGGCGCGCTCGCTGGAGCTGAGCGGCAGCGTGCGCAACCTCCAGGGCGAGGTGGAGATCATCGTGACCGGCTCTCCCGCGGCGCTCGATCGATTCACGCGGGAGGTCATCCGCAGCGCCCCGCCCCTCGCTCGGCCGCACCTGCTCGATGTGCAGGCGGTGTCCGCGCCTGTCGCGGCCGGGTTCGCGATCCTGGAGAGTGGCACCGGCGGTCCCGCCCGGGTGTTCGTTCCCCCGGATGCCTTCACGTGTCCCGAGTGCCTCGCGGAGCTCACCGATCCGGCCGATCGGCGCCATCGCTATCCCTTCATCAACTGCACGCAGTGCGGACCGCGCTACACGTTGATCGAGTCCTTGCCCTACGACAGGGTCAACACCTCGATGTCGGCATTCCCGCTCTGTCCCAGCTGCGAGGCGCAGTACCGGGATCCGCTCAATCGGCGCTTCCACGCCGAGCCGGTGGCCTGTCCCGAGTGCGGCCCGTCGCTGTGGCTCGAGGGCGAAGGCTTGCGCGGCGAGGCGGCTCTTGAGCGCACTGTCGGGCTGCTTCTCGCCGGGGCCGTGGTCGCGGTCAAGGGAGTCGGCGGCTATCACCTGCTGTGCGATGCGACGCAGGAGTCGGCGGTGGCGCGCCTGCGCGAGCGCAAGCGCCGCCCGCACAAGCCGCTCGCGGTGCTCTTTCCGATGGCAGGTCCCGATGGCCTCGAGCGGGTGCGCCGGGAGGTGCGCCTGTCGAAAACCGAGGCGGCTGCACTTGTCTCCCCGGCGCGGCCCATCGTGCTCGCGCGCCGGCGAGCCGGCGGGACGTTGACCTCGCTGATCGCCCCGGGCCTCAAGGAGCTGGGAGTGTTGTTGCCGTACAGTCCACTGCATCATCTGCTGGCGCAGGAGGCGGGACGTCCACTGGTGGCGACGTCCGGCAACGTGAGTGGCGAGCCGGTGATCACCGATGAGGAATCGGCTCGGGCGCACCTCGGCGATGTGGCCGATGCCCTCCTGCACCACGACCGGCCGATCGTGCGGCCGGCGGACGACTCCGTCGTACGTTGTGTGCTCGGCCGGCCGCGCACGGTGCGGCTCGGACGAGGTCTTGCGCCCATTGAGTTGACGTTGCCATGGCGTCTCGAACGGCCTGTCATCGCGACAGGTGGGCACTTGAAGGTGACGGTCGCGCTCGCGTGGGAGAACCGTGTAGTGATCTCGCCGCATGTCGGTGACATGGGAAGTGCGCGCAGCGCGCGAGTATTCGAGCAGGTCGTCGGCGACCTGCAGAGGTTGTATGGCGTGCGGGTCGAAGAGGTGGTGTGTGACGCGCACCCGGATTATGCGACCAGCCGTTGGGCGCGTGAGTGCGCTTTGCCGCTCACCCGCATTCCCCACCATGAGGCACACGCCTCGGCGGTGGCGGCGCAAAGCGGAACCGGTGGTCCCATGCTGGTGTTCGCATGGGACGGTGCGGGGCTCGGCGAGGATGGCACGCTCTGGGGCGGGGAGGCCTTTCTCGGGGCTCCCGGCCATTGGCGCCGAGTCGCGAGCCTGAGGCCGTTTCGCCTGCCCGGCGGTGAGCGGGCGGCGCGCGAGCCATGGCGGTGCGCGGCCGGGGCATGCTGGCAGATCGGGGCCGCGGTGCCGGATCCGCAGCCGGATCCGCTGGTGCGCCAGGCCTGGATCGCGCGGTTGAATGCGCCGCGCACCAGCGCGGCCGGCCGGCTCTTCGATGCGGCCGCGGCGCTCATCACGGGCGTGCGCGAGACGAGCTACGAGGGACAAGCGGCGATGCAGCTCGAGGCGCTCGCCCGCACCGCCCGGGGGGCCGGGTGCGAGAAAGACGGGACGCACGCGCCACCGCGGCTCTACGCAGAGCCGGATGGTGTGCTGCGATTCGACTGGCAGGCGCTCATCGAGCGGCTGCTCGGGTCGCAGGGGACGCGCGCGCAGCGGGCCTTCGCATTCCATCGGGCCATGGCCGAAGCCGTGGCGGCGACGGCGCGGGCGCTGCGCCCCCACGGGTTTACGGAAGTCGGCCTCACGGGCGGAGTGTTCCAGAACGTGCTCCTCACGGAGCTTGCGCACGAGGCGCTTTTGGCCGAAGGTCTGCCCGTGCGTCTCTGCGAGCAAATCCCCTGCAACGACGGCGGCCTGAGCTACGGACAGGTCGTGGAGTATGCGGCGCGGACGCAAGGGGAGCGCACATGCTGAGCGAGCGCGCCGAGCAGCGCATGCCCTACGAGAGCGCTGCGCTCTTCGACCTCGCGGCCGACATCGAGCATTATCCGCTCTATCTGCCCGGCTGGCGCGAAGTGCGCATCGAGGAGCGACAGAGGGACTGGTGCCGGGCGATTCAGACCGTGGGCTTCGGTCCGGCGCAGCTGCGCTTTCGCACGGCTGCGGCGCTTCACCGGCCCGAGCGCATCGAAGTGACCTCGGATGATCCGCAGTTCAGGCGCTTTTACCTCGAGTGGCGATTCGAGAGCGCCCGGCGGGGCGAGTGCCGCGTCGAGCTCGCCGTAGAACTCGAGCTGCGCTCGTTCTTGCTGCAGCGGTCCATGGAATGGATGGGACCGCCGGTCGTGGGCGATGCCCTGCGGGCGTTCGAGGGATATGCGCGAGAGCGTCTCGGGCCGTCGGGCGCCGGCACATAGTCAGTGCGTCACGTGATCGATCAGGATACGCACCGGAGCGGTTGCGCCGATGCGGTAATTCGCCTGGCCGTCGAGGTCGCCACTCGCCTTCATCGGGTTGCCTGAGGGAGCGATGCGTGCCACCACCTGGACGCGCTCCCCGGCGCTGAAGGTGTGGCCGGGCATCATCGAATCGGCGGCGGTCAGGGTGAGGGCCTGCGGAAAATGGCTTGCGAGGCGCTTGACCGCAAGCGGTGCTCCCGGCTGCTTCGCATCACGTACGAACACGTAGAGGGGTGCGTTGGGTGAGGCACGTTGCGCCAGCGAGGGAGCCAGCCGCAGGTATACCCGGATCGAGGGGCCGACAGCACCCTGCGGCGCGCTTGGAGACGCGGCTGCTCGTCCGCGACCGAGCTGTTGATCGATTGAAGCGATGCGGATCCGGGCGTCTTGCGCGAGGTCCGCTGGCGCGTTGAGGGTGAGGAGCGTGCCGAATCGAGTGCGCGCCAGCGTCAGCTGGCCCCGGTGCAGGGCCACAGTGGCGGCCAGGTAGAGCGTATCCGGGTCATTCGGCTCGAGCGCGAGCGCCCGCTCGACCAGGTCTCCGGCTGCTCCGGTGATTGCGTTGTGATCGATGCTCATTCGTGCCTGCGCCTCCCCGAGCAATGCGTCGGCGTTGGTGCCGCCCGAGGCGCGCACGGCCTGTTGGTACGCACGCACCGCCCGCGGATACTCCTTCAGCACGGTGTAGGAGCGGCCGAGCATCAGCCAGCCATTGAGATCCCCGGGGTGGGCGCGAAGGCGCCGCGCCAGGCCCTCGACCATCGATTCGGGCGAATCGGTCTTGGAGGACTTCTTCGGCGGATCGCGGCTGAGGGCGGCGTAAAGGACCGTTGCGCCGAGGGCGATGATGCCCATGCAGGCGATCGCGGTCCAGATCGCCGGCCGCAGCGTCGGATGGGATTTGAGGAGCCGCATGGCCACGGCGCCGGCTGCGACGATGAGGAGCCCAGCGGCCACGGGCAGATAGATGGACATGCACGTTCCTCGTTCCGGCGGGCCCGGCACGACCCCCGTGGGGCATTATCGGGAGCCCGGCTGGGGCGCTCGATTGGGGAAAATCCCTACGGGATGCCAGGCGGCGGCTCAATTGATACGATGCGCCCCCCTTTAGGCGAACAATCGAGCCTCCATGACGGTCGTCACCCGATTCGCTCCGAGTCCCACCGGCTTGCTGCACGTGGGCGGAGTCCGCACGGCGCTCTATAGCTGGCTCTATGCGAGACGCATGGGCGGGCGGTTCATCCTGCGGGTGGAGGACACGGACCGCGAGCGCTCCACGGAGGAAGCGGTCAGGGTGATCCTCGAGGGAATGGCATGGCTTGGGCTCACGGCCGATGAGGGACCGTACTATCAGACGCAGCGCTTCGAGCGCTACCGGGAGGTGATCGGGCAAATGATGGCCTCGGGCCACGCCTATCACTGCTATTGCACCAAGGAGGAGCTCGATGCGCTGCGCGAGCAGCAGATCGCCCGCAAGGAGAAGCCGCGCTACACCGGTATCTGCCGTGACCGAAAGGAGCCCCGTCCGGGTGTGCAACCCGTGGTGCGCTTCCGCAACCCCACCGAAGGCACGGTGGTGGTGGAGGATCTCGTCCATGGAACGGTCACCTTCCAGAACTCCGAGCTCGACGATCTCATCATTGCGCGCTCGGACGGCACTCCGACGTACAACTTCTGCGTCGTGGTCGACGATAAGGACATGGGGATCACGCACGTCATACGCGGCGATGACCACCTGAACAATACGCCTCGGCAGATGAACATGCTGCGCGCGCTAGGCGCGACGCCACCGGTGTACGCGCACGTGCCCATGATCCTCGGGCCCGATGGCGCAAAGCTGTCCAAGCGTCACGGCGCGGTGAGTGTGTTGCAGTACGAGGAAGAGGGCTACCTGCCGGATGCGCTCCTCAACTACCTGGTGCGCCTGGGATGGTCCCACGGCGATCAGGAGGTGTTCACCCGCGAGGAGATGATCGCGGCCTTCGATATCAAGGATGTGGGCAAGGCGGCGTCGGCATTCAATCCGGAGAAGCTCCTGTGGCTCAACCAGCAGCACATGATGCGCGCGGAGCCGGCGGCGCTCGTGCCCTACCTGCGAGCCCAGCTGCGCCGCCTGGGGCTCGACAGCGACGATCAGAGGCTGCTCGAGGGCATCGTCGTCTCGCAGCGGGAGCGCGCCAAGACGCTGAAGGAGATGGCGCAGAACAGCCGCTTTTTCTTCACCGAGACGGTGGACATCGATGCGAAGGCCGCTGCCAAGCATCTCTCGGGCGCGGGCCTTGAGCTGCTGGTCAAGGTGCGCGAGCCCCTGGCCGCGCTGCCGCATTGGACGGCCGAGGCGATTCATGGGGTGCTCAATGACCTTGCCACGGCGCTCGGGGCAGGGCTCGGCAAGGTGGCTCAGCCGGTGCGGGTCGCCGTGACCGGAACCGCGGTTTCCCCGCCGATCGATGCGACGCTCGAGCTGCTGGGGCGCGAGCGGACGCTCGCTCGCCTGGATGCGGCCCTGCGCAGCGCCGCCGCCGGGTGAATTACCCCGGAGGGGGCTGAAGAGGCGTGAAGGGCATGGCGACCGCCGCCATTATATCTTGACAGCGCCGCGCACCTTCCCGTACCTTCGCCGCCCTCCATCGTGGGGCCATAGCTCAGCTGGGAGAGCGCTTGCATGGCATGCAAGAGGTCGGCGGTTCGATCCCGCCTGGCTCCACCA
>DAIDHH010000154.1 GCA_027452045.1 Gammaproteobacteria bacterium
CATTAGTGTAATAGGATGATTACATTATGCAAGGGGCGGAACGGGCTCCAATTCCGCCGGACATCACCGCCCTGCACAGATGGTCAAGCCGACCGCCGAGGGAGTCTTGCAAGTAAGTGCCGAATCCAGCCCCCGCTACCAACAATACCTGGGCTACGTCAGCCGCCCTCAGCAATGGCGCGACAAAAGATGCCCGCTCCCTGATGAGCCTGGTTTCGTTCTCGTTCGAGTCATCCCTCATCGTCCCGAACTGCGATGTGATCTCGTACTTGCCGCGGGCCGCGTCACCAGCCGCAAGCGTCTCCTCGACATGAGCGACGACCCGGTCCGCCCGAGGCCGGTGGGATCCGTCACTGGGAGATTCTCCATTTACCGCAATGTGTACCACGTCGTACGGCCGCCGCCGTGGCGGGCCAGATAGCCGCGCTCGACGAGCTGACGGAATTGCTGCTTCAGCGTATTGCGGCTGGCGCCCGCAATCCGCACGATGTCGCCAGTGCTCACCCGGCCGTGCTCGCGCGCGAAATCGAGAATCCGCACCGACAGCTCCGGCAGTTGCGCGACGACGATCTTCTCGCGCTCGATCTTGGCGGCGAGGTGGTTCTTCTGCCGCTCGAGCGCCTGAAGGAAGAACATGAGCCACGGCTGCCAATCAGGTTGCCTGTTGTGGATCGTCGCCTGGGTTCGACGCAGCGCGAGGTAATAGCTCTCCTTGCTCTGTTCGATCACACTTTCGAGCGAGGCATACGGCACGTAGGCATAGCCCGCCCGGAGCAACATGAGAGTGGTCAGGATTCGTGAAAGCCGCCCGCTGCCATCCTGGAAGGGATGAATTTCCAGAAATATTACGATGAAGATCGCGACGATCAGGAGCGGATGCAGCCGCTTCTCGGCTTGCGCCCCTTGAAACCAGGAGATGAGCTCGGCCATCCGACCCGGCGTCTCGAACGGGCTTGCCGTCTCGAACACCACGCCGATTTGGCTGCCCTGCTCGTCGAACGCTGCGACGTGGTTGGGCGTGGTCTTGTAGCTGCCGCGATGCCGATCGTCCTTCGTGCTGTAGCGCAAGAGATCGCGGTGCAGTTGCCGGATGTAGTTTTCGCTGATTGAGATCTCGGAATAGGACTGAAACACGAGATCCATGACTTCGGCATAGCCCGCAACCTCTTGTTCGTCGCGGGTAGCGAAGGAGTTGATCTCCAGCTTGGACAGCAGGCGCTCGACCTCGCGGTCGGAGAGCTTCGCACCCTCGATGCGGGTCGAAGAACCGATGCTCTCGATCGTGGCCACCTTGCGCAGGGCCTGGAGCCGCTCCGGCGCGATCGCCCCAAGCGCGCGCCAAGCGCCCTTGAACTCATCGATCCCGGCGATGAGGCCGAGAATTTCCGGGGTGATCGTCAGCGTGTCTTCAATGAGGCGCTTCAGGCTCATGCCCAAATATACACCCATTTAAACCCATTTAGGCACGCCCATTCCGCCGCTCGATTACACCCGGAAGGTGCCGGATTTAGGTTTTTGGGGCTATCAGGTTCCCTGGAGAACCATCGCGCCTCCTTCGGGCACGGCGGAAACCGCTGCGCCCTCTCTCTCGCCCTTTCCTGGAGCTCACCAATCCTATTCGGCGTCACGCTGCCAGCCACGGCCGGGTCTCTTGTGCGCCGCGGCAACCGTGCAAGCAAGTGCCGATCCTGCCCCCGCTACCAACTTGATCTGGTGTGCGCTCAGGCATTGTGCTCAAGCCAGACCGCGAGATATTCCTCGTTCAGCGAGCCGTCGGCCACTGCCACGATGGTGGCGACCTCATCGGTCTGCGACGGCTCCAGTTCCCGCCCGTTCAGCTACGGAAATGCTCGTGCCGCCAGGAGCGCGATGCGCTTGTTTCCGTCATTGAAGAGATAGTTCCTGGCGATTCCCAGGCACAGCGCAGCGGCGAGTCAAAAGATGGAAGCTTGCTGCACGTTGCTCCTACATCCCCATCAACCGGGGCGCTACCGAGTCCCACCAGTGAATCTGTGAATTGTCGCGCTAGCGATTGAGTTGCGCGCATGGCATTCGATGATGTCGGGAAATTTTACGGATAATCGACGAACGGCTCTGAAACCGTCGAACTTTTTCACAATCGCGCCGCAACGACCAACTGGCATCCACGCTAACACTATGAAAACCCTTCAATCTCGATATCTGGCCCGCGATTTGCATTGTTATGTCAAAGACGCCTGCGAGGGCGGCCCCGCGGGCAATCGGAATGCGAACGAGACGCGAACTCCGAACTACGGGAGGCGAAAGAAATGAACGGGAAAAGCGCACTGGCCACCTGTCTGTTGGCAGCGAGCGCACTCCTGGCGAGCGCTGCCGCTGAGGCAACCACCGTGTCGTACATCGGGTTCTCGAGCACGGCCGGACTGAAACTGGTCGGTAGTGCGACCACGGCCACAACTGGCGACGGTACGGTACTGCGCCTGACGCCTGCCAATTACAATCAGAGTGGCGCGGCCTACAGCTCATCGGCGATCACTTTGGGCAGTAGCGACACCTTCTCGACGCGGTTTCAATTTCGTATCACGGATCCGGGCGGCGCGGACCCGGCTGACGGAATCACCTTTGTCCTGGCAGCGAGCCCCACCGGACTCGGCGCGGCGGGCTATGGCCTGGGTTATAACGGCGTTTCCAACAGCGTGGCGATCGAATTCGATATGTACGATAACGGCAATGTGGATAGCCTCGGCTTCTTTCCGGCGGAGCCCGACAGCGGAAACCATGTCGCCATAGACACTGGCGGGGCGCTTACCGACACCAACCCGGTCAATGTCTATGGCAATGCCTCATGCGGGTTCGCCACAGGCACGCCGCCGCAAAACCCTTATACCGCGGCCGGATGCATGTCGAACGGTGATCTGTGGACCGCGACGATCAACTACAATGGCGCCGATCTGAGCGCCACGTTGTCCGATCCAGCGAAGGGCTCCGCCTTTACCGTGTACAGCAATTACGGCATCGACATCGGGTCCTACCTTGGGACCGACACCGCGTATGTCGGGTTCACCGGATCGACCGGAGCGGGCTATCAGAACCAGGACATCGTCAACTGGGAGTTCGCCAACACGGCGACGTTGCCTCCGACGGTGCCGGAGCCCTCGACGCTGCCTCTGTTTGGGGCTGGACTGATTTGCCTCGGCATCCTCGGGGTGGCGCGAGTTCGTCGCCGAAGGCTCGGAGGTTAGCTCTCCCGAGCGCACGGATCGCGCGCAAGCGCATGGCTTGCGCGCGGCTTGGTGCGCTTTGGCCCGCCCCGTGAGCCCCGGTCGATGCGACGATCCGGGATCGCGCGGGGCTGGCGATCTGGCACACGTGGCCTAGCCCAGATGCCGCGGCGATCCAGATGACCGAGCATGAGCTCGCGCCCGTGCTCGACGGCGTGGACTTCACGCGCATCCGACGATTGCCGCCGTTTGTGTTGTACGCGCTGCCACCGTGATCGAACAGATAATTGCGTCGCATACTTTTAGTCGTCGGTGTGTTGGATAGAATATTTCTATGGCTCACACCTACACCGGTCCGACCGACATCGCGACGCTGCACCTGATGCTGCGTGAGCAGCATCAGGTGCCCGAGTCCTTGAAGGCGAACCTGCATCGGCCCCTGAAGTGGCGGTTTTGGCCGTAGAGCGAGAGAGTCGATGTCGATCAGTGCCTGCCGCGTATTGGGCCAACCAATCTGCGGCACGACTTGACTGCATGCTGCTGGCGGACACGCTGCCACACCTTTCGACGGCGGAACGGGGCGTGCCCGCCGAAGGGCTGCTCGGTCAGCGTGCCGTCGACCACTGCAACGAGTATGGCGACCTCGTCGGCCTGCGATGGTTCGAGCGCCTGCCCATTCAGATATGGTAACGCTCGCTCCAGCAGAAGCGCGGTCCACTTTTTTCCATCATTGAAGGCGTGATTCTTGGCGATCCCGCTCCACTTCGGCGGCCCGCGCTATCGCGGGGACCGCGAATCCGTCAGCTGCGGCCCCACACGAGTTCCACCCCTGTTGATTGGGCTATCGAGAATCCCCGTGCCCAGCGAACACCGGCTGCCTCCAGCACCGTGGGCAGCAATGCGGCTGCGACCCTGGTCGAGCCGTTGCGGGCCTCATGATTGCAGTACTACGAGATGTTTCTCGGTTGCCCGTCGAACAGCCTGTAGCGGAATCCTGCCATCAAACGTTACGAGTCTGCCGTCGTGCCGCACGGCGAGACCGAGGAGGTACGCATCCGTGATCTGGCGAGGACCATGAATTCGCGTTGTGTCGAATATCACCGGATCGAGGAGACTCGCCTCATCGGGCCAGAACTCATGCATACGCTGCGCGCAAGCCTCGCCCAAGCGTGTGACGAGCAAGTGAACGGGTTGCGTGTTTGGATACGACGGACTCGACATGACGCGCACGCAGCCATTCTGGGTCAGCGGGCAGGATGCCCAACCCTCCTTCGCGTGCCTCGCGAACCACGCCATAGCCGGTTCATGCGAAACATGGTCAGGGTCAAACAGCGCGATCAGCACGTTGACGTCAAGTAGAGCGCGCACGGTTCCCTCCCCCAAGACTCAGAGCCTGGAGCAACGGGCGCTCGCCCGCTGAGGGCAAGCGCTGTTCCCCGAGCACGCTCAATACGCGTCGTCCTCGCGCAGCTTATCGATCAGCTCATTCGTAACCAGACGCCCGCGCGGAGCGAACGGCCGCACGCCGTACACTGCCTTCGGCTCCCTCACCTCTATTGATTCCCGCGGACTCGTCAGCGCTTTTCTCGCCAGTTCCGAAATCATCTGGCCCACGGTCTTCTTCTCATGCCGGGCACGCTCCTTGGCGGCCTGGAGGACATCGTCCGCGATATCGAGGGTGGTGCGCATGCATCAGATGCTATCGCATCACGCATCAGGCGTAAAGGCGGTTCATCCCCCAGGGGCCACTCGCGCATCTCCACAGTGGCATGGAAGTAGAAGGCAGCAGTTGATGCCAATTTCCTTTTGCAGGTCTGCCAGGCCCGCTCCATACCGGGGACATCACCACGCGACGGCGCACGGACTTCCCGCGCCTCCAGTCAATCACGCGCGCAGAATGTCGCATTCCGTTGCGCTGGTTGCGCTGGCAGCGCCCTGGGGCCACAAAATCAGGCTGCGGCGAGAGCCTCGGGAACGGTTTCGACGCTGACGGGAGCGAGATTCGCGGCGACCGGCGCACAATCATGACGGCTTGGAGGAGAGGGCTGAGCCGGTGAGGATCGCCGGCGTAGCGCCTCGGATCGATCTATTGGAGGTGACCGACGCCGAGGGGCAAAAAGAAGTGACGACGCAGCCGCACGGTGCATGTCGGCTGATCATTGCAGCTTGGCCGGCCCTGGAGGTTGAACGCCGGCAAGCTTTCCCCGGGATCCATACTCCCGAGGCAATCGGATATCGCGCCATTTCCGGCCACGGCCCCAGCGTTGTGCCACGGCGTGCCGGCTCTGGCGCTCGAGATTGGCCGCTTCACCGCCCCTGGCTGGTGCAGCCAGGGGCGGGAAGGACGCAAGACTCAGGCTTCAGTAGCGACGCGAACCGCCGCCGCCACGATAGCCGCCGCCACCGCCACCACCGGAGCGCTCGCGCTCCTGGGCCTCGTTCACCTTGAGGGCTCGCCCCTCGAACTCCATGCCGTTCAGCGCCTGCATGGCGCGTGAGGCATCGGAGCCCGACATCTCCACGAATCCAAAGCCCCGCGGGCGACCGGTGTCACGATCGGAGATCATGGCGATCTTCTCGACCGTTCCGTGCTTCGAGAACAACGCACGAACGGCATCTTCGGTAGCCGTGAAGGGCAGGTTTCCAACAAATAGCTTAGTCACTAGAGAATACTCACGATAGAAAGGATTGAAGAGGCAGACACAACCGCCTCTTGGTTCGCGAAGCTTTGCGAGGGTGGCAGACAAGGCCGAGGTAGCGCCGGGCGGCGCGGGAGGCCAAGACAGTCAAGCCGAAAGAATACGATCCGGGAGGTAGGCTACACGAATTCTCGCAACGCTGCCGAAGTTTCGCATGCCCTTCCCCGGCGCGGCTGGCATCCCCCCTGAAGCTGCTTTCCGGGTGCCCAAGCACCACTCACGGCCCCGAAGCGTCCGTCGAGGTGATCACGTAATGAAGGCGCAGATGGCACAGGCGCCTGGATGAGTGGCCGCCCACCCGTGAGCCAGTGCACTCCAACTGACCCTCGGCACGCGCCAGGGAGTCCTCTACGGCCGAGCTGACAATCGCGCCCAGATCGAATCGGCCATCGCAGTCCGCGTAGGGGCAGAGAAACACGAAGTACGCCCGGGCTGCCGGATGCAGGATGTGCGTCTGGGGAACCGGTATGTTCGAGGCAGACCCCTCGAACCGCAGCTCGAGCCTTAGCTGAGCGACCGACGGGAACAGTGTGCGCATCGCGGGCGCCGCCGCCCGATCTCGCCGCAGCAGAAACATGCGATCCCCACCGGCTGCCCCGCTCTGGCCCGCAGAGAGTCTCATGCCTCTTTGTCCGAAGGCGCAGGCCCCGCCTCCACGGGTGCAGCCGTATCGTTCTCCGGACTCTCGGATTCCGCAGCGGGCTTGGCCGCCCGCCGCTGCTGCTTCTCGAGTTGGCGCGCCTTTCGTGCCAATTCCTTCTGTCGTCTCGCTTGATGGTAATTCGGTCGCGGCACGGACTCTCCGTCTCGGTAGCAGGGCCCTGGGATATGGGTGGTGGTCGGATCACGAGGGCCGGCCCGCACGCGCACAGACGCCTCTATCCGCAAACTCTTGTGACTCTACTCCAAACGGCGTGGACGCGGGCACTTTCTCCCGGCGGGCGGCCCCCGACGGCACCGTGGCCCAGGCGGCGATGGCATGAGCGGTCGAGTCACCCCGGGCAGCGGCACATGGGGTGTGCTCTGGCACTCGATGAATGTGCTCGAGTGCCAGCGGCGCATGCGTTGATCCTGCCCGGAGTTCTTGCTCCCCCGTTGTCCCGCAGCAGCAGCCCCGGACAGCGAAGTGATCCACACCCGGCGCTGCCAGCTCCCAACCCCATACAACCAACAGCCGTCCGACGTGGATCCTCACTCCGTCAGGTCATGACATGATCATCGCCCGAGGTGACGCTCGCCTCGCATCACGCGTTGCGCGCGGGCCATCCCTTAAGATCCTGGTGCGGGATGACCGTGGTCAAAAAGGCACCTGGGAGCAAGTGCGGATAGCGGCCGGCTCCGCCACAGACCGTGGGCTTCCAATCTCAATCAACGCAGGAGAGCGTGACGTACGAAACCAGGTCGACAGTGACGATGGCGATTCGCGCGAGCCCGTTGCTGTCGTCACCGGCGGTGTTCGCGCAGAGTGCCGGCGGCGCCGGCACAGGGACTCAGGTCACCACAGGCGGTGACACGCCCCCGCAGGACCACGATCGGCTCACGACCGCGGACCCGGTCCGCCTGCATGACCGGACCTTGGACCGGACCTTGGACCGGACCCTGGACCGCCCGCACGACTGTCGGCTCGATCGCTTGCAGGAGCAGGACCTGCTTCGGGAGCGCGATCGCGACCTCTACGGCGACAACCTCCTGAGCGCCACCGAGCGGGCCAAATATGAGCAGCACCTAGGTTGGCTCCCGACCGGGGTGGAACGGGCGCAGTTCCACCTGGGTCGCGACCATGACATGCAGGCGCGCGCCCGCGAACGCCGGGATGAGGCATGCAGTGGCATGCATCACCCACGCGCCTTGCGCATTGTCCACGCCCAGCCCGGTTGCTAGACTGCCCCCCCACTCGCTCCGCGGGTGGCGCGCATGAGTGTGGGCACGCGGGAGGTGTCAGGTGATTTACGTCGGGATCCTGATCGCCTCCGCGTTCCTGCTTGCGACATTCGCGGTGGAACGATTCGAGCGGCGTTCGGGAATGCCCTCGGTCATCGTGATGATCGCCCTCGGCTTAGCCGCCCAGCCACTGCTTCATTCGCAAAGCGTCGTGGCCGCGGAATTGAAGTCCATGGTGCCGATGGCCGGGGCCATCGGTCTCGTGCTGATCGTGCTCGAGGGAGCGCTCGACATCGAACTGAGGCGCGAGCGCATCAAGCTCGCCGCGAAGGCGTCCGCGGTGGCGATAGCGGCGTTCCTTCTGTGCGCCGGCCCATTCGTCCTGATCGCGACGCACGTGCTGCATTTGGGCTATCTGCAGGCTGCGATACTCGCGACGCCCTTCGCCGTGATCAGCAGCGCCATCGCGATCCCGGCGAGCCAGCTCCTCGAAGCGCACGCCCGGGAATTCGTCGTCTACGAAAGTTCCGTGTCCGATATCTTCGGGGTGCTGATTTTCATTGCGCTCGTCAACTCCGGCGGCACCCTGCGTGGATTTCTGACCGACCTCGCAGGAGGCGGCCTCCTTTCGCTCGTTCTGGCGTTCGTGTGCTCTGTGGCGCTGGTCCTGGTGTCGACGCGCACCGACGCCCACGTGCGCTACATCCCGCTGCTCGCCGGCCTGTTCGCGCTCTACGCCTCCGGCCAGCTGCTGCACCTCTCGCCGCTCGTCATGGTGCTGCTGTTCGGGCTGATGCTGAACAACAAGGAAGCGCTCGATCGCGTGGCGGCGCTGCGCGGGGTGGCAAAGAAGATCTCCCCCGTCACGGTCGGCGAATTCAAAGTGCTCGTGCAAGAGCTGACTTTCGCCGTTCGCGGTTTCTTCTTCTTCCTGCTCGGCTATTCCACCAACCTGGCGGATTTCGCCGTGCTGCGCTCATGGGTCGCCGGCGCGGTAATTCTGATCATCGCCTATGGCGCGCGGTACGTGCTGCTGCGCCTGATGGAGCGGCGACTCGCCGCATCCCTCGCCTGGATCGCTCCGCGCGGACTCGTGACGGTGCTCCTCTACCTCGAGGCCGCTCAGAAGGTGGCGCTGCCGACCTATCTCGACGGCACGGTGCGCCTGGTGGTGATTCTCTCGGCCACTCTCCTCGCATTGTCGCGCCGAGCGCCGCGCGCCGACGGTACCCCGATCGCGGTTGATGCCTCCCAGCCCCCGGAGGGCTGTCAGGCTACACGGCCGATCGAGTAGACTTCAGTCACGCGGCCGAGACGGCCGTTGCCGATACCCGAACCACTGGAGTCGCATTGCCTCCATCCGGACTGTCGCTGATTCTTCCATGGGAATTCTCGCCCACCACGCTGGTGGTGATCGCTCTCGCCGTCATCCTATACGGTCGCGGAAGGGTGCGAATGGCCTCCCCGGTGTCGCGCGTCCGTGTCATCTCGTTCCATCTCGGGCTCCTTCTCATCTATGGCGCACTGCAGACGAGCTGGGATTACTACGCCAGCCACATGTTCTTCGTCCACAGGCTGCAGCACTTCGTGCTTCATGACGTGGGCCCGGCGCTCATCGCAGGCTCGGCACCCGGCGCCGTGCTCGCACAAGGACTACCGGCGTTCCTAGGCAAGGGCGCCGCGCGGGCACGGGCGCGCCTGCGTGCGGTGGGGCGCATGATCTTCGACCCCTGGACGGCGACCGCGTTGTATATCGCGAGCCTGATCGTCTGGATCTGGCCGTCCGTTCACTTCTACGTCATGCTGAGCAACTGGCTCTACAGGCTCATGAACTGGAGCGTGGTGCTCGGGGATCTGCCGTTCTGGTGGCTCATCCTCGATCCGAGGCCGTACCCGCTTGCGCGCGTGCGAGGCGGTTATCGCCTGCTCATGCTGTTTGTGGTGATGCTGCCGATGATGTTGTCCGGAGCGATCCTCAGTCTATCGCGGCACTACTGGTATCCCGTCTACGGCATCTGCGGACGCTTCGCGCCGATAGCCCCGCTGACCGATCAGCACCTCGGCGGGCTCATCATCTGGATCCCGGGGAACGTGCTTCTCCTGATCGTCGCGCTCATCGTGCTGCGCCGAACGCTCCACCAGGAGCACGCCTTACGGGTCCCCGCCGCGACGTAGGGATTTCGCCCTCGCGCACACTGTGGGCCACCGGGTCAGCACGCCCGAAAAATGGCGAAATGACCGAGTACACCTCCGGCATGGGCGCAGGTGCGAGTCGCGCTTCGCGGGTGCCCGGACCCTCAGATCCCCGCCCACATCAGCGGCAATGGGATGAGCTGGATGGGATCCTCGGCCGCACTTCCGCTGCGAAGCTCCTCCATGTCATTCCGGATTCCGAGAATCCCGCGGGGGTGACGCTTCGCCTCGCGCGGCGACGTACGCTGCTCGAGACGATCCGCAGCACATTCGCTGGCACACCCCTGCACGCCTACCAGAAATAGAGCTGCAAGGCAGGGCCCTGCCTGCGCGGTGGGATGTGATCGAGCGCCTCACGATGCGCGAAGTAGTTTCCGGCTGAGCGGTTCAGCAGATCGTCGATCTCCGACAATTCGAACCGCGCTTCGTGGGCGGTGGGCTGCCGCAAGGCCTTCGGGTCCGGAAAGACCCCCATTCCCGCCAACAACGCGAACCAGGACAAAACGGGATAGCCTATTCCGATCGTCTGCGCCCGCACCCCCGGCACGATGCTCCTGAGCGCCTTCCAGTCCGAGAAGATCCTGCCGAGATCGTCCGAGAGCTTCGTGTTCGCGGCGTTGGCCCGCCAGTAGTCGGTATCGGTGCGGGAATTCGCCTTGTAGTGGGCGACGATATAGTCCCGGATGCCCTCGAACTGACGATTCAGGCGGGCGTTGAAGCGCCTGCGGGCCTCCTCGCCGAGATCACCCCGCTCGAGCACCTGCACGAAGGCCATCGCCGTGTGCTGGATGAACATGAGTGCGGTGGCCTCGAGCGGCTCGACGAAGCCCTGAGCCAGTCCGACCGCGAGACAGTTCGCGTGCCAGGGGTCTGCGATCCGTCCGATCCGCATCTTGAGATGGCGCGCCTCGAGATCCGCATCGAGCAACCCGAGATGCCGGCGCAGCTCGGATTCAGCCGCATCCGGCGAGCAAAATCCGCTGCTGTAGACGTACCCGTTGCCGAAGCGGTCAGTGAGCGGGATCTTCCATGCCCAACCGTGTTTCAAGGCCGTGGAGACGGTCTCGCTCGGGATCGCTTCCGCCATCGGCGAGGGCATGGCCACCGCCGCGTCGTTGAACAGAGTGTCGGCAAAGCTGACGAAAGGAACCTTCAAGGCCTTCTCGATCAGCAAGCCCGCAAATCCCGTGCAATCCACGAACAGGTCCGCCGCGATAGTCTCCCCCTCACGGGTGCTCACGGAGGCGATCGAGCCGTCGGCGCTCACCCTGGCCTCGGTCACGTGACAGCTCCTGTGCCGCACGCCGAGCTCGAGCGCCTTCCTGTGGAGGAATTGTCCGAGCAGCGTGGCATCGAAGTGGTACCCGTGCCAGATGTCGAATGGAAAATGCTCGCGCGCCTTGGGCGCGCGCCGCCCGGCAGCGAGCCGCGCCGAGATGAAGAATCGGTCCGGATGCGCGTAGACATTCACCCCGCTCGCCCGCGCCTCCACGTTGTGGACGAACTGAGTCATGGTCAGGTTGTCGAGCATGGAGGGGAAGGGATGGAAATAGCGCTCGAAACCGGGCCTGGTCGACCAGCCCTCGAAACTGATCCCGCACTTGTAGGTTGCGTGGCACGCGGGCATCCACTGCGCCTCCTCGATCCCCAGCATGTCGAAGAAGCCGCGCAGCCACGGGGTAGAGCCTTCGCCCACCCCTATGGTCGGCACCGTGGGAGACTCGAGGAGTGTGATCTGCACGCCTCGTTGCACCAGTGACCGCGCGAAAATCAACGCCGTCATCCATCCGGCCGTCCCGCCGCCCACGATGACGATGCGCCGCACCGGGAGCGGCGCCGTGGATTCGCCGCATTGCGGCGCACGAGTCAACGAATGATCGAACCGGGTTGCGATCGTCATCGGATTTGCCCTGCCCCCCATCGCACCGTTACCCATCGCTCGGAGCCCCGGGTCTCCCGAGGCCCCGGCAGGGCGCACCCGCTCGATCATACGCCTCGGCTGCGAGTCGACGCGGCTCGAGGCCTGCCGGCTCCCTGGGCAGACGATCGGCGCGGGAGCGGGCGATGCCCGGCGTAAAGCAGACGAGCCGAGAGAGAGACAAGCGCCTTCGCGCCGTGACGGCGCGCGCATGGCGCAGCCGGTCAGGATGCCGGGGAGTGCCCCGTTGCCGGCCGGCCCGTCGCGCGTGAGCGCACGGTGGCCTCGGCGAGGTAATCATCCCCAGAGCGCCCATGCGCGCGACGCTCGATGATCGTCGTCTCCACATGAGGATCGCTTGCGCCGGCGCGGCGGGCCGCCTCCAGGGCGAGTTCGCGCGAGATACGCTTCGCGAACTCGATGGCCTCATCGGCCTGCGCGAAATCCCGGAATCCCGCCGGATCGTGCACCCGGAAGACCTTCCATTCCGGCTGGTTCACCAGAACGTCATGGGTCTGCGACACCACTCCGGCCACCGCGCCCACCGCGTTGCAGACCGCCGCGTGCTCGGGTACCACGAGCGGCGCGTCGAGGCGGCGCGCGACTTCGGGGTAGAACGCTGCGGCCGGCGCGCCGATGGCCACCAGCGGGTTCGCCAGGCGCAACCGTCCATCGACCAGGCTCGATACCGGCCGGCCCTCCACCACGCGCTCGATCAGGATGCCGAGCGGGCCCCAGTGCCCGTTGTGCGGCTCGACGCCGGGATCCTGGGCCAGTGCGCTTTCCAACACCAGCCGGGCCGCCTGGCGGATCACGAGCTCCAGGACGCGCTCGCAAATCGTCTCTGGCGAGTCTTTGCTCAGCCCCGCCCGCTCGTTGCGCTCCTCGGTGGCGAAGATTGCGGCCCCGAGGCGAGCCGCATCCACGCTCCAGCCGCTCTGGCGGCCGAGCACGTGCATCGCATCACTTGGCGTGAAGCCGGCGAGACTCGCCAGCCCGCGGTCCACCAGACGCCGCAGCGCCTCGACGCCCTGCGCCGTGCGCGCCACTACATCGAGCCGGCGTGGTGTCGTACCGAGCGCCTCCCAGACCCGCTCCTCCAGCCGATCCAGGTTCGGTCCCGGATCCCGTCCGGGGTTGCGATGCGCATACTGCCCGGCAAAGGGCGGCAGGCGCTCGAGGTCCCCGAGCAGCGTGAGATCCGCGAGCACGCCGGGGAATTGATGAGCCAGCAGGCTGAGCGGCATCACCCTGCGCGGTCCGAGCCTCATGCGCACATCCCGATCGAGGCGCACTTCGCTGTCGCCGCCGAGGCCGCAGGTGCGAACGTCAACGGCCTCGACCATGGTCCGCCAGCCACCGATCACCGCCCCATCCGCGCGCACCACGGGCCGCTCGCCGACGATCACCGCCACATCGGTCGTCGTGCCACCCATGTCGGCAACCGCGAAATCCTTCAGTCCGGTGAGAAATGCCGCCCCCACGACGCTCGCGGCGGGACCCGACAACACCGTCTCGACCGGATACTCGAGGGCGACCTGCGCTCTCATCAGGGTCCCATCGCCCTTCACGACCATCAGGGGGGCGCTCACCCCCTCGCGCGCGAGCGCCTGCCCCAGTGCATCGAGCAGATGGCGGATCTGCGGCACCAGGCGGGCATTGAGCGCGGCGGTCAGGGCGCGCTTGGGCGCGTTCAACTGTGCGCTCAGCTCGTGGCTGCAGGTGACCGGCTTGTCACACAGGGCGCGGATGCGCTCGCGCAGACGCAGCTCGTGATCGGGGTTGCGAACCGAGAATTGCGCCGCTACGGCAAAGGCCTCGACCCGCGGCGCGAATTCGCGCACCGCGGCCTCGACCGCCGCCTCATCGAGCGCCTCTTCCTCACGCCCGGTCGGATCGTGGCCGCCGCGCACCTGCACGACCGAGACACCCATCTGGCCCTTGAGCCCTGCCTTCTCGACCATGCGGTCGCTGAAGCCCGCCAGGACGGCGCAGATCGGACTGAATCGATTCTCGACGACGGCATTCGTCGCGAGGGTGGTCGATACGGACACCAGCGAGATGCGCTCGCGTGCGCCCCCGGGAAGCGTCTCGAGCACCGAGCGAAGCGCGGCTCCGAGACCCACGGACAGGTCCCAATGCGTCGTCAGCGCTTTGGCGCTCGCAATGACCCGCCGCGCGCCATCGAGCGCCACGGCGTCCGTGTAGGTGCCTCCGGTGTCGAGTCCGATCCAGAGCTCCGATGTCGGCTGGGAGCACTCGGGCGCGCCGTTGTTCATAAGCTGCGCACGCTGCCCCAAGCCCGGCGCTCATGCTTGCTGAAAATCGACAGGTAGTTGTGCATCTGCGTCCCTGAGCACGCGCTCCGGCACGACAGGGATCCGTGCCGGAGCGCGCGAACGCCTACGGTATCAGTCCCTCGGCCTTCAAGGCAGCCTGCACCGCCGGCCGCGCCGCGACGCGCTTCTGGAAGGACAACAGATTG
>DAIDHH010000155.1 GCA_027452045.1 Gammaproteobacteria bacterium
GCTCTCTATAATAGCCCGCACATCCATGACATCGGCGCGACCCCTCATTGGCCTACCCGCGGACCGCCGCATGATCGGCGCGCACCCGTTTCACGTCGTGGGGGAGAAGTACGCCCGGGCGCTGCTCGATGCCGCGGACGCCCTGCCGCTGCTGATTCCCTCGCTCGCCGAGGAGCTGCGTTTCGATGAGCTGGCCGACCGCCTGGACGGGCTGCTGTTCACGGGCAGTCCCTCCAATGTCGAGCCACATCGCTATTCCGGTCCGCCGAGCGTTCCAGGTACGCTGCACGATCCGGCGCGCGACGCCACGACGCTGCCGCTCATCCGCAAGGCCGTGGAGAAGGGCGTGCCGGTGCTCGGGATCTGCCGCGGCTTCCAGGAGGTCAATGTGGCCTTCGGCGGGAGCCTGTACCAGAGGGTGCACGAGGTCCCGGGGCATCTCGATCACCGCGACGACGACAGCCAGCCTCTGGAGGTGCAATACGGGCCTGCGCACGAGGTGATCCTCGAGCCCGGCGGGGTGCTGCGCACCCTGGCCAACGTCGACCGTGTCCGGGTCAATTCCCTGCACTGGCAGGGCATCGAGCGCCTGGGCGAGGGGCTGAAGGTCGAGGCGCGGGCGCCCGATGGCCTGGTCGAGGCGTTCCGGGTGGAGGGCGCCGCGCGCTTCGCGATGGCGGTGCAGTGGCACCCGGAATGGAAGGTCATGGAGAATCCGTTTTCCCGCGCATTATTCGCGATGTTCGGCGCCGCGTGCCGCGACCGCGCGCGGTCACGCTGAAAGGTTTACCCATGGTGAGTGAGATCGGACAATTCTTCCGCGATCACAGCATTTCCGAGGTCGAGGCCATCATCCCAGACATGGCGGGCATCGCGCGCGGGAAGATCATGCCGGCGGAGAAATTCGCCGAGGACGGCGGCATGCGCCTGCCGGAGAGCGTCTTCCTGCAGACCGTGACCGGCGACTATCCTCCGGATACCAGCCCGGCCATGAGCCCGGCGGAAATCGACATCGTCCTGAGGGCGGACGCGAAGACGGTGCGGCGTGTGCCCTGGGCCGCAGAGCCCACCGCCCAGGTGATCCACGACTGCTTTTATGCCGACGGCCGCCGGGTGACCATGGCGCCGCGGCATGTCCTGCGCAACGTCCTCGAGCTCTACGCCCAGCGCGGCTGGGAGCCGGTCGTGGCCCCCGAGCTCGAGTTCTACCTCGTCGAGCAGAACAAGGACGCCGATTACCCGCTTCGGCCGCCGGTCGGCCGCTCCGGACGTGCCGAACCCGGCCGTCAGTCCTACAGCATCGCCGCGGTCAACGAGTTCGATCCGCTGTTCGACGACATCTACCAGTTCTGCGAGGACCAGGACATCGAGATCGATACCCTGATCCATGAGGACGGGCCGGCGCAGATGGAGATCAATCTGATCCACGGCCACCCCATGGACCTGGCGGATCAGGCGTTTCTCTTCAAGCGCACGGCGCGCGAGGCGGCGCTGCGCCACAAGATGTACGCCACCTTCATGGCCAAGCCCCACGCCAAGGAGCCCGGCAGCGCCATGCACATCCACCAGAGCGTGGTGGACGTCAAGACACGGCGCAACGTCTTCAGCAATCCCGACGGCACGCCTTCGCAGCTCTTCTTCTCCCACATCGGGGGACTGCAGAAGTATCTGCCGGCGGCCATGGCGCTCTTCTGCGCCAACGTCAACTCCTACCGCCGCCTGACCCGGTATCTCTCGGCGCCGATCAACGTGCACTGGGGCTACGACAACCGCACCGCGGGACTGCGCGTGCCGATGTCCGAGCCCGAGGACCGGCGCGTCGAGAACCGCGTCGGCGGAGCGGACGCCAACCCCTATATCGCGATCGCGGCCTCGCTCGCCTGCGGTTATCTCGGCATGGTCGAGGCGCTGCAGCCCTCCGATCCGATCACCGGCAGCGCGCACGAGCTGCCCTTCGGTCTGCCCCGCTCGCTCGATGAGGCGCTGCGCGAGCTCAAGCGCAGCGCGCCCCTGGTGAGGCTCCTCGGCGAGCCCTTCGTCTCGGCGTTCACCATCGTCAAAGAGGCCGAGTACGAGGTCTTTCTGCAGGTCATCAGCTCCTGGGAACGCGAGCATCTGTTGCTTAACGTCTGAACCATGAAAACACTGCGCAGCATCGTGATGATCGCCCTGGCGAGCCTGCTCGCCGCCTGCTCGGGCGCAGGCAAGAGCGCCGGCGAAGCGAAGGTGGTCAACGTCTACAACTGGTCGGATTACATCGATCCGCGGGTGATCACCGACTTCCAGAAGAAGTACGGCATCCACGTCAACTACGATGTGTTCGACAAGAACGAGGTGCTCGAGACCAAGCTCCTCACGGGCAACTCGGGCTATGACGTGGTGGTGCCATCCGGGCCGTTCCTCGAGCTCGAGATCCGCGCAGGCGCGCTGCGGCCGCTCGACAAGTCGCTCCTGCCCAACACGAAGTACCTCGACCCGGGTATCGAGCGCAGCCTCGCGCAATACGATCCGGGCAACCGCTATGCGGTCGATTACATGTGGATCACCTCGGGCCTGGGCTACAACGCGCAGATGATCAAGGCGCGCATGCCCGACGCTCCGGTCGACAGCTGGAAGATGCTCTACGATCCGGCCATCGTTTCCAAGTTCAAGAGCTGCGGGGTGACCATCCTCGATGAGCCGACCGAGGTGATCGGCACGGTGCTGCTGTATCTCGGCAAGAACCCGAACAGTCAGTCACCCGCCGATCTCGCCGCGGCGCAGAAGGTGCTGATGGCCATCCGACCCTACGTGCGATACGTGAACTCCTCGCGATACATCAATGATCTCGCCAACGGCGAGATCTGCCTCGCCCTCGGCTGGTCCGGGGATGTGAAGATGGCGGAGCTGCGCGCCCGGCAGGCGGGCAAGACTTATCGCATCGTCTATTCCATTCCCAAAGAGGGCGCGGTGGAGAATTTCGACACGCTGGCGATTCCGGCGGACGCGCCACATCCGGACAACGCGCACCTGTTCATCAATTACCTGCTCGATCCGCACGTCGCCGCGCGTAACTCCAACCACGTGCGCTACGCCAACGGCGACTCGGCGTCGCTCCCCTTCGTCGCTCCCGCCGTCAAGAACGATCCGGGCATCTACCCGCCGCCCGCGGTGCTCTCGCACCTGGTGCCGGAGCGGGCCAAGTCGATGCAGTTCATGCGGGAGCTGACCGCCGCGTGGACGGCGTTCAAGACCGGGACTTGACCGTCCCGATGGTTGAATCCCGCTCGCAAGAGGCGATCCCGGAGCCGGCCTACCTGCGCCTGGAGGGGCTGAGCAAGCGCTTCGGGGAGTTCGTCGCGGTCGATGCGGTCTCGCTCGAGATCGCCCGCGGAGAGATTTTCTGCCTGCTCGGCGGCTCGGGCTCCGGCAAGACGACGCTGCTCAGAATGCTCGCCGGCTTCGAGCGGCCGAGCGCCGGCAGGATCTGGCTCGACGGACAGGACCTGAGCGCGGTTGCGCCGCACGATCGGCCGGTCAACATGATGTTCCAGTCCTACGCTCTCTTCCCCCACATGAGCGTGGAGAAGAACGTCGCCTTCGGACTCGAGCAGGAGCGTCTGCCGCGCCAGGAGATCCGTGCCCGGGTGGCCGAGATGCTCGAGATCGTGCAGATGAGCCGCTACACCGGCCGCCGGCCACACCAGCTCTCCGGCGGCCAGCGTCAGCGGGTGGCGCTCGCACGGGCTCTGGTGAAGCGTCCGAAGCTGCTGCTGCTCGATGAGCCCCTGGCCGCTCTCGACCGCAAGCTGCGCGAGCGAACCCAGTTCGAGCTGCTCAACATCCAGCAGCGGCTCGGCGTCACCTTCATCGTGGTCACTCACGATCAGGACGAGGCGATGACGCTCGCGACGCGCATGGGCGTGATGGATCACGGTCGCATCGTGCAGGTGGGCGCGCCCGCGCAGATCTACGAGTCGCCGGCCAACCGGTTCGTCGCGGATTTCATCGGCTCGGTCAATCTCATCGAGGGGCGAGTGACCGAGGCGGGCTCCGGGACCGTTCTCATCCGCTCCGAGGCGCCGGCGTGCGCCATACGCGCGGTCTGCACTCTGCCGTGCACTATCGACGATACGGTGTGGGTGGCGCTGCGGCCAGAGCGGATCCAGTTGCAGCAGGCGCAGCACGAGGGCGCCGCCGTGGAAAATGGCCTCTCGGGCCGCGTGCGCGACATCGCCTACATGGGCGATGTATCGATCTGCCTGGTGGAGGCGGGCGCGACGCTGATGCGCGTCACCGTACCCAACTCCTCGGGCGTGCTCGCGCACATAGCGCGGCACGATGAGGTGCGGCTCGGCTGGAATGCCAGCGCGCCGGTGGTTCTGCTGAAGTAGGCGGGCGATGGGCGGCAGCAATCGCGCAAGGCGATGGGTGGTGGGCGTTCCGACGCTCTGGCTGGTGCTGCTCTTTCTCATTCCCTTTCTCGTCGTCCTGAAGATCTCCTTCTCCGTCGCCCGGCTCTCCATTCCCCCGTACGCGCCGCTTCTCGTGCTGCGTCACGGTTGGCCGATGCTCAAGGTCCATCTCTCGAGCTACGCGTACCTCCTCACCAATCCGCTTTATCTGCGCTCGTATCTGTATTCGCTGCAGGTGGCCGCGATCTGCACCGTGCTGTGTCTGCTCATCGGCTATCCGATGGCCTATGCCATCGCCCACGCCGGGGCGTGGCGCAATGTGCTGCTCATGCTGATCGTGCTGCCGTTCTGGACGTCGTTCCTGCTGAGAGTCTATGCGTGGATCGGTCTGCTGCAGAACAACGGACTGATCAATCACGTGCTGATCTCGCTCGGCCTCATCAGTCACCCGCTCGTGATGCTGCAGACGGATTTCTCGCTCTATGTCGGCATCGTCTACTCTTACCTGCCGTTCATGATCCTGCCGCTGTATTCCAATCTCGAGAAGCACGACCCGGCGCTGCTCGAGGCGGCCTCGGACCTCGGCGCGCGTCCGTTCGCTGCGTTCCTGCGCATCACGTTGCCGCAATCACTGCCCGGCATCGCCGCCGGCTCGCTGCTGGTGTTCATCCCGGCGGTGGGTGAGTACGTCATACCGACGCTTCTCGGGCGGACCGACCAGATCATGATCGGCCGTGTGTTGTCGAACGAGTTCTTCGAGAACCGCAACTGGCCGCTCGCGAGCGCGGTTGCGGTGGTGGTGCTGCTCATGCTGGTGGTGCCCATCGTGCTGCTGCAGCGTGTCGAGCGGCGCGAATTGGAGGCGGAGTGACCCGCAGGGGCTGGTTCTCGGGCGTCATGCTCGTGCTCGGGCTGATATTCCTCTACGTCCCGATCGCCTCCATGGTCGTCTACTCGTTCAATGCCTCCAGGCTGGTGACGGTGTGGGATGCGGCTCACTCGCCCACGCTCAAGTGGTATGGAGTGCTGTTCTCGGACGGCCAGGTGCTGCACGCGGCGTGGCTGTCGCTCAGGGTGGCGCTCAGCGCGTCCACCATTTCCTCGGTCCTCGGTCTGATGGCGGGTATCGCGCTCGCGCGATTCGGACCGTTTCGCGGCCGCTCGCTCCTGCTCGGGATGACGACCGCGCCCATCGTCATGCCCGAGGTGATCAGCGGGCTGTCGCTCCTGCTGCTGTTCATCGCGCTCGAGCGCGCCGTTGGCTGGCCGCACGGCATGGGGATGTCGACCCTCATTCTCGGCCACGTTTCTTTCTGCATGGCTTACGTGACCGTGGTGATACAGTCGCGCCTCGCCGGGTTCGACCAGTCGCTGGAGGAGGCCGCCATGGACCTCGGCGCGCGCCCGGTCAGGGTGTTCTGGGCGATCACGCTACCGCTCATTTTGCCGGCCGTGGTGTCCGGCTGGCTGCTCTCGTTCACCCTGTCGTGGGATGATCTGGTCATCTCGGAGTTCGTCGCCGGCCCCGGGTCGAGCACTCTGCCGATGGTGATCTTCTCCAAGGTGCGACTCGGGGTGAGTCCGGATGTGAACGCGCTCGCGACCATCATGGTATCCATCGTGGCCACCGGGGTCGTGGTGGCGGCCGTGTGGATGCGCCGGCGGCAGCGGCGCAGCGAGCGCGACGCGCAACTCGCGGCGGCCGCGAATCTTTGAATTTCGTGCAATGGGAACGAGGCTATGACAGGCAAACTACTGGGTATAGATGTCGGAGGGTCATCCATCAAGGCCGGAGTGGTGGACATCGCCGCCGGCAAGCTGATCGGCGAGCTGATCTCCGCCCCGACGCCCCGGCCTGCGACCCCGGATGCCATGATGCCGGTGATTGCGGCGCTCGCGGCGCGGCTGCCCGAAGCCACGGGAAGGATCGGACTGGCGTTTCCCGCGGTGGTGAAGCACGGCAGGGCGCGCACCGCCGCGAACGTCGATCATGCATGGATCGGCGCAGATGGCGCCTCGCTCATCCGGCGCACGCTCAACCGTCCGGCGGTGTTTCTCAACGATGCCGATGCCGCGGGTCTCGCCGAGATGCGCCTTGGCGCCGGCCGCGACACCCAGGGCACCGCCATCATGCTCACCTTCGGCACCGGCATCGGCACGGCGCTGTTCACCGACGGCAGACTCTTCCCCAACACCGAGCTCGGACACATGGAGCTCAATGGCATGGATGCGGAGAAATGGGCCTCGGCGCACGTCAAGGCCGTACAGGGCCTGGATTGGCACGGCTGGATAGAGCGGGTGAACGTCTATCTCGAGCGCATGCACGCGATGTTGTGGCCGGACCTGTTCATCCTGGGGGGAGCGATCAGCGAGCGTTTCAACGACTTCGAGCCGCTGCTGCGCTCGGAGGCCGAGATCCGGCCGGCGCAGTACGCCGGTCAGGCCGGAGTGATCGGCGCAGCGCTGGCGGCCGCCGAGATGGGGTAGGAGCAGGGGCGAGCGGCCGATGAAATTTCCGCGCAGCAAGCTGCCCGATACCGGCACCACGATCTTCACGATCGTTTCCCGGCGGGCTCGCGAGCTCGGCGCGCTCAATCTCGGCCAGGGGTTCCCCGACTACGACATCGATCCGCGCCTCGCGGAGCTGGTGGGGCAGGCGATGCGCGCTGGCCACAATCAGTACGCGCCCATGGAGGGGGTGATGGCGTTGCGCGAGGCCATCGCGAGCAAGCTCGCGCGGGACCATGGGCTCACGGTCGATCCGCACTCCGAAATCACGGTGACGCTCGGCGCGACGGAGGCCATCTATTGCGGCATCCAGGCATTGGCGGGCCCCGGGGACGAGGTCATCGCGTTTGATCCGGCGTACGACTCTTATGAGCCTGCCGTGCGTCTCGCGGGGGCGCGCTGCATCCGCTTGCCCCTGAC
>DAIDHH010000156.1 GCA_027452045.1 Gammaproteobacteria bacterium
GCTGCGCCCGGCTGGAATGGGCCGTGCTCGATTGGAACGAGCCCTCCATCGCCTTCTACGAAAGCCTCGGCGCCGTGCCCCTCGACGAGTGGCGCACGTTCCGCCTCACCGGCGCCGCCCTCGAGCAACTGGGCGCGCGCGTATCCCCTGACTCACCCTGAGCCGCTGACTCGTCCGTCGGCGCCGGCTGCGCCCGCGCCGCCCAACTGCCGGCACAGGCTGAACGCGCGCTGAACGAATCAGTCAACTCCCGCATTGACGCGCAGTGAGGTAAGCTTCACGCAACGGAGGCCAGTCATGCACCTACGCTCTCGTCTGATCACGACTCTCGCCGGTGTTCTGTTCGCCTTCACGACAGTCGCCGCTCACGCCCAGGCCCAGGAGGAAGGGCGCCTGCTGCTCGCATCGCAGGTGCTCCAGGACCTGCAAGGCACCCGCGACCAGGGCATTCCCAGCTGGCTGCTGCAGCGTGCGTACGCCATCGCGGTCATTCCGGGACTGACGAAGGTGGCGTTCTTCTTCGGCGGCCGACGCGGACACGGTGTCCTGGTCGCTCGCAAACCAGACGGCACCTTCTCCGATCCGATTTTCATCACCATCACCGGCGGCAGCTTCGGCTTCCAATGGGGCGTGCAGAAGACGGATCTCGTACTGGTGTTCACCTCGCCCAAGGGCGTGGTCGGCATCTCCGGCGGCAAAGTGACCCTCGGCGCCGGCGCCTCGGTAGCGGCGGGTCCGGTGGGCCGCCAGGCTTCCGCCGCCACGGTGCAGACATTCAACGCCGCCGTGTACTCCTACTCGCACAATCGCGGCTTGTTCGCGGGCGTCTCGATCGGCGGCTCGGAGATCAATGTCGACGATGGCGCGGACGCGGATTTCTATCACCAGCCGAAGGTGCGGGCCTCGCAGATCCTCTCGGGCGCGGTGACCAGCGACGATTTCGCCGCGGCGCGATTCCTGAAGGCCGTGGCCGTGGGCTCCGGTCTCGCGCCGGCCCCTTCGCCGGCCTCCTCGGCCTCCCCGACCTCCCCGGCGCCCGCGCCCAGCCAGCAGAAGACGCCCGCCGCGCAGGCCTACCCGCTCGAGGACCAGAGTCCCGGCAGCAACCCGCCGAACTGACCCGGCGGGCGGGGAGCCACGCGGCACGCCCGTTAGCCGTCAGTGCTCACCCCGAAAGGGAGATGCCGGTCGCGGGCGGATGCGCCACAGTATCGTAGAGCCTGCCGGGCCCAGGTTCACCCGCTGCGGCTACCCCGCGACGGCGCGTTGAGGCCGCCGGCTTCCCACCAGGTCCCGCGGGAGCCCTCTTGAACGACACCGTCGCCAGAAGCGGCGCGCACGCCGCCAGTCAGACCGCCGTCGCGGTGCTGCTCGCGATCAGTTTCAGCCATCTGCTGAACGACATGATGCAGTCGCTCCTGCCGGCGCTGTATCCGATGCTCAAGGACCACTATGGCTTGTCCTTCGGGCAGATCGGGGTGCTCACCTTCACCTACCAGATCACGGCCTCGCTCCTGCAGCCGCTCATTGGCCGCTACACCGATGCGCGCCCACGCCCCTATTCCCTGTCCACCGGGATGGCTTTCACCTTGAGCGGCCTCGCGCTGCTCGCCTACGCGCACGACTATCCGCTGCTGCTGTGCGCCGCTGCGCTGATCGGCACCGGCTCCTCGGTGTTCCACCCGGAGTCCTCGCGTGTCGCGCGCATGGCCTCCGGCGGGCGCCATGGGCTCGCGCAATCGGTGTTCCAGGTCGGGGGCAACCTCGGCTCCTCCATCGGACCGCTGCTCGCGGCCTTCATCGTGCTGCCGTATGGCCAGTCGAGCGTGGTGTGGTTCTCCCTGGCGGCGCTCGCCGGCATGTTCGTGTTGCTTCACGTGGGCCATTGGTACCGCCTGCACGGCCTCGAGCGCCTGAAGCCGCGCTCGGCGGCCGATACCCGCCCGGCGGCCTCCCGCAAGCACGTGACCGTCGCCATGGCCGTGCTGCTGTCGCTCATTTTCTCGAAATACTTCTACCTCGCGAGCCTCACCAGCTATTACACCCTTTATCTGATCAGCCGCTTCCACGTTTCGGTGCAGAGCGCGCAGATCCACCTGTTCGTGTTCCTCGGCTCGGTGGCCGCCGGCACGATCCTCGGCGGGCCGCTCGGCGATCGCATCGGCCGCAAGTACGTGATCTGGGGCTCGATCGTCGGGGTCCTGCCCTTCACGCTGCTGCTGCCACACGCCAATCTTTTCTGGACCGGTATGCTGACGGTGCCGATCGGGGTGATCCTCGCGTCCGCCTTCCCGGCCATCGTGGTCTACGCCCAGGAGCTGCTGCCCGGGCGCACCGGCACGGTGGCGGGCCTGTTCTTCGGTTTCGCCTTCGGGATGGGCGGGATCGGGGCCGCCGTGCTCGGCCAGCTGGCCGACTCATTCGGCATCGACCTCGTCTACCGGATCTGCGCGTGGCTGCCGGTCATCGGCGTGCTGGCCGGCTTCCTGCCGAATGTCGATCGGCATGCGCCTCGCGAGCCCCTGGCGGCGGGCTCAGGCCACCCACGGTGAGATCACCATGCAGATCACGGTGACCGACAGCAGCACCGCCGCAATCCGCTGCGAGGTCTTCGGCGAGCGGCGCATCGCCCCCTGCACTCCCGCGGCAGCGATGGCGCACAGCGCGCCGATCGCGAGCGTCGTCGCCATGGGGCCGTGCGCGCCCCGGATCACGATCCCCCAGAGCGCGAGGCCCGCCACGACTGTCAGCGCCGCCGCTCCCATCTGAGAGCGAAACAACTTCGGTGTCAGCTCGAAGTACGAGTGCGTCAGGGCGAACGTCGAGCCGGCCCAGAACACGCCGGATAGCGCGTGCAGCGACAGCAGGAACATCACGAGAATGCGCATGAAAGATCTCCGTTACGTTTGACGGGCCGCACCCGAAGGCGGGCGACGCATGCGGCCACCAGAGGCAATCCCGCGGATCACACCGCTTTGGAATACGCGACGCCGCAGCCGCCCAACCCGCAGTAGCCGTCCGGGTTCTTGGCGAGATACTGCTGGTGGTAGTCCTCGGCGTAATAGAAGACGGGCGCGGGCCGGATCTCGGTCGTGATCGCGCCGTGGCCGGCGGCGGTGAGCCGCGCCTGATACGCCTCTTTGGAGGCCTCGGCGGCGCGCTGCTGGGCCTCGTCGAAGGTGTAGATCACCGAGCGATACTGGGTACCCACATCGCCCCCCTGACGCATGCCCTGCGTGGGATCGTGAGACTCCCAGAATGCCTTGAGCAGATCCTCGTAAGCGACCTCGGAGCCGTACATCACGCGGACCACCTCGGCATGTCCCGTGAGGCCGGTGCAGACCTCGCGGTAAGTCGGATTGGGCGTGAAGCCCCCGGCGTAGCCCGCGGCGGTGGAGTAGACACCCGACAACTGCCAGTACAGGCGCTCCGCGCCCCAGAAACAGCCGAGTCCGAACAGCGCCTCGCGCAATCCGGCCGGGAACGGCGGCACGATGCGGTGACCGCTGACGTGATGGAGCGGCGGCACCTCGAGCGGGGTATCGCGGCCGGGCAGCGCCTCGGCTGCGGTGGGCAGGATGGTCTTCTTCTGCGGCGCCATGGGACGAACCTCCGGTCCGTAATGATAGCGGCTTGCGCCCCCGAGGGCTCGCACCTTAAGCTTCGCGCGCCATGGGAATCAGCCAGCCACAGAACCTCAGGGCGCCCCCGGTCGAGCATCATCGGCCCTTCGGCGTGCGCATCAGCCTCCCGCCGGGCGATCCGTTCCGCAAGCTCCTCGGCGCCGAGTGGCACCGCGAGCATTGGTACGCCACGTCCGGGGAGCGCGATGCGGCGCTCGCCGAGATGAGCCGGCGGCACCTGTACTCCCGCTCGGGCGACAAGCCCGCGCTGGTCTTCCAGAAAGTCGAGAAGCTGGTCGAGAGTCGCGGCCTCTAGTGCGCCCTCCTCAGAACGTGCGGCCGAGGAACAGGTAGTACGCCTGATTGCCGTGGTCGTCGAAGCCGCTGCCGAGATACACCGGCCCGAGGAAGGTGTCGAGCCCGAAGAACAGGCTCGCGTCCTTGTGCAGGGTGCGCCATTTCGCATCGCTCATGTTCTGCCACACGTTGCCCGCCTCGAGTGACATGCCGAAGTACACCGGCACGTTGAGATAGCCCGGCCCGCCGCGATCGATCTTGCGATAGACGAGCAGCCGCGCGACGCCATAGTGCGGTCCCCACAGGGAGTAGGCCTTGAGGCCCGAGAGGTTAAGAAAGCCGCCGAGGGGGAATTCCATGCGCAGATCCGTGGCGCGGTTGAGCAGGCTCCCGCCCGACATCGAGAACGCGATGGTGTTGCGGTCGCGCCAGGTGTGCGCTGCCAGGAAATCGAACGTCACGCGGTTCGAGGCTCGCTCCACCCCGGCCACGTTGCGCGCACTCGCCCACTGCAGCGTCGCCTGCTCTCCGGAATGCGGAAAGTTGATGTTGTCCAGGGTGTCGTAGGTGAAGCGCGCAAAGTAGGTGCGCGAGCCGAAACTCTGGTACGGCGGGAAGGGCAGCGCGGGGTCCGCGGGATCGCCGATGGTCAGGCGCGAGTGTCCTTCCTCACGATACACCCCGGCGCGCACTTCGCCCCAGTTGCCGAACTGCTTGCCGACATCCAGGCCGTAATTGAAGGTATGCACGCGATACTGCGCACGCTCGCTCTGACCGATGAGAAACGGCAGGTTCTTCGCCTCGATGGAGGTATGCGGCATGACGAACCAGCCGGAAAAGTGCGAAAACGGCAGGAACACCTCGGTCGAGAGAAGTGAGGTCTGCCCGACCTGCCCGTCCGTCACCCACTCCCCTCCGGCGCGAGTGATCTCAGACATCACGTAACGTGCGGCCGCGTCGTAATACGAATCGCCCTGGAAGTCATCGTTCAGGCTGAGACCGAAGCGCACATAGTTCGGCCCGATCGAGGCGCCCTGCGCATCGATCAGCAGACCGTATTGCCCTTTGCGGCGCACGAGGCGGTAATCGAGCGTATCGAGCCCCCCCTGGCCATACAGCGTCGTGATGCGGCGGGCGATCGCATCGGGGTTGAGACGCTTGCCGACCATATCGCCGAAGAGGTTCTCAATCGGAGCCGAGAATTCCCGTGAGCCGGTCTGCACCTGCACGAAGCGGATGCGCGGCGGAGGCCTGCGCAGGCTCGCACGGCGCTCCTCGTAGCGACGGTAGCGCGCTGGGCTCACCGAAAACGCTGCGAGCCGCTTGCTCATCTTCCACGCCGCCGTCTCGCCGATCGCGAGCAGGCGGTTCACATTGCCGAAATCGAACGAGGAGATTGCCCCGAGCGCCGGACGGATGAGCACATCCCGTGGGCTGAGCGAGGACAACTCCTCTTTCGATTTGCGCTCCATCAGGATCGCCAGCGATTGGGCCGACACGGAGCCGACGCCGTGGAGCTCGCGGCGCGGCAGCAGCGGGTAGCTCACATCGACGACGATGAGCACGTTCACCCCCATCGCTCTGGCCACATCCACCGGCACGTTGTCGGAGATGCCTCCGTCGATGAGCAGGCGCCCGTTGCGGATAACCGGCGCGAAGACTCCCGGGGCGGACATGCTGGCACGCATGGCGCTGGTGAGATCACCGGAGCCCATGTTCACCTGGCCACCGGTCTCGAGGTCCGTGGCCACCGCGCGAAACGGGGTCGGCAATTGGTCGAAGTTCGTGATACGCGCCACCGGCAGCGTCAGGCGGCGCAGGATCTCGGTGAGGCTCTGTCCCTGGATCAGGCCCCTCGGCAACACCGGGCGCCCGCGCTTGATGCCTATCGGGAAATTGATCAGGAAGTTCTCATCCTCCTCCTTGCGGCGCAACGTGAGGTCCTGGCGCGGCGGCAGGTCATGAAAGGCGTCCTGCCAGTTGAGCGACTTCACAACCGCCTCGATCTGCTTCGCGGTGAGTCCACTGGCGTACAGGCCGCCCACCACGGCGCCCATGCTGGTCCCGGCGATGGCGTCGATGGGCACGCGCAGCTTCTGCAGCACCCTCAGCACCCCGATATGCGCGATGCCGCGCGCCCCGCCGCCGGAGAGCACCAGGCCGATCCGAATCCTGCGGGCGCTCGCGCCCGCGGAGGCGGAACTCAGGCGGGCCCCTGGTGCGAGCGCGCGAAGCGCCGCCGGCGAGACATACACCTCGGTGCGCAGCCGCGGCGTATCCCGCGGGCGCGCCGCGGCATGCAGCGCCGGCGAGAGCCACAGGCAAAGCGCTAGGCCGAGCGCCCCCAGGCGGATGCCGGCCGTCTCTGAGCATTTCATCGAATTTGCGGCGGAGAAAGTGTCAAATCGTGACCGCAAAGAATATCAGCATCCCGGGCTGCGAACCGCCGGGAACGAGAGCGCGATACCGCCCACAGGATGCGGTAGCATACGCAGTTCCATGACGTATCTGCTGTACGCCGCGCTCCCCTACCTCCTCTCGCTGGGATTGATCGTTCATTGCATCAAGACCGGCCGCAACTGGATCTGGGTGTGGGTGATGTTGTTCCTGCCGCTCGCCGGGGCCCTGGCCTACGTGGCGGTGGAAATCGTGCCGGATCTGTTCCGCAGCCACGCCGCCCGGCGTACCGCGCGGGGGCTGAAGAAAGCCATGGATCCCTTCGCGGACCTGCGCCGCTACGCGAACGAGGCGGAGCTCATCGGCAACGTGGCGAGCCGCCAGCGCTACGCCGAAGAGCTCACCCGCCACGGCCGCTATGGCGAGGCGATCGGCCAATACCGGCAGACCCTGACCGGCCTGTACGAGCATGACCCCAACCTCATGCTGGGTCTGGCGCGCGCGCAGTTCGGCAATGGCGAAGCCGCCGCCGCCCGCGCGACGCTCGAGGAGCTCGTGCGCGCCAATCCGGACTTCCACTCACCGGAGCGGCACCTCCTCTACGCCCGCTCACTCGAGGCCGAGGGCAACATCGTGCAGGCGCTCGAGCAATATCGCGCCCTGGCGCACGCCTACCCGGGAGCGGAGGCCGCGGTCCGCTATGCGCAGCTGCTCGACCGGCAGGGCCAACGGGACGAGGCACGCAAGGTGGCGCAGGATCTGCTCGATCAGGCCCGCGTCGCTCCGCAGCACTACCGCCGCACCCAGCGCCCCTGGCTCGATGCCGCCCAGCGGCTGCTGTGAGCAGGCCCGCCTGACTTTCCCCTCGGCGAACCGGGCGGCCGCGAGCCCTTACGGCTCGATGAGCCCGTATCGGATCGCCAGCAGCGTGAGCTCCGACTGGTTGGAAACACCGAGCTTCTGCTTGACGTTGTACAGGTGGGTGCCGATGGTCGAGGCGGCGAGCCGCAGATCCTCCGCGATGCGCTGCACGGTATCGCCGCGCGCCAGGCGCATGAACACCTCGAACTCGCGCTCCGAAAGCCGATCGGCGGGCGATGCCGCTCCCTCGAGGTCGGTGAGCGCCAAGCGCTCCGCCACCCCGGGGTCGATGTAGCGTTTTCCCGCGGCGATGCTCGTGATCGCCTCGAGCAGCGTCTCCGGCGCGCCGCGCTTGGAGAGAAACCCGAATGCCCCCTCGCGTAACGCGCGCCGCGCGTGCACCGGATCGTCATGCGCGGACAGGGCGAGCACGCGCGCCTCCGGATGATGCGAGCGGATCCGGCGCAGCGCCTCGATTCCTCCCATGCCGGGCATGGCGACATCCATCACCACGACATCCGGGGCCAGCTCGAGATAGCGCTGGTACCCGGTCTCACCCGTATCGGCCTCCCCGATGACCGTGACGTTTGCGGCGGACTCGAGCAGCAGCCGGAATCCGGTGCGCACGACGGCGTGATCATCGACGAGCAACACCCGGATCATGCGCTCTCCGGGGATCCCAGCGGTATGTCCGCCTCGAGCGCCATCCCGCCCTGCTCGCGATTGCCCACGGTGAAGCGTCCTCCCAGGTGCTCTATGCGGTCCTTGAGCCCGCGCAGCCCGAAATGCCCGGGACGGGCCCATTGCTCCGTGAGGCCCGTGCCGTCATCCATCACGGTCATGAACATGCGTTGCGCGTCGGCGCGCAGCTCGACCTCGATGCGCGAGGCGTGGGCGTGGCGCAATGCGTTGATCAGCCCTTCCTGCGCGAAGCGATAGGCGGCAAGCGCGACGCTCGGCCCGAGCGCCACGCGCAGCTCATGCCGCAGGGAGAGTGTCACGGAGGCATGTCGCTTCTGCAGGTCGCGCACCAGGCTCTCCAGGGTCCCCGCGAGACCAATCGTGTCGAGCGTCACCGGCGAAAGGCGCGGAATGAGGCCATGCATCGCGTCATAGAGCCGGGCCGCCTCGCTCGAAATGAGGCGCGCGGCCTCCTGCATCGAAGGCTCGCCCGAGCGGGTCGCAATCGCCTGGGCGAGGCTGCGGATGGCGGTGACGGACTGGCCGAACTCATCGTGCAGCTCATGCGCGATCAGCCGCCGCTCCTCCTCCAGGCGCTGCTCGACCAGGCGGGCCATTTCCTGACGCTCCTCGAGGCGTGCCTGCGCCTCGCGCGCCTTGCGCTGCGCCGACACGCTCTCTTCGATGGCCCGGGCCATGCGGTTGAATGCCGCACCGATCGCCCGAGCCTCGACTCCGGCGAGTTCGGGCAGACGGAACGCGAGCTCGCCTCGCTTGAGCCGCTCGAGGCCATCGGCGATGACCGGAAAAGGCGCGAGCGCGCGCTCGATGACCCAGAAGGCCACACCGTTGGCCGCGATGAGCAACAGCACGGCGAGCGCGAGAAGGCGCGTGATGGCGTCCCAGCCGTCGATGATGGCCGGGGACACCTCGGCGCGGATCACGAGCTCGAGGCCCCCAGGCATGCGAAACGTGTAGCGGGGAATCCCCGGGGCGAGCAGATGCGCGAACCACGCGGGCGCGTGGCGGCCGGCTTTGTATGTCGAGGGCGGGGAGCGGTAGATGACCCGCCCATGGGTATCGCGCAGCGTTATGTCATTGGATCTGACGTGCCCGAGCTGCTCGAGGAATCCCAGCACGACCTGCGGCCCGCCGAAGATCCAGTAGATGTGCACCAGCCGGCCGAGAAACTGGGACGCGACCGCATGCGATCCCTCGATGTCCTCACGCACCCGGGCGCGGGTGGCGATCATCTGCGACGTGACCAGCAGGATCACGAACAGGGCGGTCAGACCCGTCACCACCAGATGCAGACGCGTACGCAGCTTCATGGCGAGTGTCGCCGGCCGGGACCTCGGGTGGACATCGGGGGCATCGTAGCAGGCCCATTGCGCGGTCTCATGATTATCATGAGTCCCGATTCATGATGTTCCGCTGTCCCGGGTGCGGCGCCTCTGGCGAGGACACGCATCCTCGCGATGGCCGAGCGCATGAGCGCCGAGTATGTCGAGCTCGCCAACACCCAATATTGCGGCCGGGCCTGGCTCGGTCGCGCCCGGGCCGCTGCCGAGCCGCGAGGAGCGTCGCAGCGCCGAGGATGCCACGCGGTCCGCAGGCTCCCCGCAGCGGCCGATCACTCCGTGGCGCGCGAGCAGCCGCTCGTCTTCCGGGATTACCGCGCGCGCTAGGGCGGGCGCAGTGCATTTGCTCGCCGGCGTTGCGCGCCGCGCCACCGCGCGCAATCGCCGGATGCCGTCCTCTCAGCCTCCCCGGAAAAACAAGTCCGGCGCGCGGCGACGGAGCTGCGATGGCGAGCCATAGACCTGTCCGGCGCTGCGGCGCGGAACCGGCTTTGCCAGCAGATAACGGTCGCCCAGCCACTCGATCGCCTTGGCGCGCGCCGCGCTGTAGTCGATGACCCACTCATGCGCTTTCTCGGCACTGCTCATGCGTTGCATATCGCCGTTCCTCGTCTCATTGCCCTGGCGGATAAAGTGCGTGCGTATTCATCGATTTACAGCCCCTCTCTCCCCACTGGGATGGATCACACCCCACCTTCGAGAGAGCGCCTCACCCCTCCGCCTCATGCGAGCTCGCGTCCTGCCCCCCCCAAATAATGCCCACCGACCTCGACGCAGCAGCGCATCGGGCGCCGCGGTTCAATGAAGCCAAGCCTGGCGCCGATTTCGAGCGCCCGACCATCTGTATTGCTGCGACGACAGCCTCGATGCAACCCGTTCAGCACCTCATCGGCACGACCGTCATCCGCGTCCATGGCTGACCCGCGGCATCAGGAGAGAATGTCGAGCGAAGACGCGAGCGGGACCGGCGGCGCAACGCACAGCTTGGTGGCCGCAGGGCTCCGAGTCCACGCGATTTGCCCGCGCATTCGCGTATAAATACCCCTTCCTGCCGCCCGCTGCCGCGCCATCACCATGAACGAATTTGCCCTATCCTTCGCCGACATCGAGGCCGCTCACCGGCGCCTCGCGGGCGTCGCGCACCGCACGCCGGTGCTCACTTCGAGGAGCGCTGACCTGATGAGCGGCGCCCGGCTCTTCTTCAAGTGCGAGAACTTTCAGCGCGCGGGGGCATTCAAATTCCGCGGGGCGTACAACGCGATCTCGCTCCTTGCGCCCGAGAGAAGAGCGGCGGGCGTCGTCACCTATTCCTCCGGCAACCACGCTCAGGCGATCGCCCTGGCCGCGCGCCTGCTCGCGAGCCATGCGGTGATCGTGATGCCGCACGATGCGCCGGCCGTCAAGATGGAGGCCACACGAGGCTATGGCGCGCAAGTGATCCTCTACGACCGCTTCACCGAGGACCGCGAGGCGATCGGCCGGCGTCTCGCCGAAGAACGGGGTCTCACCCTGATACCGCCCTTCGATCATCCCGATGTCATGGCCGGGCAGGGCACCACGGCCAAGGAACTGCTCGAGGACGCCGGTCCGCTCGACCTGCTGCTGGTGCCGCTCGGTGGCGGCGGGCTATTGTCCGGTTGCGCGCTCACCGCGCGCGCCCTGTGCCCCGGCTGCGCGGTGATCGGTGTGGAGCCGCAGGCGGGGAACGATGGCCAGCGGAGCCTGCGCGCCGGGCGCATCATCCACATCGACACTCCAGATACCCTCGCCGACGGCGCTCAGACCCGGCACCTGGGTGAGCTCACCTTCCCGGTCATCCGCAGCCTCGTCGATGACATCGTCACCGTGAGCGACGACGAGCTCCTCGAGACGATGGCCTTCTTCACCAGCCGCATGAAAATCGTGGTCGAGCCCACCGGCGCGCTGGCCGCGGCCGCCGCCTTCGCCGGCAAGGTTCCCGTGCGCGGCAAACGCGTCGGGATCGTCATTTCGGGCGGCAACGTCGATTGGGCGAGGATTACCCGT
>DAIDHH010000157.1 GCA_027452045.1 Gammaproteobacteria bacterium
CCAGACCCTCAAGCCCGGGGACATCCTCGAAGGCCGCTACAAGTACCTCGACCGCATCGGCAAGGGCGCCTTCGGCACCGTGCTGCTGATGGAGGACACGGTGGTCGATGAGCGGCTGATCCTGAAGTTCCTCAATCCCAACGTGGCGACGGACGAAGAGGTGATGAAGCGCTTCGTCCACGAGCTGCGCTACTCGCGCAAGATCACCCACCATAACGTCATCCGCATCTACGACTTCCTCTTCATCCAGGGAAACTACGCCATTTCCATGGAGTACTTTCCCTCGCACACGCTCGGGAGCGAGATCACCGGGGAGAAGCCGCTGCCGCTGAAGCGCGCGCTGCAGTTCGGCATCGACATCTGCACCGGCATGGTGGTGGCCCACCAGGCGGGCATCGTGCACCGCGACCTCAAGCCGGCGAACGTGCTGATCAACCAGGAGGGCCTGCTCAAGATCGTCGACTTCGGTGTGGCCGCCGCGCAGCGCGAGAGCGAGACCCAGCTCACCCGCACCGGCTACGTGATCGGCTCGCCGAAGTACATGGCGCCCGAGCAGATCCTCGGCAAGCGGGTCGATGAGCGGGCCGACATCTACGCCCTCGGGGTGATCCTCTACGAAATGCTCACCGGCATCCCGCCCTACTCGCGCGGCGACCACATGTCGGTCATGTATCAGCACGTGCAGGGCAAGGCGCGCCAGCCCCAGGAGATCAATCCCGCCCTGCCGCCCGGCCTCTCGGATGTGATCATGCGCGCCATGGCGGTCGATAAGGCGAAGCGCTTCCAGAACATGGGCGAGGTGCGCATGGCGCTCGAGAGGTACCTGAGGAGCGCCTGAGGCCGCCCGCCCCCGCCGCAGGGCCCGCGAGCGTGTGCCAGCTCAAATTTTCGCGCGCAAGCGGTTGATTTCTCCAGGGTCCTGGCGCGAAAGTAGGCCCTCGACCCGGCAGGAGAGCCCGATTTGGCCCGTATCGATGCCTTCTTGAAGCTCGGTGTGCAGCAGGGCTGCTCGGACGTGCACCTCGCCGTCGGAGTGCCTCCGATGCTGCGCATGCAGGGGGATCTGCTGCCCATCAAGTTCCGCGACCTGCGCGCCTCGGAGCTCGAAGGCTACGTGCTCGAGATCCTCACGCCCTCGCAATCCGAGCGCTTCTCCGCCGGCAACGACGTGGACTTTTCCTATGTCTCCGCCGACGGGGGGCGCTTCCGCGTCAATGTCTTCCGCAAGGAAACCGGCATCGGGGCCACCTTCCGTACCATTCCCTCGCAGGTGCCCTCGCTCTCCCAGATGGGCCTGCCGGCGGCGCTCGAGAAGCTCTGCGACCACCACCAGGGAATGATCCTGGTCACCGGCGCCACCGGCACGGGCAAATCGACCACGCTCGCGGCGATGATCGATCACCTGAACCAGACCCGCAAACTCAACATCATCACCCTCGAGGATCCGATCGAGGTGGTGCACCGCAGCAAGATGAGCCAGGTCATTCAGCGGGAGCTCGGCACCCACATCCCGAGCTTCGCCGAAGGCGTGCGGGCCGCGATGCGCGAGGACCCGGATGTCATCCTGGTCGGGGAAATGCGCGATGCGGAAACGATCTCCATGGCCATGACCGCCGCCGAAACCGGCCACCTCGTCTTCGGCACTCTGCACACGACGAGCGCGGTGAAGACCATCGACCGCATCATCGACGCGCTGCCGATCGAGCAGCGCGAACAGACCAAGAGCTTCCTGTCGCAGAGTCTGCTCGCGGTGATCACGCAGGTGCTGGTGAAGACGCCCGACGGCCACGGACGCAGGCCGGTCTGCGAGATCATGATGATGACTCGCGCGATCGCCAAGCTCATCCAGACGGATCAGACTTTTCAGATCCCGAGCCTGCTGCAGACCAACCGCGACCTCGGGATGCAGCTCCTCGATCAGGCGCTGCTCGCGGCGATCACCGCCCGGGAGATCGATCCCGAGCACGCCTACAGCTACGCCACGGACAAGCGTCCGTTCCAGAAGTACGTCACGGACGTCGACCTGCTGCCGAAGGCCGAGACGGCCACCGCGCCGGGCGCGTAAGGATCATCCAGGGGCTCCCGCATGGCGACCATCGATACCTTCCTTCTCGAGGTGCTGAAACGGCGCGGCTCGGACCTGCACTTCATCGCAGGCGAGCCGCCGCGCATCCGCCTGTTCGGCGAGCTAATGCCGCTCAAGGATCAGCCGCTCGGCCAGGAGTTCGTGAAACAGACCCTCTATGAGATCCTGCCGAAGCTCGCCGCCGAGCGCTTCGAGGCGAAGGACGGCGCAGATTTCGCCTACACCATCCCGGAGGTCGGGCGCTTCCGGGTCAACGTGATGCGGCAGTTGAACGGCATGGGCGCGGTGCTGCGTGCCATACCCTCGAGGGCGCTCACCCTCGATCAGCTCGGCCTGCCCGAGGCGGTGCGCGGGTTGTGCCGCGCCAGCAACGGCCTGGTGCTGGTCACCGGGAAGACCGGCTCGGGCAAATCGACGACACTCGCCGCGATGATCGACGACATCAACGCGCGCGAGAAGGGACACGTCCTCACCATCGAGGATCCGATCGAATTCGTGCACCAGCGCAAGAGCTGTCTCATCAGCCAGCGTGAAATCGGCGTGCACAGCTCGAGCTTTGCAGCGGCGCTTCACTCGGCCCTGCGCGAGGATCCCGATGTCATTCTCGTCGGCGAGTTGCGCGACCTCGAGACGATGAGCATCGCGGTCACCGCGGCCGAGACCGGCATCCTCGTCATGGGCACGTTGCACACCAACGGGGCCGCGCAGACCGTGGACCGCATGGTCAACGTGTTCCCCTCGGACAAGCAGTCGCACGTGCGCGGCATGCTCTCGACCTCCCTTCGCGGGGTGGTCTCGCAGCAGTTGCTGCGGCGCGCAGATGGCGAGGGCAGGGTCGCCGCCCTGGAGATCCTCATCAATACGCCCGCGGCGGCGAGCCTCATCCGCCAGGGCAAGCTCGACCAGCTCGAGAACGTCATGCAGTCGGGCGCCCAGTTCGGCATGCGCACCATGGACAGCGCCATCCAACAGCTGCTCGAGCAGCGGCTCATCACCGGCGAGGAGGCCTACCAGAAGGCCATCAACAAGGGGAAATTCGAGGCGCTGAGGGGTGAGGCGTAGGACCTCGCCCACCGCCCCCCGGAGCGCCCTGCGGCGCGGTACCCGGGAAAATCCGCCCATCGGTCGCGCTCGCACTCGGCGGTCCGGTAAACTTGCCGGATGAGCGAGACATTCTTCGTCACCACCGCCCTGCCCTACGCCAACGGCCCATTCCACATCGGGCACATCATGGAGTACATCCAGGCCGACATCTGGGTGCGCTTCGAGCGCATGCAGGGCCACCGGGTGCACTTCGTCGGCGCCGATGACGCCCACGGCGCGCCCATCATGCTCAAGGCCGAAGCGCAGGGGGTGAGCCCGCAGGAGCTGGTCGCGCGCATCGCCGCCGGCCGCCCCCGCTACCTCGAAGGCTTTCACATCGGCTTCGATCACTGGTATTCGACCGATTCGCCCGAGAACGTCGCGCTGTCTCAGGACATCTACCGGCGGCTTAAGGCCGCCGGGCTCATCTACGCCCGGCCGGTCGAGCAGTTCTACGACCCGCTCAAGGGCATGTTCCTCGCCGACCGGTACATCAAGGGCGAGTGCCCGAAGTGCCACTCCAAGGATCAGTACGGGGATGCCTGCGAGGTCTGCAGCAGCGTCTACTCCCCGACCGAGCTCATCGAGCCGTACTCGACCTTGACCGGCGCGAAGCCGGTGCTCAAGAGCTCCGATCACTTCTTCTTCCGCCTCTCCGACCCGCGCTGCGTGGCCTTTCTGCACGAGTGGCTCGAGCACCCGGGGCACGTGCAGCCCCAGGTGGCCAACAAAGCGCGCGAGTGGCTCTCGGGCGAGGGCGAGCGGGCGCTCTCGGACTGGGACATCTCGCGCGATGCGCCCTACTTCGGCATCGCGATCCCGGATGCCCCGGGCAAGTACTTCTACGTGTGGCTCGATGCGCCCATCGGCTACCTGGCCTCGCTCAAGAATTACTTCGAGAGCGGCAAGGCGCGCGCGAACGGCGAGCCGCGTGGTTTCGAGGAGTTCCTGAGAGCTGCCGACACCCGCCAGGTACACTTCATCGGCAAGGACATCATCTACTTCCATACGCTCTTCTGGCCGGCGATGCTAAAGTTCGCGGGAGCTCCGTACAAGGTCCCCGACAACGTGCACGTGCACGGCTTCATCACCGTCTCGGGCGAAAAGATGTCGAAATCGCGCGGCACCGGGATCAGCCCGCTGCGCTACCTCGAGATCGGCATGAACCCGCAGTGGCTGCGTTACTACATCGCCGCCAAGCTCAATGCCAACGTGGTGGACCTCGATTTCAATCCCGATGACTTCGTCGCCCGGGTCAACAGCGATCTCATCGGCAAGTACGTCAACATCGCGAGCCGGGCGGCGAACTTCATCACCCGCTACTTCGATGGGGCGATCGAGTACGGGCCGCAGCTCGAGGCGCTCACCGAGGAGGCGCGCTCGGTGGCCGGGCAGGTGCGAGAGAGCTACGAGAGCCGCGAATTCGGCCTCGCCATGCGCCTGACGATGAACTTCGCCGACCGGATCAATCAGGAGTTCGACGCTCGCCAGCCCTGGGTCGCGGCCAAGGACCCGGGCCGGCGCGCGCAGCTGCAGGACACCTGTGCGCGCGCGCTCTATGGCTTCAAGGTGCTGAGTGTGCTGCTCGCGCCGGTGCTGCCGGAGCTCTCGGAGCGTGTCGCTCGCGAGCTCTTCGGGCTCGATCGGCCATTGCGCTGGGACGACCTGCTCGAGCCGCCGCGCCGGGTGAACCCGTATCAACACCTCATGACCCGCGTCGACCCCAGGCAGCTCGATGCGCTCTTCGAGCCGGCCGACACGCAGTCGGACACGGCGAAGACGGCCGAGCCGGCCAAGGCGCCCAAGGCTTCCCCCGCGCCGGGCGCGGCAGAGGCGGCTCCGGCGCCACGGCCCGAGGCAGTGCCCGCCACGATTGGCATCGACGATTTCAAGAAGATCGACTTGCGCGTGGCGCGCATCGCGGCCGCCGAGCATGTCGCGGGGGCGGACAAGCTCCTGAAGCTCACGCTGGATCTCGGACATGAGACCCGCACCGTATTCGCCGGGATCAAGGCCGCGTACGACCCGCAGGCGCTCGTGGGGCGCCTCACGGTGATGGTCGCCAATCTCGCGCCCCGCAAGATGAAGTTCGGCCTCTCCGAAGGGATGGTGCTCGCGGCGAGCGGCGAGGCCGGGGGTCCCTACCTGCTCTGCCCCGACTCTGGCGCCACGCCGGGCATGCGGATCAGCTAGAGAGCCGATGCCCGGCGCTGAGGACATCGACGCACTGCTGCCGCAGACCCAGTGCACGCGCTGCGGCTATCCGGGTTGCCGGCCCTACGCCGAAGCGATAGCCCGGGCAGAGGCGCAGATCAACCAATGCCCGCCGGGTGGGGCCGCGACCATTGCGGCGCTCGCACAACTGCTGCACCGCGAACCGCTGCCGCTCAACCCGGCCAACGGCCTCGAGCAGGCTCCCCCGGTGGCCTTCATCGACGAGGATGCCTGCATCGGCTGCGCCAAATGCCTTGCGCCCTGCCCGGTCGATGCGATCGTCGGTGCGCGCCGGCACATGCACACCGTGGTCATGGAACTGTGCACCGGCTGCGAGCTGTGCGTGGCACCCTGCCCGGTTGATTGCATCGCGATGGTGCCCCGGCCCGAGACCGGGGACACTCCCGCCCCGCCCGATCCCGCCGCGAACCGCCGTCGCTTCGCTGCGCACAATGCGCGGCTCGCGCGCCGTGCCGAAGAACGTGCCATGCTGCTTGCGGCAAGAAAGCGTCTCGCCGCCACTGACTCCCCGAGCTCGAGTTGCGAGTGAATCCACCGTGCATCCGGCCACCATCCGCGCCCTCTACCGTCGCCTGAAGGCGGCCAATCCCCGACCGCGCAGCGAGCTCGAGTACTCGAGCCCCTTCGAGCTGCTGGTGGCCGTCATGCTCTCGGCGCACACGACCGACAAGAGCGTCAATGCCGCGACCCGCAGGCTCTTCCCCCGCGCCAACACGCCGCAGGCGCTTCTCGCCCTCGGTGTCGAGGGCGTGCGGCCGTACCTGAGGTCCGTGGGGCTCTACAACACCAAGTCTCAGAACCTGATCGGGTTGTGCCAGCGGCTCGTGGAGCACCATGGCGGGGAAGTCCCCCGGGAGCGGGCCGCGCTCGAGGCGCTTCCCGGAGTCGGCCGCAAGACCGCCAGCATCATCCTCAACATCGTGTTCGGCGAGCACGAGATCGCGGTCGACACTCACATCTTCCGCGTGGCCAATCGCAGCGGCCTCGCCCCGGGCAAGACACCGCTCGCCGTCGAGCAGGGATTGCTCGCGCGCACGCCGCCGCAATTCAAGCACGATGCCCATCACTGGCTGCTGTTGCACGGACGATACGTCTGCACCGCGCGCGCGCCCGCCTGCCCGGGCTGCCTCATCGCGGACCTTTGCGAGTACCCCGACAAGACGGTCAGCGCTCCTTCGCAGAAGACCTCTCGCGGGAGGAGCGATGAGCGGCCGGCGCCCCGAGCGCGTCATCGCCGCGCGGCCGCAGGTTGAGCATGCCGTTCTTTGCCGATCAGAACCGCGAGCAGCTGAGGCGACTGTACCTCGAGGCCTGGCGCAAGTACCGCGCCGGTGCCGCACTCGAGCCACTCGAGGGCCAGATCGCCGTCGTGATCGCCGAGCACGGCGAATACGTCCCGCTGCTCGAATCGCCCGAGGGACTGGCGCAGGAGTTCACGCCCGAGGGCGGGCGCGAGAACCCCTTTCTGCACATGGGGCTTCACCTTGCGATCCGGGAGCAGATCTCCACGGACCGCCCGGCCGGCATCGGCGCCATCCACACATCGCTTTCCCGGCGACTTGGCGATGCGCATGCCGCCGAGCACATGATGATCGAGCGCCTCGCCGAGGCCCTTTGGGAGGCCCAGCGCGCCGGCCGCATGCCCGACGAGCGGCTCTACCTCGAGCGGCTGCGGGCGTTGTGACCTCTCGGCGCCCGGCGCCACCGATCGGGCGCATCCCTGCGCCGGCTGCCGGGTGAGATCAGAACAGCCCGGAGATCTCCCCGGAGACTTCCTTGGTCAACGCGGGCGTCGCGTAGTTGAAGGCGAGATTCAGTCCCTGCGCCTGCGCCACGATGCGGTCGCGGTAGATCATCCAGTTCTTCACGCCGCTCGTGCTCGTCTGCATGGTCCCGCCCATGCCCTGCTCGGCGTTGGTCTGGCTGGTCGTATAGACACCGGCCTGACGCTGCTCGAGCTGGATGTCGACCACCATCATGTAGTGCTTGTGCTGGATGAAATGGCCGATCACCGCGCCGGCAAGCGCCCCGGCAAGCAGCGCTCCGGCCTGGGTGCCGCCATCGCTGCTCGTCACGGCGCCGATGAGCCCGCCGCCGAAGCCGCCGGCCAGGGCTCCGGCGGCGGTGTAATTGCCCTGCTGTTTGCCGACGTACAGCACGTTGTACATGACCATGTATTCGGCCTTGGTCGGATCGTTGGTGACCCGATAGCCGCGGGCCGCGAGGTCCTGGCTCACCTGGGACTCGACGCCGAGGTCCTGGGCGCTCGAGGTGTTGTGTCCCTCGATGAACACCACGCGCTTTTGCGGAGCCACCGGCTGCAGGAAGATGCTGCTGCTCATCTGCGCCGACAGCTGCATGTTGCCGGCGGACAGCCCGCTCGAGCTCGTCTGCTGCGGCGCGGGTCCCGTGGCGCAGCCCGCGAGCGCGAGCGTCCCGAGGCAGGCCGCGCCGAGGACCGTCGGTTTCGAACGCGCCAGCATCCCGATCAGTGAGGATTTCACGATTGCATACCTTTCGTGTTGTTGCCCAGACACTCTCGTCACGCCCGAAGGCCACTGCGTGACCCCGCAGGCCATGTGTTCCCAGCTCCCCGGCACGGCGCCGCCATGCGCCGGCACGTCTTGCGCACACTCGCGCACGGCGCGAGCGGGCCGTTCCGCAGCAATCCGGAACGCCATGGGGGAGTTATCGGCGCAGAAGGTGCGGCCTTGAGGGGAAAGTGCCCGAGTGCATCGAAACGTGACGGGATGCCGGGAAGCTGGCGCCGGCGCGAGCGGCGCCGCGGCGGCCACGAAGGCCGCGCGCAGACGAGCGGCAAGGCAGGCGCCCCGCCGCGGCGCCTTCAGGTGGCGAGATCGGCCTTGGGCGCACCCGCCCGTACCTGCGGGCTCTTCGCCTCGAGCAGCGTCCGGTAGATGAGTCCGCCCGCCACGCCGCCAAGGAGCGGCATCACCCAGAACAGCCACAGCTGATGCACCGCCCAGCCGCCCTGAAAGATCGCGACTCCGGTGCTGCGCGCCGGATTGACGGAGGTGTTGTCCACCGGGATGCTCACGAGGTGTATCAATGTGAGGGTGAGGCCGATGGCGAGCCCGGCGAAGCCCGCCGGGGCGCGCTTGTCGGTGGCGCCGTGAATGACCAGCACGAACATCGCTGTCAGGACGAACTCCGCAATCATCGCCGACTGCATGGAGTAGCCGCCCGGAGAGTGCGCGCCGTAGCCGTTCGAGGCGAATCCGCTCGCCGAGGCGCTGAAGCCGGGCTTGCCGCTCGCGATGGCGTACAACACCGCGCCGGCCGCGATCGCCGCCGCTACCTGGACCAGGATGTAGGGGAGGACCTCCCGGGCGCCGAACCGTCCACCGGCAAATAGGCCCACCGTCACAGCGGGGTTGAAGTGCCCGCCAGAGATATGTCCCACCGCATACACCATGGTGAGGACGCTGAGGCCGAAGGCGAGCGCGACCCCGAGGAATCCGATTCCGAGGTGCGGGAAGGCCGCAGCGAGCACCGCGCTCCCGCAGCCTCCAAACACCAGCCAGAAAGTCCCGAAAAACTCCGCCGCCAGTCTCTTGCTCATTGTCGTCTCCGCTTCTTGAGAGGGCCTCTTGGCAGATTCCCCCGGCCCCGATCCGATGGCGGCCGACCCGGCCACTGCGCGGGGATGCTACCACAAGCCCGGGCTGCATCGGTGCAGCGCTTTGGGCAGCGCCCACCGCGCTGCTACACTAGGGCGGCGAGCGCAGAGTAGGGACCGCACATGGTGATCGGCGGCGGCGAGACTTGCAGTGAGCAGTGAGCGCGAAGCGATCGAGCATGCGAGCATCGATGAGCTCCGGCACGTGCAGCTCGAGCGCTTGCGTTGGTCGATCCGACACGCCTACGAGAACGTCGCGCACTATCGAGCCAACTTCGATGCGCACGGGGTCGGCCCGCAGACGCTCGGCTCGCTCGAGGACCTGGGGAAGTTTCCCTTGCTCACCAAGCAGGACTTCCGCGCGCACTACCCATTCGGACTGTTCGCGGTGCCCCGCGAGAAGGTGGTGCGTCTTCACGCCTCGAGTGGCACGACCGGCAAGCCGACCATCGTCGGATACAGTGCCAGGGACATCGACACCTGGGCAACGCTCATGGCCCGCTCCATCCGCGCCGCCGGTGCGCGCACCGGCGATGTGGTGCACATCGCCTACGGCTATGGACTGTTCACCGGGGGCCTCGGCGCGCACTACGGGGCGGAGCGCCTGGGCTGTACGGTGGTGCCCGTCTCCACGGGACGGCGGGACTGGCAGGTGCAGCTGATTCAGGACCTGCGTCCCGACATTCTCATGGCCACCCCGTCATACGCCCTGACGCTCTCCGAAGCGTACGTCCGTCAGGGACTCGACCCGCGGGAGAGCTCTTTGCGCATCGGCATCTTCGGCGCCGAGCCCTGGAGCGAGGCGATGCGCGGGGAGATCGAATCGCGCTTGGGCCTCGATGCCATCGACATCTACGGTCTCTCGGAAGTGATGGGTCCCGGGGTGGCCTGCGAGTGCATCGAGAGCCGCGACGGACCGGTGATCTGGGAGGATCACTTCTACCCCGAGGTGATCGATCCGGACACCGGGAGGGTGCTCCCCGACGGTGAGGAAGGGGAGCTGGTGCTCACCTCGCTCACCAACGAGGCGCTGCCCGTGATCCGCTACCGCACGCGGGATCTGACCCGCCTGCTGCCACCGACCGCCCGCTCCATGCGGCGCATGGCCCGCGTCCAGGCACGGAGCGATGACATGTTGATCATCCGCGGCGTCAACGTGTTTCCTTCGCAGATCGAGGAGCAGATCCTGCGCACCCCGCAGCTTGCGCCGCACTACCAGCTCGAGCTCACCCGCGAGGGATATCTCGATGCGCTGACGGTGCACGTGGAAACCCTGGGGCCCGATGAGGACCTCGCCACGCGGCGCAGCGCGGCGCACGCGCTCGCACAACACCTGAAGACGCACATCGGCGTCCAGGTATCCGTCGTGGTGCACCTTCCCGGGGTGATCGAGCGCTCCAAGGGCAAGGCCCGGCGGCTGATAGACCGGCGCCCGGGGCAATGACCCGGTTCTATCGGCCGCGCCGTCCTGCGGGGGCGCATTCGGCTTACGCCGCGCCGACGGATCAAGCTCCTGTCGAGGCCCCGGCTCGCGCCTACTTCCTGGGAATGTAGAGGTCCGTCAATGTGCCCTCGTGGGCCTCCGCCGCCATGGCGACGGTCTCCGAGAGCGTCGGGTGCGGGTGGATGGTTAGGCCGATGTCGGCGCCATCGCAGCCATTCTCGATGGCGAGCGCCACCTCGCTGATGAGCTCGCCCGCATTCGTGCCGACGATCCCGGCGCCGAGCACCCGATGGGTATCGGGGTCGAAGAGCAGTTTGGTCAAGCCCTCATCGCGCCCGAGGGAGAGCGAGCGGCCGCTCGCGGCCCAGGGGAAGACGCCTTTCTCGACCTTGATGCCCTTCGCCTTGGCCTCGGTTTCGGTGAGACCCACCCAGGCGATCTCCGGATCGGTGTAGGCGACGGAGGGTATGACGCGCGCATCGAAGGCGCTCTTGTGTCCCGCTGCGACCTCGGCGGCCACCTTCGCTTCGTGCGTCGCCTTGTGCGCGAGCATCGGGGGACCGGCGATGTCCCCGATCGCGTAGATGTGCGGCACATTGGTGCGCATCTGCTTGTCCACCGGGATGAACCCCCGGTCCGAGACGGTCACGCCGGCCGCCTGCGCCGCGATGAGCTTGCCGTTCGGCGAGCGGCCGACGGCCACCAACACCCGGTCATAGAGCTGCGGCGGGGGCGCCTTCTCGCCCTCGAAGGTCACGCGTACCCCCTCGGACAACGCCTCGACACGCGAGACCTTGGTGCCGAGGAGGATCTGCTCGTAGCGCGAGCGGATGCGCCGCTCGAGCGGCCGCACCAGATCCGGATCGCAACCCGGGATGAGCTGCGGTGTGAGCTCGACGACGCTGACGCGGGCGCCGAGGGCGGCATAGACGCACGCCATCTCGAGCCCGATGATGCCGCCGCCGATGACCAGGAGGCCGCCGGAGAACTCCGGCAGCTCGAGCGCGCCGCTCGAATCGATGATGCGCGGATCCTCGGGCAGCCCCGGCAGGCGGATCGCCTCGGAGCCGGCTGCGATGATGCACTGCTCGAAGTGGATGCGCTCGGAGCCCTTCTCCCCCTCGACCTCCACCACGTTCGGGCCGATGAAGCGGCCGATACCCTGCACCACCTCGACCTTGCGTTGCCGGGCAAGAGTGCTCAAGCCGCCGGTGAGTTTCTTCACCACCGAGGCCTTCCAGTCACGCAGCTTCGCCCGCTCGATGCGCGGCTTGCCGAAGGTGATGCCGTGCGCGGCCATCTCCTGCGCGTCCTCGATCACCTTGGCGGCGTGCAGCAACGCCTTGGAGGGAATGCAGCCGACGTTGAGGCAGACGCCCCCGAGAGTGGGCCAACGCTCCACCAACGTCACTTTGAGGCCGAGATCCGCCGCACGAAAGGCCGCCGTATAGCCGCCCGGGCCCGCCCCGAGCACCAGCACCTGCGTCGAGCGATTGACATCCCCCCGCGGCGCGACCGGCGCCGCCTTCGGGGCCGCACCTGCGCCCTGGGGCGCGGCCGCCTGGGGCGAGGCGGGAGGCTGAGCGGCAGGCTTATCCGCAGCACTCGGCGCGGCGGCCGCTTCGGCGCCAGTCTCCACGCGTGCGATGAGGGAGCCCTTGGATACCTTGTCCCCCGCCTTGACCGACACCTCGACGATCGTGCCCGCGGCGGTGGCCGGAACATCCATCGACGCCTTGTCGGTCTCGAGGGTCACCAGGGCCGAGTCGACTTCAATCCGCTCTCCGGGCCGCACCAGCACCTCGACCACCGACACATTGCTGAAATTGCCGAGGTCGGGGACCGTCAGATCGATGCGGCTCATGGCACGGCCTCGACAAGCGAGCGTGGATCCGCGAGCGTTTTGGCGAGGAAGGTGGTGAAGCGCGCCGCGGCGGCCCCGTCGATGACCCGATGATCATAGGACAGCGACAAGGGCAGCATCAGGCGCGGCACAAACGTCCCGTCGCGATAGACCGGTTTGTACGCGGAGCGGGAGACGCCGAGGATGGCGACCTCCGGGGCGTTGATGATGGGCGTGAAGGCGGTGCCACCGATGCCCCCGAGGCTCGAGATGGTGAAGCTCCCGCCCTGCATCTGCGCGCCCGAGAGCTTGCCGTGGCGCGCCGCCTCGGACAGCTCGGCGAGCTGGCGGGCGATCTCATAGACGTCCTTGCGGTCGGCGTCGCGCACCACGGGCACCATCAGGCCATTCGGCGTGTCGGCGGCGAAGCCGACGTGGACGTACTTCTTCAGCACGAGGTTGGCGCCGGAAGGATCGAGCGAGGCGTTGAAAGTCGCAAACGCCTGCAGCGCCTTCACGCACGCGCGCACGATGAATGCGAGCGGGGTGAGCTTGATGCCCTGGGCCGCCGCCGCATCCTTCAGCTGCGCGCGCAGCGCCTCGAGGTCGGTGATGTCCGCCTCGTCGAATTGCGTGACGTGCGGAATGTTCACCCAACTCGCATGCAGCCGTGGACCGGATATGCGCTGGACCCTCGAGAGCGGCTGCACCTCGACCGGCCCGAAGGCGGCGAAGTCGACGGCTGGCACGGCCGGCAGTGCTCCGCCGCCGGCGGCACCACCCGGTGAGGCCAGCGCGCCCTTGACGAAGGTCTTGACGTCCTCGTGCGTGATGCGGCCCTTGAAACCGCTGCCCGTGACGCGAGTCAGATCGACCCCGAGCTCGCGGGCAAACTTGCGCACGCTGGGCCCGGCATGCGCGCGGGAGAAGCCCGGTTCGTTGATCGGCGGCAGCTCGCCGCGCGCAGGCATCGATGCTGCAGCGGGAGCCGCGGCTGGAGCCGCGGCCGGTGCAGGCGTTGACGCCGCGGCGGCCTGCGCCTGGGGCGCTGGCTCCACGAGCTGCTGCGGAGCGGGAACGGGAGGCGGCGAAGGCGTCGCGGCTGCGCCCGGCGCCTGCTGCGCGGACCCCGCCGCAGCCCCTGCGCCGCGCTCGCTGGCTCGCACGGTGGCCACCAGATCCCCCGCCGAGACCTTGCCGCCCTTGGCGACGTGGATCTTCTCGATCACTCCGGCGGCGGTCGAAGGCACATCCATCGTCGCCTTCTCGGTCTCGAGCGTGACGAGCGGCGCCTCCGGCTCGATGCTCTCGCCCACCTTGACGAGCACGTCGATCACGGCGACGTCTTTGAAATTGCCCATGTCGGGCACGCGCACTTCCACGAGGCTCTCTGCCGCGCTCATTCGGTTGGCCTTCCGATGTCAGACTTTCCAGGGAACGGGCTTTTCGGGGTCTACCCCGAGCGCCTTGATCGCGGCGCTCACCGCGGCAGGCTCGAGCTTGCCCTCATCGGCGAGCGCCTTCAGGGTCGCCGCCACGATGTGGTCCCGGTCGACCTCGAAATGCCGTCGCAGCGCCGCACGCGAATCCGACCGACCGTAGCCATCGGTGCCGAGGCAGTGGTAGGGGCCGGGGATCCACTGGCGGATCTGCTCGGGAACGGCGCGCATGTAATCGGTCGCGGCGATGAACGGGCCGCGCGCATCCGCGAAGCACTGGCTCGCATAGGGCTTGCGGGCCGTCTCTCCCGGATGCAGCTGGTTCCAGCGCTCGCACTCGAGCGCCTCGCGCCGCAACTCGCTGAAGCTCGTGACCGAGAACACCTCGGTGCGCACGCCGTACTCGCTCTCCAACACCCCGGCCGCCGCCTGGCACTCGCGCAGGATGGTGCCCGAGCCGAGCAGCGTCGCGCGCAGCTTCCCCTTGGAGCCCGCCGCCTGCAGCCGATAGGCCCCCTTGAGAATGCCCGCCTCGACGCCCTTCGGCAGGGCCGGTTGCGGGTAGTTCTCGTTCATCACGGTGATGTAATAGAAGATGTTTTCCTGCTCGACGTACATGCGCCGCATGCCGTCCTGGATGATCACCGCGAGCTCGTAGCCGAAGGTGGGATCGTAGGCCACGCAGTTCGGCACCGTGGTCGCCACGAGCTGACTGTGTCCGTCCTGGTGCTGCAGGCCCTCGCCCGCGAGGGTGGTGCGTCCGGCGGTGGCGCCGAGCAGGAAGCCACGCACCTGCTGATCGCCCGCGGCCCAGATGAAGTCACCGACCCGCTGGAACCCGAACATCGAATAGAAGATGTAGAACGGCACCATGCTGATCGCATGGTTGCTGTAGGCGGTACCGGCGGCGATCCACGAGCACAAGGCGCCCGACTCGTTGATGCCCTCCTCGAGGATCTGGCCCTTCTTGTCCTCGCGGTAGGACATGAGAGTGTCGGCGTCCTGGGGCGTGTAGAGCTGCCCCACTGAGGAATAGATGCCGATCTGCCGGAACAGGCCCTCCATGCCGAAGGTACGGGCTTCGTCGGGCACGATCGGCACGATGTTCTTGCCGATGGCCTTGTCCTTGAGCAGCGTCGTCAGGATGCGCACGAACGCCATGGTCGTGGAGATCTCCCGCTCCCCGGTGCCCTCGAGCACCGCCGAGAACGCCTCGAGCGGCGGCACGGCGAGCGGCGGGGCCTGCTTGCGCCGCGAGGGCAGGTAGCCCCCGAGGCCCTTGCGCTTCTCGTGCAGGTAGCGCGCCTCCTCGGAGTCCTCGGGCGGCTTGCGAAACGGCAGCGCGGCGACCTCCTCGTCCGTCACCGGGATGTGGAAGCGGTCGCGGATGGCGCGCAGATCCTCCTCGGAGAGCTTCTTCTGCTGGTGGGCGACCATCTGGCCCTCGCCCCCCTTGCCGAGACCGAAGCCCTTGACCGTCTTGGCGAGAATGACCGTCGGCTGGCCCTTGTGGCTCATGGCGGCCGCATAGGCCGCATAGACCTTGCGATGATCGTGGCCGCCGCGGTTGAGCCGCCAGATCTCCTCGTCCGACATGTTGGCCACCATGGCCCTGAGCTCGGGATACTTGCCGAAGAAATGCTCGCGGGTGTAGGCGCCGCCCTTGGCCTTGAAGTTCTGGTACTCCCCGTCGACGCACTCCTCCATCAGGCGCCGCAGCAGACCGTCGGTGTCGCGGGCGAGGAGCGGATCCCAACGCGAGCCCCACAGCACCTTGATGACGTTCCATCCGGCGCCGAGGAAGGCCGCCTCGAGCTCCTGGATGATCTTGCCGTTGCCGCGCACGGGCCC
>DAIDHH010000158.1 GCA_027452045.1 Gammaproteobacteria bacterium
CGAGTGCCACCCGTGACCGAGGAGAAATCCCCACCCGACTCGCGGATGACCGGCGCGGACTCCCCCGTGATCGCGCTCTCATCGACCGAGGCGGCGCCCTCGATGACTTCGCCATCGCCGGGAATGTAGTCACCCGCCTCGACCAGCACGATCTCGCCTTTGCGCAGCGCGTCCGCCCGCACCCGCGTCACCCCGTTGCGATCGCCGGGATCCGCGAGGCGCTTGGCCTCGACGGTCTGCTTCAGGCCGCGCAGGCTCGCGGCCTGGGCCTTGCTGCGGCCCTCCGCGAGCGCCTCGGCGAAGTTCGCGAACAGCACCGTGAACCACAGCCACATCGCGATATCGAAGATGAACCACGGCGGCGCGTCTCCGTGGCCAATGAGCGCCTGGACCCACAGGCCGCTCGTGAGGATGCTGCCGAGGTATACGACGAACATGACGGGATTGCGCCATTGCACCCGCGGGTCGAGCTTGCGCATTGAATCGAGGATCGCCGGTCCGAGCAGCGCGCGGTCGAACATCGATGGCTTGCGGCGCATGTCAATGACTCCGGAGCATCAGCTGCTCGACGATGGGCCCGAGCGCCAGGGCAGGCACGAAAGTGAGCGCCCCGACCAGCAGCACCGTGCCGATGAGCAAAATGATGAACGTGGGCCCGTGAGTGGGCATGGTGCCCGTGGTGATGGGAATGCGCTTCTTGGCCGCGAGCGAGCCCGCGACCGCGAGCACTGCCACGATGGGCCAGAAGCGGCCGATCCACATGGCCAGTCCGAGCGCGATGTTGTAGAACGGGCTGTCGGCGCTTATCCCGGCGAACGCGCTGCCGTTGTTGTTGGCTGCCGATGTGAATGCGTAGAGGATCTCGCTGAAGCCGTGCGCCCCCGGGTTGGCGACGCCCGCCCGACCCGCCTTGACGCTCACCGCCACGGCCGCCCCGAGCAGCACGATGAAGGGCATCACCAGGATCGCGATCGCGCTCATCTTCATCTCGAAGGACTCGATCTTCTTGCCGAGGTACTCCGGCGTACGGCCGATCATGAGGCCCGCGATGAACACGCCGATGATGGCGAAGATGAGCATCGAATAAAGTCCCGTGCCCGCCCCGCCGAAGACCACCTCGCCCAGCATCATGTTGAAGAGTGGCACGAAGCCTCCGAGCGGCGTGAACGAGTCGTGCATCGAGTTGACTGCGCCGCAGGACGTACCGGTGGTGATCGTGGCGAAGAGCGTCGAGGCGGCGATGCCGAAGCGGGTCTCCTTGCCCTCCATGTTGCCGCCGGATTGCAGCGCGCTCGCGGCCTGATTCACCCCGAGCGCGGCGATGCGGGGATTGCCGAGCTGTTCGCTGTAGTTGGCGAGCGCGTAGAGCGAGACGAACAGGATCGTCATGGCGCTGAGCACGGCCCAGCCCTGGCGGGTGTCGCCCACCATGTATCCGAAGGTGTAAGTGAGAGAGGCGGGGATCAGGATGATGAGGAGCATCTCGAGGAGGTTCGAGACGGCGGTGGGATTCTCGTACGGGTGCGCGGAGTTGGCGTTGAAGAACCCGCCGCCGTTGGTACCGAGCTCCTTGATGCTCTCCTGCGAGGCCACCGGACCCATGGGCAGGGTCTGCGTGCGCGTGGTCACCATCCGCATCAGCGGGCGGCCGGCCTTGTCCAGCGCGGAGTGGCCCGCGACATGGGTCGACGGCCGCTGGTAGGTGAGGGACTCGAGCATCGTCACGCTCTTGTACGCGCTGAAGTTCTGGATCACGCCCTGGCTGACGAGCGCGAGGGCGAACACGAACGCCATCGGCAGCAGCACATAGAGCGTCACGCGCGTGATGTCCGCCCAGAAATTGCCGATGGCCTTGGCCGTGTGACGCGCCAGTCCCCGGATCAGGGCGATTGCCACGACGATGCCGGTGGCGGCGGAGAGGAAGTTCTGCACGGCGAGACCGGCCATCTGCGCGAGATAGCTCATGGTGGTCTCGGGCGTGTAGCTCTGCCAGTCGGTGTTGGTGATGAAGCTGATCGCCGTGTTGAACGCCGAATCCGGCGGTGGCGCGCCGAGGTGCTGCGGATTCAGCGGCAGGAAGTACTGCAGGCGTTGCAGCGCGTATACGAGCGCCGCCCCGAGGGCGTTGAACACGAGCAACGCGATGGCATATCGCATCCAGCCGGTTTCCTCCGCCGGATCGGTGCCGCAGAGCCGGTAGATCAGCCGCTCGAGCGCGCCTCCCACACGCAGCGGCCAGATGGGGGCGCCCTCGGCCACCTTGGCCATGTACAGGCCGAGCGGCTTCACGCACAGCAGCGTGACGCCGAGGAACAGGGCGAGCAGCCCCCAGGATTCGCCGGTCATCAGAATTTCTCCGGCTTGAACATCGCGTAGAGCAGATAGGCGGTGAGCCCGAGAGCAAGCAGCCCGCTGACCACATAGGCGGCGCTCATTCGAGGTCTCCGAGTCGGCAGATCGCCCACGCTAACCAATGGGTCACGGCGTACAGCGCCGCCATGATGAGAAGAAAGATTGCGTCCACGTCCACTCCTTCGCGGGGAATGTCTCTCGGGTGCCCTGACGGATGCGAAAGCTACCGCCGTCAGAGTGAGGCTCGGGTTAAGAATTGCGCCCCGCGGCCCCGACCGGCCGGCGGCGGCTGACCTGGACAATGCGGTCCAATCACGGTAAATCCTTCTCTCGCATGCTTCCGACGGTCATTCGCCCCTACCCCGCATTGCGCCCCGGCGACCGGGTTGCCGCCGTCGCCCCGGCGGGGCCTTTCGATCGGGCGAGCTTCGAAGCGGGCCTCGGGGTGATCGCGGAGCGCTACCGTGTCCACTTCGACTCCGGGATATGGAGCCGGCACCGATACCTTGCGGGCGGCGACGTCCGCCGGCTCGCCGAGCTCTCGGCCGCCCTGGCCGATCCGCAGGTGAAGGCGGTGTTCTGCGCCCGCGGCGGCTACGGAACCCTGCGGCTGCTCGCGGGCTTAAATGGCGTCTCACCCTCGCCGAAGCCGCTGGTCGGCTTCTCGGACATCGCCGCCATCCATGCCTGGCTGCAGCGCGAAGGTCAGGTGAGCGTTCATGGTCCGGTCCTCACCCAGCTCGGCAAGCTGGGCGCCTCGACACACGAGCGCCTGTTTTCCCTGCTGGAGGCTACCGCGCCGGCGGCGCCCCTGACGGGCACGGAGACTTGCGTCGAGGGCGTCGCCGAAGGGCCATTGCTCGGGGGCAATCTCGCGGTGCTCACCCGGCTGCTCGGGACACCTTTCCTTCCACCGCTCGATGGAGCGATTCTGCTGCTCGAGGACGTCGGTGAGCGTCCCTACAGCCTGGACCGCATGTGGACCCACCTGGCGCTGGCGGGGATCTTCCGCCGGATCCGCGGCATCGTTCTCGGCTCCTTCACCGGCTGCGAGGAGCGGGACGCCGATTACACGAGCGGCGAGGTGCTGAGGGACCTGGCGACCGCGACGGGACTGCCCTGCGCGGCGGGCTTTCCCATCGGGCACGGCGATCTCAATGAGCCCGTGCCGCTCGGCGTACGCGTGCGGCTCGATGCGCATGAGCGCCGCCTGAGCTTCCTCGAGAGCGCCGCCCGCTGAACGGTCTTCGCGCCGCTACCGCGCGCCTGCGATTTGCCTCAGGATACGGCCCCCAGCCATCGAGAACACCATGCAACCGAGAGCGGACATCGAGCGGATACTGAAACTTGCCCCGGTCATGCCGGTAGTCGTGATCGAGAATGCGGAGACTGCGCCGGAGCTGGCGCGGGCATTCGTGCGCGGCGGCATTCGCGTGGTCGAGATCACGCTGCGCACGTCCGCGGCGCTGCGCGCGATCGAAGCCATCGCGCGGGAGGTGCCGGACATTTCCGTTGGCGCCGGAACAGTGCTGTCCGCCGAAGACCTGCGCGCCGCCGCCAATGCGGGCGCCGCATTCGCCATTTCCCCCGGAGCCACCTCGGTGCTGCTCGAGGCGGGCACGAACGCTCCCATTCCGTATCTGCCGGCGATCGCGACCGCCTCGGAGCTCATGGCGGGGCTCGCGCACGGCTACCATTGCTTCAAGTTCTTCCCCGCCGGTCCCGCCGGCGGTACCGCGATGCTCAAATCCTTCGCCGGACCCTTCCCTCAGGCCCGGTTCTGTCCCACCGGCGGCATCACCCAGGAGACGGTCAAGTCCTATCTCGACCTGCCCAACGTACTGTGCGCCGGGGGGTCCTGGCTTTCGCCTGCGGATGCTCTCGCGGCGGGCGATTGGCGGCGGATCGAATCCCTGGCGGCGAAGGCCGCGGCATCGAGAACTTAAAGCGGATCCCAGCGTCGAATCGCCCATCAGGTCCCGCACCCGCGCCAGGCAATACCCGATGTCGAGCCGAGTCCTGCGGCTTCCCCTGTGTGCCGCATTCCTCACCCTGGCCCTCGTGGGCTGTGCCTCGCAGCGCCTTTCGAGCACGGCGCCTCCGGGCGTGCGGCTGAGCGGCAACTGGGCGCTCGATCCTGCCGCGAGCAGTGATATTGGTCGGGCCGTGGCGAGCCTGCGGGCTCAGATCGACAAGGCGATTTACCTCGCACGGCGCGCTCGGCGGGGACGTGCGGTCGAGGACGACTTGCCGCAAAGGCGGGAAACGCCCCGCGGGGAATCCGATGAAGCCTCTGGCGGCGAGAGGGGGCAGGCGTCCGCAGCGGCGCAGTCCGGCGGCCCGCCGCCCCCGGATGCAGGCCTGGTGCAGGAGTTTCTCACCCATGTCCCGGGCAGCCATCTCCAGATCACCCTCGCACCGGGCTCCTTCAGCGTCGTCTCCGAGAACGCCTCGCAACAGTACTCCACCGGAGTGCGGACCGCGGTGGAGTTGGACGGGGTCAGCGCCGAACAGCGCTCGGGATGGCAAGGGCGCAAGTATGTCATCGACACCCGGCCCGAATGGGGACCGGCGATCACGCAAAGCTACGGTCTCGCCCCTGATGGGAGTCTCGTGGCGACGGTGCTCCTGAGCGGCCAGGGAATCGACACCGCCGTGACTTTGCACTATCGGCGCACGCAAGAGGCGCCCGCCGCCCTGCTGCCCAACAGCGACTAGATTCGCGGGCGGGCATGGCCGGCGACCGCCTCACCCGAGCGCGAAACCCCATGCCACGGCCATGATGGCCATGGCGGCGAGGCCCGCGAGCCATTGAGGCACGGTGGGCAGGAGTCGGTCGATCCGTGGCTGCGCCGCGAGCCAGCCGAGCGCGCCGCCAAAGGCGAAGCCGAGCAGATGCGCCATGACATCCGTGTGCTTGCCGGCGCTCCCCAGCCACGCGAGCAGGACCACGCCGGCGCCGAGGGGCGCCCAGCGGCGCAGCCACCCCTGCGAATCCCCTGTCCCCAATCGCCAGGTGTGCGCCGCCATCATGCCGAGGGCGGCGAATATCGCAGTCGAGGCCCCGGCGGAGCGATACCAGGGCGGTGCGATGAGGCCTTCCAGCAGGTTGGCGAGTCCCCCGCCCATGACGGTGAGCAGCCACGCGGTGCCGACACCAAATTGCTGGCCGGCGAGGTATCCGAACCAGATGCCTCCGAGGAGGTTGCCGGCAAGGTGAGCGCCGCTCAGATGCAGCGTCAGGGCGGTCCACGCCCGCCACCACTGCCCGCTCTGCACGCCCGCACCGTACAGATCGCCGCGGGAGAATGCGTCGAGCCGCACCAGGCCGTTGGAAATCGCATACGCCACACCGAACAGCCATGCGGCGTAGAGCACGCAGCCCACCCACGCGTTGGGGTAGAGGCGCATCGGGGGCGGGGGCGGCTCGGAGGCCGCGTTCTCCGCATCGTATTGGCTCAGGTGTCCCATGGCGCGCGGCACATCCGCCTCGGCCACCTGCAGCAGGAACAGCCCGTCGTAGGCAATGACCCGGCACGCGATGCCCACTGCGCCGAGCATGAAGGAACGGTCCGTGCAGTCCGCACGGCGCCGGGACCGATAGACCTCGACCTCCGGCTCCATCAAAGGACTCGCAGGAGGGCCCCGCATGACCTCGAGTCCTTTAGGCGACCTTCTTGGGCCGACCACGTCCGCGCCGCCGCGGCACCGCCACCGGGGCTGCAGTGTAGCTCGCCCGCGCTTCAGCGACGGCGGTCTTGAAGGGGTTCAGCGCGGTGACCGAGCCATACACGCAGCCGTCCTGCAGGTCCTCGGTCAGCAGCACGGAGCAGGCCTGGAGCTGTGCGGCCGCCACGATCAGACTGTCCCACCAGGACAGCCCATAACGTCCCTCGACACTCCATGCGCGCTCGATCAGCTCCCGGTCGATGATGCGCGGGTTCCACGCAAACAGATTGCCGGCGGTGGTGCGAGCCTCCTCCGCCGGCAGCACGGGTTTCAACTTGCGCGTCAAGACACCGTAGTACTCGTTGAGCACTTGCACGCTGGTACGGCCAAGCTGCTCCGACCAAAGATGCTCCAGCCACCGCCTGGCGCAGGTTTGCTTATCGGGATCCCCCGCATCGCGCGAATAGACGAAAACGTTAGTATCGACGAAGAACGGGCCGGTCATACAGCTCCTCTCTCTTCGGACGATGGCCGTCGACCCATTCGAAATCCAAGGGCTTCTCGCTGAAAAACCGCTGCATGGACTCGTTGTAGGTTTGCGCGTCGGTCATCTGTTTGTGCAGCAATTCGCCGACGAACCGCGATACGCTCATATTGAGCTTGGCCGCCTGGACGCGGATCCAGGCGGCGGTCTGCTGATCCAGAGTGATCGTGACGTTCTTCACCGGACGCTCCTCGAGCCTCATCGGCCGAAGCCATAATACCACGAAGTTCGTGTAATTTCGCAAACTACGTATGCCGCCCCGCGGCCGGTGGCGGGATCATGATCCATATCATCTCGACGCAACGTTGCAGCCGGGCAATATGACCGCACCTTTCCTCGACCGCGACCTGCTCCGCCGTTACGACCGGCCCGGGCCGCGCTATACCTCTTATCCGACGGCGCCGCAGTTTCAGCCGTCCTTCGGCGCCGGGCAGCTGCGCGAGCACATCCGGCTGAGCAATTCGCGTGGTCGGGCACTGTCGATCTACGCGCACATGCCGTTCTGCCTCAGCCCGTGTTTCTACTGCGGCTGCAATCGCGTCATCACGCGGGATGCGGCCCGCGGCGAGCGCTATCTCGAGCGGCTGTTGGCGGAGGTGGCGCTGGTGGCGCCGCTGTTCGACAGCGGCCGCGAGGTGCTGCAGCTGCACCTGGGGGGCGGCACGCCCAACTTCTTCCGGCCGGAGCAGATCGGCAGGCTCCTCGATGCCCTGGGGCGCCAGTTCCACCTGAGCTCGCTCCCCGGGCGCGATTTTTCCATCGAGCTCGATCCGCGCACGGTGCAGCCCGGAGACATCGCGGAGCTGGCGGGGCTGGGCTTCAATCGTGCGAGCCTCGGTGTGCAGGACTTCGATCCGCAGGTGCAGCGGGCCGTCAATCGCATCCAGACGGTGGAGGAGACGCTGGCGGTGATCGAGGCCTGCCGCGCGAGCGGCATGCGCTCGGTCAACGTGGATCTGATCTACGGCCTGCCGCTTCAGACCCCCGAAGGGTTCAGCCAGACACTGCGTACCGTCATCGAGGCGCGCCCCGACCGGCTGGCCATCTACGGCTATGCGCACCTGCCGGAGCTCTTCAAGCCTCAGCGCCAGCTCGATGCCACTTTCCTGCCGCACCCCGAGACTCGCATACGGCTGCTGCAGCTCGCCATCGAGCAGCTCTCGGCCGCCGGGTATCGCTACATCGGCATGGACCACTTCGCCCTGCCCTCGGACGATCTCGCGCGCTCGCAGGATGCCGGCGGACTGCATCGCAATTTCATGGGCTACACCACCCACGCCGACTGCGATCTGCTCGGGCTCGGAGTGAGCGCCATCAGCCACATCGGAGCGAGCTTCAGCCAGAACTTCCGTGATCTGCCGGGCTGGGAGACCGCGATCGATGCGGGCAGGCTCGCCGTATGGCGAGGCCTGACGCTCGATGCGGACGATCTGCTTCGGGCCGAGGTGATCCAACGCCTCATGTGTCAGGGGAGAGTCGATGTCCCGGCCGTCGAGTCGCGGCACGGGATAGCCTTCAACACCTACTTCGCCGATGCGCTCGAGAAGCTGAGGCCGCTCGCAGCCGATGGACTGGTCGTGCTCACACCCGAGGCGATCGCAGCCACCCCACGCGGGCAGCTGCTGCTGCGGCTCATCGCCATGTGCTTCGACCGCTACCTCGAGCAGTCGTCCTCGCCGGCCGCGGCGCCCCGCTACTCCAAGGTGGTCTGACACTTCGCCGGACAACGAGCAATATTGCGGGTCGGGATCCGATTGACAGCGCTGACACTTCGTTTAATGTGGCGCGATGCGCAAAGAATTGGGTCCAGGTCGCGAGTCGACGACGATCGAGAGGGTGGCCGAGCGTGCCGGGGTCTCCTCGAAGACCGTCTCCCGTGTCATCAACAACGAGCGCGGCGTGCGCGCCGAAACCCGCACGCGCGTCCTGGAGGCGATCGAGCAGCTCGACTACCAGCCCAACCTCAACGCGCGCGGTCTGGCCGGCGACCGTTCTTTCCTGATCGGCCTGTTCTACGACAAGCCCGGCGATTACCTGAGCGAATTCCAGACGGGCGCCGTGCAGCGCTGCCGGGAGGCGGGCCTGCACATGATGGTCGAGCCGATCGACATCTGCGGTCCCGACCTCGCGCGCAATGTGAACACGCTCATCCGGCAGCTGCGCCTGGAAGGGGTGATCCTGCTGCCACCGCTCAGCGACTACGCGGGCGTGCGCGACACGTTGTCGAAGGCGGGCATTCCGACAGTGCACATTGCGCCGAGGCGCGCGCCGGAAGACTCTCCTTCGGTGGACACGGACGATCGCGCGGCGGCGCGTCAGCTGACTACGCATCTGGTCGAGCACGGACACCGCCGGATCGGCTTCATGCGGGGCCGGCCCGATCACCGGGCGAGCGAGCAACGATATCTCGGCTTTGCGGATGTCATGCACGCGCGCGGACTCGCGATCGACCCGCAGCTGGTGCAGACCGGGAACTTCGAGTTCAGCGACGGCTTGGAATGCGCCCGCCACATCCTCGAATCGCGGGATCCTCCAACAGCCATCTTTGCAAGCAACGACGACATGGCCGCCGCCGCCGTGTGTGTCGCCAGGCAGATGAGCCTCGCGCTGCCGGAGCAGCTCTCGATCGTGGGATTCGACGATGCGCCCGTCGCGACCATGATCTGGCCGCAGCTCACCACCGTGCGCCAGCCCGTCCGGTCGATCGCCCGCATCGCCGCCGATCTGATCATCCAGCACAAGCCGCATCGGCGCGGGTGGCCACAACCGGTGCCGCGGCCCCGCCTCGAGTTGGAGCTGGTTCTGCGCGACTCGGTCGCACCGCTTTCCGCAGTAAGCGTGCATCCGCCACACTGAGTCCTGCACCGGTACGGCCAGCGAGCCTCCCCCTCAGAGCCGGATCCGCTGCCATGCCCGGGAACGCCACCTCAGGAAAAGCGCCATGCCGAGGAGCACCACGTAGACGATGACTGCACACCAGCCGCCGCGCGCCCCCCAGCCAAACTGCGGCAGGAAGTGGAACCAGCCCTGTCCCGGGGCGAAGGTGAAGGCGTGTGCAAGCGGCAGGAAGATCACCCAGCAGACCGGGAACATCAGCGCCGCCGGCACCCGGACATCACCCGCCCCGCGCAGGCACATGCTGCTGCCGAGGTTCAGTCCGTCGAAGAACTGGTACGCCGTCGCGAGCCAAAGCAACTGTGCGCCGAGTCGTGCGGCGGCGGCCGAGCCTGCATCGTGCGCTGCCGCGAACAACGGCATCAGCCAGGGCCCAAGCAGTGCGAGCAGCACTCCGATACCCCCCATCACGATCGCCGCGAGCAGGATAATCCTCGTGCCGAGGCGCAGCGCCCACTCCCGATCACCCGCCCCGATCGACTGTCCCACCAGCGTCGCCGCCGCGGTGGCGATGCCAATCCCCGGCATGTAACACACGGACGTCAGCACGGTGACCATTTGCGTTGCCGCACCCGCAACGGTGCCGTAACGGACCTGCATCATCTGGAATACCGAAAAGCCCAGCACATCCGCCGCCGGCATCAGCCCCATGGGCAACCCCAGGCGCAGATGCCGCCGGATGCGGTGCCAGGCCGGTCGCCACGTGAGATGAGAGCTGAACGAGGCGCGAAACGGCGCCCGCAGAAAAAGCACGAATCCCAATGCGAAGGCCACCGCCTGCGCCGCATTGCTCGCCCATGCGGAGCCCGCGACGCCCCAGCCGAGGTGGAAGATGAACAGGTCGTTGAGCAGCGCATTGGCGATCGCCGCCGCTGCGGCCACGACGAGACTGACACTGGTGCGGCCAATGCCGTTGAAGAAGCCCATCATCGCCCAGGCCGCCACGGCGAACGAGGCGCCTGCGATGCGCGGAAACCAGAACTGCTGTGCGAGGTGGTCGATGCGCGGACTGAATCCGAAGGGAATCAGGATGAAGCGGCCCACCGCGCCGAGCGCAATGCACACCGGCGCGATGCACAAGGTGAGCCACAGCGCCGTCCATGCGGCCTGCGAGGCACGTCGGTAACGGCGCGCGCCGTGGGCATGGGATGTCAGGGTCTGTACGGCCATGCTGGCGCCGCCCAGCATGAACAACACCCCGAGGATGAGCCACTGCACGGCCCCGACCGCCGCGAGCGCCGCGGTGGAGATGTGCCCGATGAACCAGATGTCGGTGAGGTTGAGGACGACCTGCACCGCGCTGTTGGCCATCAGCGGCAGGGCGAGCGCCCAGATCGCGCGCAGATCGATATGCGCATGTCCCTCCGCATCGAGGCGCTGCGCCGGGGGGCCGGGACGGGCAAGGGAGGCGGCGATTGCCATGCGGCTGCTCGAGCGGAAGGGCGGCCATTTTCGCATACCACACTTTACGGCGCGGTGCGGGCAGGGCACCGTAGCGCCTCATGGCCACTCGTAAGAAGGCATCCGGCAGCCGTGCACGGCCGGCCGTCAAACGTACCGCGGGCAAACGCGCTCGCGGCAAGCTCGCCCCGCACAGCGAGGCCCGCGGGCTGACCGCCGCGGAGATCTCCCTGGGCCTGGAGAGCCCCGAGGTGGGGCCGCTCTCGGTCTGGGTGAGCGAGGCGGGCGGCACCCCCATCGGGGCCTACCGCGACCCGCTCGGCGGCAAACCCTTGCTGCTCGCCTCGCTCCCTCTGTCTGCGGTTCAACCCACCCCCTTCCAGCGCGACCTCTCTCCCACGCACACGCAGCGCCTGAGCGGGCGCATCGCCGAGGCCGGAGCCTTCCTGGATCCTCTCATCGTGGTACGCGGCGAGGACGGCCGGCTCTGGACACCGAACGGACGACATCGGCTGGCGGCGGCCAAGGTCCTCGGGCTGCGGCAGATCACGGCCCTGATCTCCCCCGACGCCTCGCTCGCCTACCGCATCCTCGCGTTGAACACCGAAAAGGCGCACAACCTGAGGGACCGAAGTCTCGAAGTGATCCGCATGGCGCGCAGCCTCGCGGTGAAGGAGAGGCGCGCGAGCGAGGCATCCCGTGCCGCCGAATTCGAGTCGCCGGAGCTCCTGACGCTCGGTCTGCTCTATGAGCGGGCCGGCCGCTTCGCCGGGGGCGCCTACAGCGCCTTCTTGAAGAAGGTGGACCGCTTCAGCGACCGGCCGCTCGCCACCAGCCTGCGCCAGCGCGAGGACCATGCGGCCCGGCTGCTCGAGATCGACACACAGGTGAAGCGCCTGATCGACGCCCTGCAGGCGCGCGGCCTGCGCTCCCCGTATCTGAGAAATTACGTGGTCGCGCGCATCAACCCGGTGCGCTTCGACAAGCCGCGCAAGGACGGCCAGCCGCCGATGCCGCTCGCGCAGGCCCTCACCCGCATGCTCGCCGCGGCCCGCTCGTTCAAACTCGACTCGGTCTCCCATGCCGACCTGGCTTGGGTAGCGGTAGGGGCCGCGGCGGCCGAGTGACGTCGAATCCCTGCCGTCGGAGCGCGACCGCAAGGTGGATTTTCGGGGCGCTCCGACCCAGGAGCCGGGGCGCGAGCCTGCGGGGACGTACCTGCGGCGTCCCCGGAAAATTCGCTCGCGGGAGCACTTCGACGGCAGGGCCCGCCGGTTCGCGAGTCACTCGGGCTGCAACAGCCTGATCGGCACGCGCGGCGCGCGCCAGATCTCATCGGCATACTCACGGATGGTGCGGTCGGAGGAGAATGCGCCCGAGCGGGCGACGTTGAGGATGGACATGCGACTCCAGCGGCGCGCGTCACCGTACACGCGGGCAACCTCGGCCTGGCAGTCGAGATACGACTGGAAGTCGGCGAGCAGCATGTACGTGTCCCAGTGCAGCAATCCCTCGACCAGGGGGCGAAACTGCGCCGCATCACCGCGGGAGAAGAACCCATCGCCGATGAGCTCGAGCGCCGCGCGCAGCTCATCGTTGCCCGCGCAGAGCTGCGCCGGCCGATAGCCGCCGGCGCGCAATTCCGCGACCTCGCGCGCAGTCAGCCCGAACATGAAGAAGTTCTCGGCGCCCACTTCGCGTTGGATCTCGATGTTGGCGCCGTCCGGAGTGCCGATGGTGAGCGCGCCGTTCATGCAGAACTTCATGTTGCCGGTGCCGGAAGCCTCTTTGCCGGCGGTCGAGATCTGCTCGGAGAGCTCGGCGGCCGGATAGACTCGCTGGCCGTTCTTGACATTGAAGTTCGCGAGAAAGACCACCTTCAGTCGGCCGCGCACGGCCGGATCGCGGTTCACCACCTCACCGACGGCATTGACGAGCTTGATGATGAGCTTGGCGATGTGATAGCCGGGAGCCGCCTTGCCGCCGAAGATGAAGGTGCGCGGCACGATCTCGGCCCCCGGGTCGCGCTTCAGGCGGTGATACAGCGCGACGATGTGCAGGACGTTCAGATGCTGGCGCTTGTATTCGTGGATGCGCTTCACCTGAACGTCGAACAGCGAATCCGGATCGATCGCGACGCCGGTGCGCTCGCGGGCATGCGCCGCCAGATCCTCCTTGTTCGCGCGCTTGATCTGCCACCAGCTGTCCTGAAAGGCCCGATCATCGGCGAAGCGCTCGAGCTCGCGCAGCCGGTCGAGGTCGCGCACCCATCCGTCCCCGATGGCCTCGCAGATGAGCGCCGCGAGCCGGGGATTGGCGAGCGACAGCCAGCGCCGCGGAGTCACGCCGTTGGTCTTATTGCTGAACTTTTCGGGGCAGAAATCGTGGAAATCCTCGAGAACGCTCTCTTTGAGAAGCTGCGTGTGCAGGGCGGCCACGCCGTTGATGGCGTGACTGCCAACGCACGCAAGGTTCGCCATGCGTACGTACCGGGGTCCGTGCTCGTCGATGAGCGACAGGCGCGCAATGCGCCCCGGATCGCCGAGGAAGCGGACCCGCACCTCATCGAGGAAGCGGGCGTTGATCTCGTAGATGATCTCGAGATGCCTCGGCAGCACTTTCGCGAACACCGGCAGCGACCAGTGCTCGAGCGCCTCGGGCAGCAGAGTGTGGTTCGTGTAGGCGAAGGTGCGACGGGTGATGGACCAGGCCGTATTCCAGTCGAGCGCATGCTCATCGACCAGCAGGCGCATGAGCTCCGCCACCGCGATCGCCGGATGGGTGTCGTTCAGCTGGACGGCGAACTTCTCGTGAAAGCGGCTCAGTGGAATCTGTTGCACGCGCAGGATGCGCAGCATGTCCTTGAGCGAGCAGCACACGAAGAAGTACTGCTGCTCGAGCCTGAGCTCCTTGCCCTGGATGGCCTCGTCGTTCGGATAGAGCACCTTGCTCAGATTCTCCGAGACGATCTTCTGCTGGACGGCGCCGTAGTAGTCCCCCCGGTTGAACACGGCGAAATCGAACGATTCCGGCGCCTCGGCCCGCCATAGCCGCAGCGTGTTGGCGGTATTGACGCGGTAGCCGAGGATCGGCGTGTCATAGGGCACGCCGTTGACGATCCTGTGCGGTATCCACCGCACCCGGGCCCGCCCGTCGCCGTCGGTGTAAGGCTCGGTGTGGCCGCCGAGCCCGACCTCGACGGCCCATTCGGGACGCACGATCTCCCAGGGATTGCCGAAGCTCAGCCACTTGTCGGTGCGCTCGACCTGCCACCCGTCGGCGATTTCCTGGTGAAAAATGCCGAATTCGTAGCGGATGCCGTAACCGATGCTTGGAATCTCGAGGGTCGCCATGGAGTCGAGGAAGCACGCGGCGAGGCGCCCGAGACCGCCATTGCCGAGACCCGGCTCGTCCTCGCACTCCATGAGCAGATCGAGGTCGAGGCCAAGGTCCGCAACCGATTCACGCGCCAGTTGGAGGATCCCGAGGTTCATCAGGTTGTTGCCGAGCTGGGGCCCCATGAGGAACTCGGCGGACAGGTACGAGACGGTGCGCGAGCCGTGCGAGGTGTACGTGTCCGCCGTGCTGATCCAGCGGTGCATCATGCGATCACGCACGGCATAGGCGAGCGCCATGTAGTAATCGTGCAGCGTGGCGAGCGCCGGCGTCTTGCCTTGCACGCAGAACAGATTGTCGAGCAGGGCCTGCTTGAAGGCCTCGCGGCTCAGTTCGACCTGCGCGGTCTCGGCGAGGCCACGCTCGGGCAGATCAAGGACACTGGCGCTCATGGTATTGGCTCTCCCCGGGGTGCGATGCTGCAAGATTCATGCGCAGCATCGATCCCGCGCTCACCCGAGGGGGCAAGTCCAGGAAAATCCGGACCTTGTGGTCAGCGACTACCCGGGAAGAGCTGCACGCACGAGCACTCAAGCCCGGCGCGGCGCACCACGACATGATGGGCAGATGGAGCCCGCACCGAGCCGGTGCAGCGCTGTCCGCGTTCGCTTAAGGGGGCTCCACACCGACGGGGCTCAGCGCGAAGCCGCCAGGTGAGCCGCCTTCGCCAGCCACTCGGCCGCCTGCGCCGGCGTTCGCTTGCCGGTCGGCCGATCCACCATGTAATTCGCCTCACGCATCAGTTGGATCGGGATCTGCCCGATCAGGGGTTCGAGCGAGCGCGTGAGCACCGGATCCTCGGCGTGCTTCGGGGAGAGCAAAATTACGGCGTCGTACGGTGGAATCGCGTGCAGCGGGTCCTTCAGCACCGTCAGGTGATCCGCGGCGATACGTCCATCGCTCGAGAAGGCGGAAATGACATCGACCTGTCCACTCAGCAGCGCCTTGTACATGAAGGTGGGCTCGTAGGAGCGCCGGGAGCGGAACTTGAGGCCGTAACGCGCCTCGAGCATCCGCCACTCGGGACGGGCGAAGAACTCCAGGTCACCCCCCATGCGCAGCTTTGGGGCGAGCCGCGCCAGGTCCTCGATGCTGCGGATCCGGAGCCTCGCGGCCTGAGCTCGGCGCATTGCGAGCACATAGGCGTTCTCGAACCCGAGGGGCCCGAGCAGCTTTACGCCGTAGCGGCTGCGCAATTGCGCGCGCAGATCCGCCAGCATCTTGGCGCGCGGCGGCATATCGGTGCGGTGCAGGATGTTGGTCCATAGCGTGCCCGTGTAGTCGACATAGGCGCTGAGCTCGTTGGCCGCGAGCGCGCGAAAGGCGAACACCGAGCCGAGATCGGCGCGCTCCGTCACCGGATAGCCGCTCGCCCGGATGCGCGAGTCCATCAGCGCGGCGAGGATGTATTGCTCCGAGAAGTCCTTTGCCCCGACCACGTAGCCGACGCGGCCCCGGGCCTGCAGCGGCACGGCGCCGGCGGCCACCACGCCGAGCAGCAGCAGCGCAAGCCCGATCCAGGCGAGCCGCGGCCGGCGGCGCCCGATGCCGAGCTCGATCAGCCCGAGCAGCTGATCGGTGGCGAGCGCGAGGGCGACCGCGACGCCACAGCCGAACAGCACCCAGACCCAATCCTCCACCTGAAGACCGGTGAAGATGTAATTGCCGAGGCTGGTCTGCCCCACGGGAGTCGCGAGTGTCGCCGTGCCGATCACCCACACCGCCGAAGTGCGCAGGCCCGCCATGAGCATCGGCGCGGCGAGCGGCAGCTCGACGCGCAGCAGACGCTGCCGGTCGGTCATGCCGACACCGCTCGCGGCCTGGAGGATCGCCGGATCGAGGTTCAGGATGGCGGTGATGCCGTTGCGCAGGATCGGGAGAATGGAATAGAGAGTCAGAGCGAGGAGCGAGGGCAGGAACCCGAGCGCAGGAATGCGCAGACCGAACAGCCGCCCGCTGAGGGATGACAGTCCGAGGAGCAGCGGGTAAAAGAGCGCGAGCAGCGCAATGCCCGGCACCGTCTGGATCAGGCTCGCCAGCGCGAGCACCGGCCAGCGCACGCGCGCGCTACGCCTCGCAGCGATCAACAATGGCAGGCTTATGGCAAGACCCAGGGCAAGCGCGGCCGCACTCAGCAGCACGTGCTGGCTGAGGTAATCCGGCAATACGCGCAGCGCCGAGCTCAGGCGCTCATTCACGCGCGCGCTCCTCGAGGAGCGCCCTCACCCGCTCGGCCTGTCTGCGGGGCATGTCCATCAGCGTGCGCACCTCGGGGTCGGGATGGCCGGCAAGCAGATCATGCGGCACGCCGTCGGCGACGATCGCGCCCGCGCGCATGACCACGATACGGTCGGCGAGCAGCACCGCTTCCAGGATGTCATGGGTGACCATGAGCGTGGTGAGGCGCATGCCGTCGTGGAGACGGCGATATTCCTGACCGAGCGCATCGCGGGTGATCGGATCGAGCGCTCCGAACGGCTCGTCCATCAGCATGATGCCGGGGCGCGCGGCCAGGGCGCGCGCGATACCGACCCGCTGACGCTGACCTCCGGAGAGCTCGGCCGGCAGGCGACTCAGATAAGTGCGGGGCAGAGCGACCATGTCGAGGAGCTCCTCCACCCGGGCGCGGATCTGCGCTTCCGGCCAACCGATCAGCCTGGGCGTGATCCCGATGTTCTCCGCGATGCTCATGTGCGGGAACAGCCCTATTCCCTGGAAGACGTATCCGATCCGCCGCCGCAGCGCGTGCGGGGCCACCGTGTGCACCCGCTCCTCGTCGATGATGACTTCGCCTTCCTCCGGCTCGATCAGCCGGTTGATGGTCTTCAGCAACGTCGTCTTGCCCGAGCCCGAATCCCCGACGATCGCGACGAAGGCCCGGGCCGGCACCTGAAGACTCACGCGCCGCACGGCATGGCTCGCGCCCCCGTCGAACGTCTTCGAGACGTTGTCGAGGACGATCATGCGTCAGACAGGGCGGCGCGCCCGGCCCGGTTCGTCACGATGGCGCGCGCACCACTTGGGCGCGATCGCCACGCCCGACGCGCACGTAGCGCGTGCCGACCGTCCTGTTGCGTCCGCTCACCACCGTTACGATCTGCCGCAGCGGAGCGGCCAGCACGTCCTCCTTCGGCCTGGAGAGGAACAGCTCCGCCTGGAAGCGGCCCTCGGACTCGAGCCCGCTGGTCTCGATCCCCAGACTCTCCAGCGTCGCGAGACAGCCGGTGAATTCCTCCACGTCGCGAAACCGCCGTTGCACGAAAGTCGCTCCGGCAAGACGCTCGGTCACGAGCCCATGCCTGGCAAGCTCGTCCGAGATGGCATCATAGGGAAACATGCGCAACACGAACGATATGATCCAGGGCGGACGCTCCATGGTCGCGAGTACGCCGCGGAACGTTCGCTCCGTCACGTAGCCGACACAACCGGTTGACAGGATGACATCGGCGCGTCGCAACCGCCCGGCATCCCCAGGTGACGGCGGCGCGACTTCCAGGTTCGCGACCACACCCTCATCGAGCAGCCCTACCGCCACCGCGTAGCGTATCGCCGGCGCCGACACATCGAGGCCGATGAAGCGCGCGAGACCGGTCTCCGGCCAGCTGCCGTAGTAGCTGCGATCGAGGCGCGCCAGGTCATCGGAACCGAGTGCCGCCATGTCGGCGCTCGCGTAACGTCTGCGCAACCTGCGGAAACTCAACGGAAAGCGGTGCACCGCCGCGTTGATGCCATACGAGCACCCGACATCGAGCACGGTGGGCGCGACGTCATAACGTCTCTTGCGCGCCGCGAGAATCTGCCGCACGAGCGGGGCGGCGACATCCGGGATCATGTAGTCGAGCGAGCCAAGAACGGAAAAGTAGTCGCGCGGATCGGCCCGGTCGTAAATGGCGTCGAAGTTGGCCTTCGATTCGTTGAGGCTGGCGAACGCTTGCATGATGACCTCCTGTGCAACCAGAGTGCGCCAGCGCGCTGGTCGCTCGTGGATATGCGGTCGGTGGGTCCGTTCGGCCGCTATAATTCAAACAGTATATATTTGCAAGAATATGATTTTCGGGCCGGGAATGCAACTCCACGCGCGCGGCTCACGGCCGCACGCCAAGCCGGCAAGCGCTGTCTTGACAGGCACCTTGCGCAAGCGACACGTCAATCGCCGAACAGGAGTTCTCCGGCCGCGGCGGGGGCCGCGCGCCGCATCGCCTCGCGCAGCGTGTTGAGTCCTCGGGCGAGTTGGTCGAGATCCCGGGCGGCGATGCGCTGATCACGGCGATCTCGAATCCGCTTGAGCAGGCGCCGCCCGACCAGCGCGTTGACGAGGTTGCTGGCCGTCGTCTGGTGAAGAGCCAGGCGGGCCGCGAGCTCGTTGACTGTCAGTCCAGCGGCGCGCGCAACCTCCGCCAGCGCCCAGAGCTGCGAGCCCGAGAGACCCGTGCTGCGCTTGATCCGGCCATCGTAGAGCCGCGCGGAGCCAACCACCGTGCGCAGGTCCTGCAGCGCACGCAGCTCGAGCGCCTCACGAGGCGCTCGACGCGCCGCGCGAGGCTCGCGCGCCTTGCGGCGGCCGTCACGGGTTCTCTTTTGCAAGCGTAGCGTCAATCCCATGTTCGATGCCTGTCGGGCGCGCGGGGTAGGCGCAAGGGTAGCCCCGCGAGGTCGAGTGATACAACAGAGCGGCACGGATGCGCTATCCTCCCGCCAATGACTCACTCCGGCCCGCATCTGCTCTCGCTCGTGCCCACTTTGCGCTACACGCCGCTCGCATGGCTGCAGGGAATCGGCACCGTCGTCGTGCTGCTCGGCGCCTCGATGCTCGCGCGGCGTCTGGTTCGCCACTACGACCAGCGGCTGAAGTCGATCGGACGCGCCGATCTGACCGCCCTGGTGCTCGAGGTGGCGAGCCGCACCACGACGTTCTTCCTGCTCTCGCTCTCGATCTTCATCGGCCTGCTGTTCATCCGCGCCTCGGCGCGCACGCACGAGGCGATCGACGATGCGATCACCATCGTGACCTTCTGGCAGGTGGGGGTATGGGGAACCGCGGCGGCCGGCACCTGGCTCGAGAGCAACCGCCGCGCGCGTCACGCCGGGGATCGCGCTGCGGAGAGCTCCCTCGGCGTACTCATATTCATCGCCAAGGCGGCCGTGTGGATCATGGTGGTTCTGCTCGCGCTCGAGAACCTCGGCGTGAACATCACGACGCTGGTGGCCGGTCTCGGCGTGGGCGGCGTGGCGGTGGCGCTGGCGGTGCAGAACATCCTGGGCGACCTCTTCGCCTCGCTCTCGATCACCTTCGACCAGCCGTTCTTCGTCGGCGACTCGGTCACCGTGGACAGCTTCCAGGGCACCGTCGAGCACATCGGCATCAAGAGCACCAGGCTGCGCAGCATCTCCGGCGAGCAGATCGTTCTCTCGAACGCCGACCTGCTGAAGAGCCGGCTGCGCAATTACGGCCGCATGAGCGAGCGGCGCGTGCTGTTCACCATCGGGGTCACCTATGAGACGCCCGCGGAGCTCCTCGAGCGCATCCCGCAGATCCTGCGCAGCATCATCGAGGGGATCGCCGATACCCGCTTCGACCGCAGCCACTTCACGAACCACAATAGCGCGTCACTCGATTTCGAGACGGTCTACTACGTGACCACGGCCGACTACCAGCGCCACATGGACATCCAGCAGGAGATGCGCCTGAAGCTCCACCGCGAATTCACCCGGCTCGGGATTGGATTCGCCTACCCGACGCAGCGGCTCATCCTGGAGCGCGCGGCCGCCCCGCCCGCGGCGACCTGATGGCGCCCCGGCGGGCGGAATCGGACGGACCGGGTGGGCGTGGCCCTCCCTAAATTTTCCTGAAACCCTCGAAAAGGCCCTCGCCGGGATTGACCGCAAGCGACAGACGGATATTATCGAGGCATATCGGCGGTTGAGACCGCATGCACTGGCCGGCCCCGGGGGTCGGGCTGTGTCGCGATCCGCCTCATCCTTCTTGAGTCAGCGGGAGCCATCGGTGAGTCCATCCCCACACAGGGGGTCGGCATCGGTGCAAGGGAGCTCGCGCCCGCGCATATTGCCCATCGGCGCAAGCTGCTGGGACGATCCGGTCATACGGCGCCTCCGGGCGGTGATGGCCGGTTCCACTTACTTATGAGGCCGATCATGCGACACCAGCGCCGAAGCGCTGTGGCGCGCACGCCCCGGGGTGCCCCGAGGCTGGCGCGTCGCTCACCGGGTGCCCCCGCGAAACAGGGGCTCTACGATCCTTGGTTCGAGCACGAAGCCTGCGGCGTAGGCTTCGTGGTCGATATCAAGGGCCGCAAGTCCCATCGCATCCTCGAGCAGGCCGTCCAGGTGCTGCGCAACCTCGATCACCGGGGCGCCTGCGGCTGCGAGGTCAATACGGGCGATGGGGCCGGGGTGCTCATCCAGATGCCGCATGCCTTCCTGCGCGAGGTCATGCGCAAGAACCACCTGCAGCTGCCCGAACCGGGCGAGTACGGCAGCGGACTCATCTTTCTGCCGCGCAACCCCACCCGGCGGCGGCGCATCGTCGAGGAGTTCGAGCAGATCGTCCAGTCCGAGGGCCAGGTCGTGCTCGGCTGGCGCACCGTACCGACGAACAACGCATCGCTCGGCGAGACGGCCAAGGCGGGCGAGCCGTTCATCCGCCAGGTGTTCATCGGGCGAGGCCCGGGCGTGCGCGATGAGATGGAATTCGAGCGCAAGCTGTTCATCATCCGCAAGCGCGCCTACAGCGAGATCCGCGAGTCCACCATCGACGGGGCCGAGTACTGGTACGTCTGCAGCCTCTCGCACAAGACCATCGTCTATAAGGGCATGCTGCTTACCGAGCAGCTCACCCAGTACTTCCCCGACCTGCAGGATCCGGCGGTCGAGACCGCGCTCGCGCTGGTGCACTCGCGCTTCAGCACCAATACCTTCCCGAGCTGGGATCGGGCGCACCCCTACCGTTATCTCGCGCACAACGGCGAGATCAACACCCTGCGCGGCAATTTCAACTGGATGAAGGCCCGCGAGGCGCTCTTCGAATCCGATCTGTTCGGAGAAGACACGGACAAGATCCAGCCGGTCGTCAACCCGAACGGGAGCGATTCGGCCATGCTCGACAATACGCTCGAGCTCCTGGTGCTCTCGGGCCGGCCGCTGGCGCACGCCATGATGATGCTGATCCCGGAGCCCTGGTCCAACCACCAGACCATGGACGAGGACCGGCGGGCCTTCTACCAGTATCACTCGAGCCTGATGGAGCCCTGGGACGGGCCGGCCTCCATCGCCTTCACCGATGGAAAGCAGGTAGGCGCGGTGCTCGATCGCAACGGCCTGAGGCCCTCGCGCTACTACGTCACCCGCGATGACCTCGTCATCATGGCCTCGGAGGCCGGCGTGCTCGATGTCCCCCCGCAGGACGTGGTGCAGAAGGGACGGCTGCAGCCGGGCCGCATGTTCCTCGTCGACACCGAGCAGGGCCGGATCATCGACGACGAGGAGATCAAGCGCACCATCTGCGCGCAGCAGCCGTACCGGCAGTGGCTCGATCAGCACCTGGTGTACCTGAAGGACCTGCCGCCGGTG
>DAIDHH010000159.1 GCA_027452045.1 Gammaproteobacteria bacterium
CGGTTAATATCCCCCTACCGACCTCGCCCTCCCCCGCCCGTGGCCCAGAACAGCAAATTCAGATACGCGCTCGGCACCTTCGCGGTCACGCTGCTGGTGTCCGCGGCGACCGGCGCGACCCTCGTCTGGCGGCATGGGTCCGCGCTCCTCACGTGGACCCTCGCCGGCTCGGTGGCCGTGTCCGGCAGCCTCGTGGCTGCCGCGCGCACCTGGCTGAAGACGCGTGGCGTCGGCGTATCGGCCGCGGCGCTGGTGCGCGGCGCCGACCGCATCGGGCACGGCGACTATACCCGTCCGATCGAGGCGCACCCGCACGGCGCGCTCGGCGATCTCGAACTGGCGATGGAGCACATGCGCTCGCGCCTGCGCCAATCGACCATCCACAAGGATTACCTGCGCAGCGTCCTCGACAGCATGACGGACGCGGTGTTCATCACCTCGCCCGACGGAGTGATCAAGACCGCCAATTCCGCGGCGTGCCGCCTGCTCGGCTTCGCCGAGGAGGAACTGCTCGGGCACGGCATCATCGGGGTGCTGGATGAGCGCGTGCGCGCGGACTTCGATCTGCTGCAGGCGGCGCAGGGGACCCGCGAGACCGTGGTCCGCACGCGGGACGGACAGACGATTCCCGTGTCGCTCGCCGGCTCGCGCATCGAGAGCGACGATCCGCAATTCCAGGGCAGCATCTTCGTCGCCCGCAACATCACGGACCGCAAGCGCGCCGAGCGGCGCATCCGCTACCTCGCACGCTACGACACGCTCACCAAGATCCCGAACCGCATGCAGTTCCAGCACGTGCTGCAGCAGACGCTGGCGAGGGAACTGCGCGCCGGACGGGCGGTGGCGCTGTTGTATCTCGACATGGACCGGTTCAAGGAGGTCAACGACACCTTCGGCCACGACACCGGCGACCGGGTGCTCGAGGTGCTCGCGGAGCGGCTGACCCGCGCGCTGCCGCAGGACGCCATCCTCGGGCGCCTGGCGGGCGATGAGTTCGCGCTGTGCCTGCACGGCCTGCCCGCGGAAGGCGACAGCCGCGGGCCGGTGGCGCAGCTTGCGCGGGCCATACTCAACGAGGTGGCGCGGGCGTTTCAACTCAACCAGCAGGAAGTATTCCTCACCGCGAGTATTGGCATCGCCTTCTGTCCGCGCGACGCCGAGAACGTGATCGACCTGATCCGCAATGCGGATGCCGCCATGTACTATGCCAAGCAGAACGGCGGCAACACGTTCACTTTCTATTCCCCGGAGATGAACGCAGCGGCCGTGGAGCGGCTGATCTTGAAGAGCAAGCTGCGCCGCGCGCTCGAGCGCGACGAGCTCGTGATCCGCTACCAGCCCAAGGTCGATCTCGACAACGGTCGCATCATCGGCGCCGAAGCGCTGCTGCGCTGGCGTCTGCCGGGCCATGGCGACATCCCGCCGGCGCGATTCATCCCGCTCGCCGAGGAAACCAACCTCATCCTCGACATCGGCGAGTGGGTGCTCAACCGGGTGTGCATGGACTATCGCCATCTGAGCACCGAGGGAGGCGACCCCGGCCGCATCTCGCTCAATCTCTCACTGCGGCAGTTGCGCCAGGCGAGCTTCATCCTGCGCTGCCGCTCGGTCTTCCGTCGCCACGGCGTCTCGCCCACCGCGCTCGAGCTCGAGATCACCGAGACCACCCTCATGGCCGACAGCAAGAACACGCTGCCGCTGCTCGATGAGCTCTATGCCATGGGACTGCACCTGTCGATCGACGACTTCGGCACGGGCTATTCCTCGCTCTCGGCGCTGCAGCAGTTCCCCATCGGCACGCTCAAGATCGACCAGTCCTTCGTGCGCGACGTGAGCGAGAATGCGGGCAACGCCACCCTGGTGCGCACCATCATCGAGATGGGCCGCAGCCTCGGCATGGTCGTCGTGGCCGAGGGCGTCGAGTCCCGCAGCCAGCTCGAGTTCCTGCGGCGCAACGGCTGCCACCAGGGTCAAGGCCGTCTCTTCGGCGACCCGTGCGCCTCGGAAGTGCTGCTCGAGCTGCTCAAGCGCCAGAGCGTGAGCGGCGCGCCCTTCGCCCACTTGCTGCCTCAAACGGAAGCCACCGGCCGCCCGGCCTGAGGAGACGCGCGGCACCGGCCTCCCCCGGTTGGCGAGGCGCCCGGCCCGGGCCACTCGCTCGGCTGTCGCTGCTCTGCGCGCGTACCGGGGCTCGCCCCTGCTCGCCCGCCCCTCGAATGCGGTTCGCCGAGCGCTCGTGCGCCGCTATCGCGTCTCACCCATGCAGGTGCGCTTCGAGGAACCACAACTGCTTGTCGGTCTCGCGGGACACCTCGGTGAACAGGTCTGCGGAGTCGGCATCGCCCAGGCCCGCGGCCTCGTCGATGGCGGCGCGCACCTTGCGGCCGAAGTCCGCCACCGCCGCAGCCAGCGCCTCGAGGTGTGCGCGACCGTCGGAGATGTTCGGCGGGTAGGCGGCCTGGCTGCTCGCGCGAACCACTGCGGCGAGCGTGCCGCCGGCGGTGCCGCCGAGGGCGGTTATCCGCTCGGCCAGAGTGTCCACGTGCTCGTGGATCTCCCCCGCGATCTTGTCGAAGAGCTCATGCAGGGCGATGAACTGCGCACCCTTGACGTTCCAGTGCGCGTGCTTGGCCGAAAGGGCGAGGTCGATGGCATCGGCGAGGCGTGCGTTGAGCACCCCTATCACCTTGGTGCGGACTTCGGCGGACAGATCGTTGCGAGTATCGAACATGGCAGTCTCCTCATCTTGAGCCGGGCACGCCCGCGCGGCATAAAGTATGCCTTATCCCGCCTGCGTGACGCGCGCGTGCGCCTGAACCGGTGACGCTGTTGTAGCACCGCTGCGGCGCGGCCGGCCAATTGTTTGGCCGAATCGGGATGATAAAGACCGTCTATCGGCGGTAGAATTCCGGCTCTTTCCCTCCCTGCACGGATTCGAACACCATGAAAGCCCCCTTGAACGTCGCGATCACCGGCGCCGCCGGCCAGATCGGTTATGCCCTTGCCTTCCGCGTCGCCTCAGGCGCCCTGCTGGGCCCGGATCAGCCGGTGAACCTGCACCTGCTGGAGATCACACCGGCGCTGCAGGCGCTCAACGGCGTGGTCATGGAGCTCGCCGACTGCGCCTTTCCGGGGCTGAACAGGGTGACGGCCACCGACGATGCGAAGGTGGCGTTCCGCGACTGCCACGTGGCGCTGCTCGTCGGCGCGCGCCCGCGCGGTCCCGGCATGGAGCGCAAGGACCTGCTGCTCGCCAACGCGCAGATCTTCTCCGCGCAGGGCAAGGCGCTCAACGAGGCGGCAGACCGCAACGTCAAGGTGTTGGTCGTCGGCAATCCCGCCAACACCAACTCGCTGATCGCGCGCGCCAATGCGAAGGACCTCAACCCGCGCAATTTCACCGCCATGACCCGGCTCGACCACAACCGGGCGCTGTCGCAGCTCGCCGAGAAGACGGGCGGCCACGTGCGCGAAGTGCGCCGCATGACGATCTGGGGCAATCACTCCTCCACCCAGTACCCCGACATCAACCACGCCCTGGTCGGCGGCAAGCCGGCCCGCTCGCTCGTCGATGCCGCTTGGGTGGAGCAGACTTTCATTCCGGTCGTCCAGCAACGCGGAGCGGCCATCATCAAGGCGCGTGGCGCCTCCTCGGCGGCCTCGGCGGCCTCGGCGGCCATCGATCACATCCATACCTGGGTGCACGGCACGCCGGAAGGGGACTGGGTCAGCATGGCGGTGCCCTCCGATGGCAGCTACGGCATCCCGGAAGGGGTGATCTATTCCTATCCGGTCACCACGAAGAACGGCGAATACCAGATCGTGCAGGGCCTTGCCATCGACGAGTTCAGCCGCAAGCGCATGGACGCCTCGCTCGCGGAGCTGCACGAAGAGCGCGACGGCGTCAAAGCGCTGCTCGGCTGATTGCCGGGGCTTGGGGCCTAGAGCCCGCGCTGGGGGCGCCTGCGCCCCCAGCCTTGGAGTCGATCGAGACATTCGCCGAGCAACTCAGCGGCTTTCTCGAGCGACACGGCTGACAGTCCCGCAAAGCCCAGGAACAATCCGGGACGATCCGGCGGTTTGCGATAGTAGCCATGGATCGGGTACATCCCGAGACCGCGCGCGATTCCGAGCTCAACCAGCCGGGCGAGTTGTGGGTAATCCACCTCCTGCAGCCACACGACGAGGTGGGTACCCGCATGCGTCTCCTCTATCTGGATGCGCTCTCGGCCATGGCGGCGCAGCGATTCGATGAAAACCGCGCGGCGGTGCTCGAGCTCGAGGACGGTCCGGCGACACGCGCAGCCGGCCCCGGGTGTTGGGTCCCAGGGCGCGTAGCCGCGGACGAGGAGCTGAAGCCGGCCGGCAGCGAGATCTGCGCCACGTGGGTGCCGGATCGGTCATGGGAGATCGCGAGCTGCTGGTACAGTGCGCCGCGGCCATCGAGTGGATATTTCGAGAGCCGCATTCTGGCACCAATAAACGTACCCGATCTGGCACTTTCTGATGCCAGCATCGGACAGTACGCTAGCACAACGCCGGCGTCTTTCGGCTGCGTGACCGGGGGAATGGAACGCACTGCGCATGCAAGCGGCAGAGGGCAACATGTCTCGCCCTTGCGATCAGGCTACTCGCGCTCGCTTCATCAATGCGCTCTTCGCGACCGCTCATGCCAACCCCTGCCGCAATGCCGCGCGACGCAGTTGCATCGCGGGCGATCGGGGAACCGCCCGCGCCTTGACACGGAGTGCACTCGGCATATACTTTACCATATGGTAAAGTGTAGTGAGTCGCGGCTCGATGGCATATTTTCAGCGCTCAGCGATCCGACGCGGCGCGCGATCCTGGCCCGGCTCGAGAAGGAGCCCAGGCTGTCGATCAGCGCGCTGGCGCAGCCCTTTGCGGTCACGCTGCCGGCGGTGTTGAAACATCTCGACATTCTCGCCGATATCGGCCTCATTCGCCGCTCGAAGAGCGGTCGTACGGTCTGGGTGCAGATCGAGCCTGGATCGCTGAAGCTCGCCATGGACTGGTTGGAGCGTCACCGCCTCTTCTGGTCCACGAGCCTCGATCGTCTGGCGAGCTATGCGGAAGCGAAGGAGCGCGAGGAGGAGGGCAACCGAAAATGACACAGGCCGTGCTCGTGCGCCGCATCGCGGCTCGCCCTGCCATAGTTTTCGAGGCGCTCGTGACCGCCGAAGGCATTGCCTCCTGGTGGGGACCGGATGACCTGCCGGTGATATTCGCCACGGTGGATCCACGGGTGAGGGGCAGATTCCGGGTGCGTTTTCGCAGGCTTGACGGCGGGGAACACGAGTGCGCCGGGGAATTCCTCGAGATCGTCAAGCCAGAGCGCGTCGTCATGAGCTGGCGGTGGGATGCGGGTGGCGAGCCCGACGAGGCGGGCAACGAGTCCAGGCTCGAATTCAACCTGCGTGCAATTGACACGGGGACCGAGCTCACGCTCATTCACTCCGCTTTGCGCAGCGAAGCCTCGGCGCACTCCCATGAAGGCGGATGGGCGGGCGCTCTGGAGAAGCTCCTGCGACGGTACCCACAGCCGCCGGCGGCACTGGGCGTTTGACGGGCGACGATGGACACGGCTTCTCGAGGTGACCGCATGAAGAAGCGTTTCAGGTATCCGCGCAGCTCCTGCGCGCAGTCGATGTCGTGGTTCGCGGTGATCGCGGCGGGCATGATGCTGACAGCGCCCGCCTGCTTCGCTTCTACCGCGGCGAACAGCATCCGGCAGTACCTCATCACGGACAAGGCGCGGGAAATCGCACTGGCGCGCAGCGCGGCGCCGGCTTCGCTCTCCGCGCATGCCACGATCCTGGTGCTCGAGCGGCGCGGCTATGTCACCGCAATCAGAGGCAGCAATGGCTTCGTTTGCCTCGTCGCGAGATCCTGGGACAACGCGACGAACGCGAGCAGTGCGCGATTCTGGGACCCGAAGTTCCGCGCCCCTTACTGCTTCAATCCGGCGGCCGTTCGCACGGTGCTCTCGCGGTACCTGATGCGCACGCACTGGGTGATCGCCGGAGCGTCCGAAACTGCGATCGGCGCTCGGGAGAAAGCCGCCTGGTCCGCCGGTGAAATCAAGGCTCCGGAGCCGGGGGCGATGTCCTACATGATGTCCGCGAAGGGGCGTGGGATCGGCGGCGGTGCGGGACCGTGGCGCCCGCATCTGATGTTCTACTTTCCCCGCGCAAAGGCGCCGAACTGGGGAGCCAACCTGCCCGGCAATCCCGTCAGCGGTGCCGCCGAGGAGGATATCGCGGTGCTCTTTGTCCTGGTGCCGGTCTGGTCCAACGGGACGCCGGCGCCCGCATATCGGTGAAGGAACGCAGCATCGCGCGAGGAAGGATTCAACCGCATGAGTCACACGTCCGCCCAGTTCATTCCGCCCATGGCGCTCGATCCTGCGGGTGACGCCCCCCTTTATCAACAGATCTTCGGCTGGTTCCAGCGTGCCATTTTGACGGGCACGCTGCGCCCGGGACAGCGGGTGCCTTCGACCCGGGACCTGGCGAAAGCGCTCAGCGTTTCGCGTATCCCCGTGCTCAGCGCGTACGAACTGCTCGTCGCCGAAGGCTACTTCAAGCCATTGACGGGCGTTGGCACCTGCGTCGCGACGACGATTCCGGGCACGCTTGCCCATCCCAAGGGTGAGAGTGCCTCGCCACCCCGCGCCGAGGCGCTGCCGATCAGGGCGAAGCGCCGGGTGTCGCGGCGTGCGGCGCAGCTGCGCGGGCCGGCGCAACGGTGGCTGCAAGACATGCCCGCCGCACCATCGGGCATCGGCGTCCCGGATGAATTTCCGAGCGGCATATGGTCGCGCCTGGTGTCCCGACACGCGCGAAGAATCTCCGGGGAGCTGATGGCGTACGGGGATCCCATGGGGGTTGAGCCCTTCCGCAGCGCGCTGGCGCAGTACCTCGGAGCATTCCGGGGCATCCGCTGCGACGAGTCGCAGATCCTGGTGACCACCGGGGCGCAACAGGCGCTGCAGATCTGCGCATTCGCCGTGCTCGATCCGGGTGATCGGGTATGGGTGGAGGAACCCGGCTATCCTGGAGCGCATCAGGCGTTCAGGGCCGCCGGAGGACACCTGGTGCCCATACCGGTCGACTCTCAAGGTCTCGATGTCGCATTCGGGCTGGGAAGCGACCACCATGTCCGCGCGGCCTACGTGACCCCGGCGGACCAATTCCCGCTCGGTGTCTCGATGAGCGGCGCGCGCCGGCGGGAGCTGCTCGGCTGGGCCGACCGCAAGAGCGCGTGGATCATCGAAGACGATTACGGCGGAGAATTCGGCGCCGATGGCGGTCCGCTCGCGCCGCTCAAGACACTGGACACCGCCGATCGGGTCATTTATGTCGGCACCCTGAGCGCGGTCATGTTCCCGGCGCTGCGGCTCGGCTACATCGTGGTGCCCAAGGACCTCGCGGAGGTCTTCGCCGCGGTGCGCAATGCCGGCGACATCTTTCCCTCACCGCTCTACCAACTCGCGATGACCGACTTCATGGGAGAGGGACATCTTTCTCGGCGCATCAAGCGGATGCGTGCCACATGCACAAAGCGGGCGCATGCTCTGACCTCGGCGCTGCGCAGCGAGTTGTCCGGCGTGCTCGAAGTGCTCGAGTCCGATGGCACCACCCGGCTCCTCGCCCTGCTGCCACTCGCCGTCCCCGACATCGAAGTCGCGCACAGTCTCTCGATCGCGGGATTTCGGATCAAGGCCCTATCGCAATGCTACCTCCATCCGCCGGCGCGCGGCGGACTCATTCTCGATCATGCCAATCTCGAGTTTGATTCGATGCCGGAAGCCGTGTTCGCGCTGAAGGCCGCCCTCGGCCGATACTGCGTCCTGCCTTCATCCCAACGCCGCGCGCCACGCGCCGATCCGCACGCAGTTCTTCGAGCGCCGGCCTGAGGCCGGACCCCTGCCCCACCGCCCACCCGGATCACCCGCCGTGGCGCTCACGCCACAGGAACCCGAGCAGGCACCACCTCCATCTCATCACGCGCCGATCTCCCACTCGGTGCGGCCGGTGGTCATATCCGATAGGGCGCGATTGGCTATTTGAAGCGCCCACCGGCGCTCCTAGCATGGGTGCAACAGTCATGTCGTTGCAATGCAACAGTGCTCGCACTGCTTCGCAAACGTGCCGTTGATGCTCCTCTTGTGCTGATGGGCTTCAGGAGGACCGCGAACGCCGCACAGCGGCCCGTGGACGGCGCGCGACAGAGACAACGGGGCGTCGGGCGCACGTCGAGAACTACAAACATGAAGGGGTACGCAGATGAGGAAACACACCATGGTGGACGGCAATACGGCGAGAGTTCCGCGGAGCTCCTCGGCCGAGATGGAACCGCCGCTCGAGGCGAGCATTCCCCGAGGCCGGTTCGAATACGCACGCCAAGACATCGGATCAGCCGTGAGACGCGCGCTCGCCGTCAGCGCGCTCGCCGTGTTTGGCGTGAGTGGTCTCGCGGCCCAGGCCAAGGCGGCCTCGACGCCAGAGCCGCAGCCCCAGCCACAGACGACTCCCGCTCCGGCCACGAACCCACAGCTGGCTGCGCCGCAACTGCAGACCATCGTGGTCACCGGCACGATGATCCCGAGGACCGAAGCGGAGACCGCGGAAGCCATCACGATCCTCAAGGCCTCGGCCCTCAGGAACCTCGGCATCGTCAACATAGAGCAAGCTCTCAATACCCTCAGTTCCAACAGCCCCTCGCTGAACATCGCCTCATCCGTGGGAACGTTCTCCGGGGGTGGCACTTACGCCAACCTGCGCGGCCTCGGCAGCGCCCGCACGCTCGTGCTCCTCGATGGGCACCGGCTG
>DAIDHH010000160.1 GCA_027452045.1 Gammaproteobacteria bacterium
CCGCGCCGATCTCATCGAGCGTGTCCCCGAGCCAGTCGCGATGGTCGAAGCCCACCGAGCACAGCACCGCCACATCGGCATCCACCAGGTTGGTGGCATCGAGCCGCCCGCCGAGCCCCACCTCCAGGAGCGCGAACTGCACCGCCCGCTCGGCGAACAGCCACAGCGCCGCGAGCGTGTTGTATTCGAAGAACGTGAGCGAAGTGGAGCCGCGCGCCGCCTCGATCCGCTCGAATGCGCGCACCAGCGAGTCATCGTCGACTTCCGCTCCGTCGATGCGGATGCGCTCGTTGTAGCGGATGAAATGCGGCGAGGTGAACAGGCCCGTCGAGCATCCCGCCGCGCGCAGCAGCGCCTCCAGATGCGCCACCGTGGAGCCTTTGCCGTTGGTGCCGGCCACTGTAATGACCGTTGCGGCGGATTTGTCGACACCAAGCCGCCGCGCCACCGTGCAAACGCGCTCGAGGCCGAGCTCGATCGCTCTGGGATGCGCCGCCTCCTGGCGCAAGAGCCACTGCTCGAGCGAATCGGTCACCGCAGGCGTCCGGGCAGGCTCGGGCGCGTCCGCCCGCTCAGGCCGCCGCCTGCGGCTGCTTCATGAGCAGGCGCAGGATCGCGGCGATGCGGGCACGCATTTCGCGCCGGTCGACGATCATGTCGAGCGCGCCATGCTCGAGCAGGAACTCGCTGCGCTGGAACCCCTCCGGCAGGGTCTCGCGCACGGTCTGCTGGATCACCCGCGGACCGGCGAAGCCGATGAGCGCGCGCGGCTCGGCGAGATTCAAGTCTCCGAGCATCGCGAGGCTCGCCGACACACCGCCGGTCGTCGGATCGGTCATCACGGAAATGAACGGCAGGCCGGCCTCCTTGAGTTTCGCCAGCGCCGCCGAAGTCTTTGCCATCTGCAAGAGCGAGTAGAGCGCCTCCTGCATCCGTGCTCCGCCGCTCGCCGTGAAGCACACGAGCGGCTCGCGCCTGGCGATGCAGTGATCGACGGCGCGCTTGAATCGCTCGCCCACCACCGACCCCATCGAGCCGCCGAGGAACTGGAACTCGAAGGCGCAGGCGACGACCGGCAGCCCCTCGAGCCGGCCGGCGAGCACGATGAGCGCATCCGACTCGCCGGTGGTCTTCTGCGCCTGGGCGAGGCGGTCCTTGTAGCGCTTGCTGTCACGGAACTTCAGCGGATCCTCGGGGCTGATCCGCGCACCGAGCTCCTCGGCCGACTCCGGGTCGAGAAAGGTGTCGAGCCGCTCGCGGGCGCCGATGCGCATGTGATGCGAGCACTTGGGACAGACGTACAGGTTGCGCTCGAGCTCGGCGCGATAGAGCACCGCATCGCACGCCGGACACTTGATCCACAGTCCCTCGGGTACCGAGCGCGTACGCCGCTCGGTCTTGATGCGGGACGGCATGATCTTTTCGAACCAGGACATGAGCGAGCCTCCGACGGTCAGGCGCGGATCATATCCGATTGGCCGCCGGGCACATCGGGAGCGTTCGGCGGCGGCGCGGGCAGTGCAAAGGCCTCGGGGTAGCGCACTGCCCAAAGATAAAGTCCGTCGGCCGGGGCCGTCGGCGCGGCGTGCCGCCGATCCCTCCCGGCGAGCACCTGCATGGCCCACTGCGGGGGTGCTTCCCCCTTGCCGATGACGATCAGCAGACCCGAGATGTTGCGCACCATGTGGTGGAGAAAGGCATTGGCCGTGGCCTCGATGGTGAGCGCCTCGCCCTCCCGCCACACCGCCAGGCGCTCCATGCGGCGGATGGGGGATTTCGCCTGGCACTGCGCGGCGCGAAATGCGCTGAAATCGTGCTCGCCCTCGAGAAACGCCGCCGCCCGCGCCATCGCATGCTCATCGAGCGGCCGATGAATCCACGTCACCCGACGCGCGCACAACGCCGAGCGGGCCTGGCGATTGAGAATGACGTAGCGGTAGGTGCGCGCCTCGGCCGAATAGCGTGCGTGAAAGTGAGCCGGCACCGGCCTCGCCCAGGAGACACTGATGTCCTTCGGCAGCTGCGCATTCGCCCCGAGCATCCAGGCGCGCATCGTACGCTCGGCATGGGTATCGAAATGAGCCACCTGCCCGCGGGAGTGCACCCCGGCATCCGTGCGCCCTGCGCAAACCAGGCTCACCGGCTCGGCGGCTACCGCCGACAACGCCGCCTCCGCCAGCGCCTGCACGCTCGGACCCGCCGGCTGGGTCTGCCAGCCGACGTAGGAGGTTCCCTGGTACTCGAGGCCTAAGGCAATGCGCCTCAACCGGGCAGCGACTCCAACAGCCTGCCGGCCTCCTGGCGCTGGGAGTCCGAGCCCTCGTGCATCACTTCCTCGAGAATGCTGCGCGCACCCTCGGGATCACCCATGTCCATGTAGGCGCGCGCGAGGTCGAGCTTGGTGCCGACCTCGCTCGGGGTCACCGGCTCGAGCTCCGATAGCTCCGAGTCCACCGAGAACCCGTGACTTTCGGTGAGATCCGCATGCGGCACGGTGGCAGTCGCGGAGCCCACATCGAAATCGAGTCCGTTCCCTGGGGCGTGCCCGGCTTCGGCACCGAGATCGAAATCGACCTCGGGGGTATCGAGGGCGGTGAGCCGGGAAGTCGCCGAGGCGTCGTGACCCTCTTGCGCCTCGCCGGACAGGAGCGATTCGAGCTCGCTCTCATCGATCTGCCAGGCGCTGGTGGTCCCGGTGGGCTCGGGCGTCGCACCGGCAGCCTCCGCGTGAGCCAGGACCCGGCGCGACTGCTCGTCCAGGCCCGCGACCAGCGTCGGCGCATCGGCGCCATCGGCGCCTTCGGTCCCCAATCCGGGTTGCAGAACCGTCTCGAATGCGCCGAGATCGAGCCCGAGGTCATCGATCGCGAGTTCCGCGGTCCGATCCGAGCCAGGGCTGAGCGCCTCGACCTTCTGGCGCAGCGCCGCATGCTCCGCAAGCGGCAACGCCGGCTGCTCCACCGTGGGCTCGACACTACCCTCGGAAGAGGCGCCCGCCAGGTGCTCGGGCATCTCCCGAGTCAGTCCGGTCTCCGCGGCGGTCGACTCGAGCTGCGGCAGTGCCGCATTCAGATCCGTGACGGTGGCGGTGTCCGCGTGGCCGTCGGTCTCACCGAGCGCCGCTCCGAAATCGAGATCGAAAGAGCCGGTGTTGTTTGCCACCGCGCTCGTGTTGCCCGGGAAGGCACCATCCATGGGATCGAAATCCACGCGGGCCTGACCGCCCTCCAGATCCAGATCCACTCCGGCTGAGGCTGCGCCGCTCACCGCGGCATCGGCAAACAGCGGATCATCGGGCGCGAGCTGCCGGCCCATGATGATGACTTTTTCCCATTCGCCCGGGGCCGCCTCGGCGCGCGACTCGGCGAGCTCGTGCGCGGTCTGTACGAACTGCTCCTTGTTGCCCCAGACGAAAAACACCTCCAGGAGCTTGAGCTTCAGATCCCGCCGCTCGGGCTCACGCTGGATGGCGATGCGGATGAGGTCGGCGGCCTGATCGTACAGGCCATAGGCCATATGGAAATCGGCCTCGGCGAGCGGGTCGCCCTGCTCGAGATTGAGCGCCGTCTCGCTGCTGATCGTCTCGTCCGCGGTGACATGCTTGGCGACCAGGGGAGCGACGCCCTCCTCCACTGCAAAGTGAGGATGCTCGTGGGTGGCCTCGCCCACATCGAAGCCTTCGGCGGCGCGAGCCGGTGCGGACGCGCCCGTGACCGCGTATTCATGGTCGGTCGGGGCGGCCGCGGCCGCCCCGCCGAGGAATCCCTCGTCCGCCTGCCGCTCCTTGCGCGAGCGCAGGAAGCGCGCACCGAGAAGCCCGAGCAGAAGCGCGGCCAGCCCGGCGAGCGCCCACCAATAGGTCTTCAGGGTCCCGAGGAGAGAGCCGAGGAGCGAGGGCTGCGATGCGGACGGCCGCTGCGCCGGCGGATGCGGCTTCACCACCGCACCGGCGGGTGCGTGGCCGGCCACCGGAGCGCCCGTCACGGTGTGACCCGGCGGCTGCGCAGGCACCACTGGCGGTACCGCGGTCTTGGTTGCCGGTTGCGCGGTGCGCTGGGCGGCGGTTTGCGCCTGCAGCGCCTGCAACTGCGCCAGCGCGGCGCTCTTCAGCTGCAACCGGCGCTTTGCCTGGGCGAGCTCGCTTTGCAGCGTCTGCACCTGGGCTCTCAGTGCCTGTACGTTGCTCGCGCCCGATCCCTGAGCGGTGACGCCCTGGCCACCGCCCTTCGGCGCGACGAGACGCAGCCTTCCCGGGCCGGACGCGGCGTGCGCCTGGGTCTGACCCTGCCATGCCTGATCCTGCTTGAGTATTTCGCTCGTGGCGGCGGCCGGGGAGATCTCGGCGACCGCCGAGCGCGCCGGAACGGACAGCACCGCTCCCGCGCGCAGCAGGTTCATGTTGTGATCGAAGGCCTGAGGATTGCTCTGGTAGAGAGCCACCATCCACTGCCGCGTCTCGCCTGAGCGAATCGGGGCGCCACTCACGCGGCTCGCGATGCCAGAGAGGGTCTGGCCGCTGTGCACCCGGATCGAGTGGGGCTCACCGGCGGGCACGGCGGTCCCTGCAGGGCCCGAGACCGGCGCCGGGGACGCGGAGGGCGCCGGCTGCGCGGCGGCGGGCGGCTGCAATGTCCCCTCTCGCTGGCCGGTGCCGGTGACCGGCGGGGCAACCGCCTGAGTCGCATGACCCTGGTTCGGCACGTATACCGGCGGGTTCAAGAGCAGCGTGAATTCGCGGATCAGCACGCCCCGATCCCAGCTCGCCTTCACCAGGAGGGTGAGCACGGGATCGGTCACCGGCTGGTCCGAAGTGAGCTGCACGACCACCCGGCCATCGGCAGTGTGGATGACCTTGGCCCGCGCGCCGTCGAGGTACGCTGGCCGGCTCAACCCGTACTGGGCGAACGTCTGATCGGAAGCGATCCGTACCGTCAGGCTCTGCAAGGCACCCGGCGTCAGATCGAGCACCGGGATCCGCGCATCGAGCGGCTGATCGAGGCGGGAGCTGACGTGGATATCCCCGAGGCCCAAAGCGAGCGCAGCCCCTGGTGCGGCCAGCAGCAGCGCCGCCGCCAGGCTTGAGCGTTTGGCGATCATTACCATACCCCGGAAGGCGTCGATGGGAAAACTCTTTTAAAAACAATTAGATGATCGCAACTGAGCGAATCATCCAGTGCGCGCGCAATATAACTTAAAGCAGGCTTTCATACCAAAGCCGCGGATGGCCCTAAGTCAAATTCCCCCGCGACCCGCGGATCTTTACTCATTATGACGCGGCAAACTGTGTCGCGCTTCGTAGACTGATCGATCCCATCAGCACGGGCAAGACTCAGGGGCGCGGCTCCCGGTGGGCGATATCGGGGGTGCTGGAGCGTACATCGGCATTCTGGGCCCGATGGCGCAGGTAATGGTCCATCAGCACCAGCGCCAGCATCGCCTCCGCAATCGGCGTGGCGCGCAGGCCGACACACGGGTCGTGGCGGCCGGTCGTGACCACCTCCACCGCGCGTCCCTCTAGATCGATGGTTCGGCCCGGCACCTGGATGCTCGAGGTCGGCTTCAGCGTGATGTGCGCCACCACGTCTTGCCCCGAAGAGATGCCCCCCAGAATGCCCCCGGCATGATTGCTCGCGAAGCCCTCGGGCGTGAGCTCATCGCGGTGCTCGCTCCCTCGCTGGGTGGCGGCAAGGGTTCCCGCACCGATCTCGACCGCCTTGACGGCATTGATGCTCATCAGCGCCCCGGCGATATCGGCATCGAGCCTCCCGAACACCGGCTCCCCGAGACCGGGCGGTACGCCCGCTGCGACCACGGTGACCTTTGCCCCGATCGAATCGCCCGCCTCGCGCAGCGTCCAGATGAGCGCCTCGAGCTCCGCGATGCGTCCCGGATCGGGGCAGAAGAACGGATTGTCGTAGGCGAACTCGACGTCCCTCGGCTCGAGCACGAGCGCACCGATCTGGCTGAGATACCCGTGGATGCGCACCCCGAGGCGAGTGGCGAGGTACTTGCGGGCGATGGCTCCCGCCGCGACGCGCATGACGGTCTCGCGCGCGGAGGAGCGCCCGCCGCCGCGGTAATCGCGCAGACCGTATTTCTGCTGGTAGGTGTAGTCGGCATGCCCGGGACGGAATCGGTCCTTGATCTTCTCGTAATCGCGCGAACGGGCGTCGGTGTTCTCGATGACGAGGCCGATCGGGGCACCGGTGGTGCGACCCTCGAACACCCCCGAGAGAATGCGCACCTGATCGCCCTCGCGCCGCTGGCTGACGAAGTGCGAGGTGCCGGTGCGACGCCGGTCGATGTCCCGCTGCAGGTCGGCCTCGGCGAGCTCGAGACCCGGCGGACAGCCATCGACGATGCAGCCGAGCGCCGGACCGTGACTCTCTCCGAAGGTGGTCACCGTGAAAAGCTTGCCTAGGGTGTTGCCGGACATAAAAGACCTAAGGATTTCAGGATGCGCGCAACTGCTCGGCGGTCAGCAGAAACACGCCGCCGCCGCCGTGCTCGAACTCGAGCCACAGGAATGGAAGCTGTTTGAACGCGCGGCGCACGGCCCGTTCGGTGTTTCCGACCTCCACGACGAGCACGCCACCGGGCTCGAGGTGATCGGCCGACGCCTCGAGAATGATCCGCACGGAATCCAGTCCCGCGGAGCCCGCGGCGAGGGCGAGCCGCGGCTCGTGACGGTATTCGGGCGGCAGGCTCGCGAGTTCCCGTTTGCCCACGTAGGGCGGATTGGAGACGATGATATCGTAGCGCTGAGCGCCGAGGGCGCCGAAATGATCGGAGCGCACGAGATGCACTCGACGGCCGAGGCGATGGCGGCGCACGTTGATCGCCGCCACATCGAGGGCCTCGGGGGAGATGTCCACGGCATCGACCCTCGCGCGGGGAAACGCCTTGGCGCAGGCAATGGCGATGCAGCCCGAGCCGGTGCCCATATCGAGCACACGGCCCACGCGGCGCGGGTCGACCCATGGTGCGAACCGACGCTCGATGAGCTCGGCGATCGGCGAGCGCGGAATGAGCACGCGGGGATCGACATGAAAGGCGAGTCCCGCGAACCAGGTCTCCCCGGTGAGATACACCGCCGGAACTCTCTCCTCGATGCGCCGGCTGATGAGCTCCCGGACGCGCTGCTGCGCCTCCGCGGTGACCCGCCGCTCGTAGACCGACGCATCGAAATGTGGCAGCCGCAGCGCGTGCAGCACCAGGGCGGCGGATTCGTCCCGGGCATTGTCGGTTCCGTGTCCGAAAAAAACCCGCGCGCGCCGCAGCCTCCGGGCACCCTGCTCGATGAGCTCGCGCACCGGCACCGTGGGGCGCGGCGGCGCACTGCGCCCTCTGCCACTGTGGGATAATTTGCGCATGTCCTCTCGATTCTTTTGGAGCGTGGTGGGAGTCGTCTGTCTTGCCGCCGCGTTCGCAGGGTACCGGCTGGCCGGCAGACCCGACAACCTCCCGCGCCCGCCCTCCTACGGCACGTGGCTCCCCCGTGCCCGCCCGCTCGAGCCTTTTCGCCTGACCGACAGTGAGGGCCGCCCCTTCACGCGCGCCAATCTGAAAGGCCACATCACCCTGGCGTACTTCGGCTTCACGCACTGTCCGGATGAGTGTCCGGACACGCTCGCCCTGCTCGCCCGAGTGCGCCGCGCAGCCCGCCTTCCTCCCCTGCAGGTGCTGTTCGTGAGCATCGATCCGCAGCGCGACACCCCCGCCGTCATGGCCCACTACCTGCTGCAGTTCGATCCCCGCTTCATCGGCCTCACGGGCGATGCGGCCCAGATCGACGGACTCGCCCGCGCCCTGGGAGTCGATACCGGCGCCATCAGGCTGCCGGGGGGCGGCTATACTTTCGAGCATACCCTGGCGTTGTTCCTGTTCGACGCCCGTGCCCGGGAGGCGGCGGTATTCACGCCTCCATTGCAGGCGCAGCGGCTTGCCTCGGCGCTTCGAGGCATGGAGCCGCGACTGAGGGCCACCCGCTGACTTCGGAGTATCGAGCCTCATGCCTGGCGCCTCGCAATCGCCGACGCTGCGCGCGCGAATGTTCGTCGCGCTGCAATACCTGTTGCCGCAACACCCGCTGTCGCGCGTGGTGCACCGACTCACACGCAGCCGCCTGCGGCCCCTCAAAGACGCGTTGATCGGCGCCTTCGTACGTCATTTTCGTCCCGACATGAGCGAGGCGGTCGAGCCCGAGCCGCTGCGGTATGCGAGCTTCAACGCCTTCTTCACCCGGGATCTGCGCCCCGGCGCGCGTCCCTGCGATCCCGATCCGCGGGCGCTCGCCTCTCCGGTGGACGGCACGGTGAGCCAGATCGGCCGCCTCTCGGCCGGGCGGATCATGCAGGCCAAGGGTCACCAGTACACGCTCGAGGCGCTGCTCGGGGGCGCCTCGCCGTGGAGCGAGCGCTTCACCGATGGGGCATTCGCCACGCTCTATCTCGCCCCGTTCAATTACCACCGCATCCACATGCCCGCGAGCGCCACCCTGCGCGCCGCATGGTATGTGCCGGGACGACTGTTCAGCGTCAACGCCACGACGGCCGCCGCGGTACCCGGCCTGTTCGCGCGCAATGAGCGGGTGGTGCTCATATTCGAGGACGGTCCGCTCGCCTTCGCCGTCGTGCTGGTCGGGGCGCTGTTCGTCGGCAGCATGAGCACGGTCTGGCATGGAGACGTGACTCCGCGGCGCCCGCGCATCTGCGCCACGCTGCCATTGCCCGCCGCGCCGGCGGCAAGGCTCGAGAAGGGCATGGAGCTCGGCCGCTTCAACATGGGCTCGACGGTCATCGTGCTGCTGCCGCGCGAGGCGCTCGACTGGAAGGCCGATCTTTCCCCCGGCAGCGTCATCCGCGTGGGCGAGACGCTCGGATGGCTCGCCCCGGGGGTCGCGGCCGAGTCTCGTCCGTGACCGCGAGCGACTGGCGACCCACTGCGGCCAGAGGCATGCTCGAGCGGCGCGCGCAGCTGCTCGCGATTGCGCGCCGATTCTTCGCGGACCGCCGGGTGCTCGAGGTGGACACACCGTTGGTGATCAACGCGCCGGTCACCGACGTGCATATTCACTCGGCGCGCGTGAGCTTCGATGAGGCCGGCTCGCCCGAGAGCGCCAGAGCGTTTTTTCTGCATACCTCGCCGGAATACGCGATGAAGCGTCTGCTTGCAGCCGGCGTCGGCGATATCTACCAGATCTGTCACGTGGTTCGCGCGCTCGAGCGGGGGCGGCTGCACAACGCCGAATTCACGCTGATCGAGTGGTATCGCCAAGGTTTCACGCTCGATGCGCTCATGAGCGAGGTCGAGGCGCTGGTGCGCGAGCTGCTCTCGCCCGAGGGGGCTGAGCGCCCAAGCGAGCGGCTCTCCTATCGCGAGATCTTTCACCGCGAGCTCGCGATCGACCCGTTCGCGGTGGGCATCGAAACCCTCGAGCGCAAGGCGCGTGAGGCGGGATTCACCGCCGAGGCGGCGGAGCGCGACGAGTTGCTCGAGTTTCTGATGGGGGTGCGGATCGGGCCGCGGCTCGGGCATCAGGCGCTCACGTTCGTATACGGCTATCCGGCGAGCCAGGCGGCGCTCGCCAGTCTCGATCCGGCCGATCCGCGCGCCGCGCAGCGCTTTGAGTTGTATGGTGATGGCGTGGAGCTCGCCAACGGCTTCCACGAGCTCACCGATCCGCACGAGCAGCGGGCGCGCTTCGAGCGCGATCTCGATGAGCGCCGGCGCCTCGGGGAGCGCGCGCACGGGCTCGATGAGCGGCTGCTCGCGGCGCTCGAGGCGGGCCTGCCGGAGTGCAGCGGGGTGGCGCTCGGCTTCGACCGCACGCTCATGCTCGCCACGGGCGCTGCGCACATCGACGAAGTGCTGCCGTTCCCCATCGAACGGGCATAGGCTGAGGTTTGCGAGTCGGGACATTGCGACCGGAGGACTCACATGACGTTCACGACCAGACAGTACGATTTCACCGACAAGCCCGCGGGCTACGCGCGGCTCTCGGCGGATCTCGAGGCGCTGCTCGCCGGGGAGTCCGATTTCATCGCCAACGCGGCCAACACCGCGGCGCTGTTGTTCGATGCGCTGCCGGCGATCAACTGGGCCGGATTTTACTTGCTGCGCGGCGGGGAGCTCGTGGTGGGACCGTTCCAGGGCAAGCCGGCCTGTGTGCGCATCGCCCTCGGGCGGGGCGTGTGCGGAACGGCGGCAGCGCGGCAGGAGACTATCGTCGTCCCGGATGTGCACGCCTTCCCCGGGCACATCGCGTGCGATAGCGCATCACGCTCGGAGATCGTCGTGCCGCTCATCGGCGAGCGGCTGCTCGGCGTGCTCGATATCGACAGCCCCGACCCCGGGCGATTCGATGAGGAGGATGCCCGCGGGCTCGAGCGGCTGGCGGCGGTGTTCCTCGCCGCCAGCGCCACGGGCAGACTCGACTAGCGGCATCACCCGGGCCTGCGGCCGGGTGGAGCCGCGGTTACTGCTTGGCGCGCGAGACGTACTGGCCGGTGCGGGTGTCGATGCGGATGACCTCGCCCTGGTCGATGAACAGCGGCACGCGAACCACCGCTCCGGTCTCTAGCTTGGCCGGCTTCTGGCCGCCGGTCGCGGTGTCCCCGCGCAGTCCCGGATCGGTCTCGATGATCTTGAGCTCCACGTGCGCCGGCGGAGTGACGGCCAGGGGCTCGCCGTTCCACAGCGTCACGATGCACACCACGCCGTCCTTCATCCACTGGGCGTTCTCGCCAACGGCGGACTTGCCGGCGGTGTACTGCTCGAAGTTGTCGGGCACCATGAAGTGCCAGAAGTCTCCGTCCTGGTAGAGATACTGCATCTCGGTGTCGACCACATCGGCCGCCTCGAGCGAGTCGCCGGACTTGAAGGTCTTCTCGATGGTGCGGCCCGTCTTGAGGTTGCGGACCTTGATTCGGTTGAACGCCTGGCCCTTGCCGGGCTTGACGAACTCGTTCTCCACCACGGAGTACGGATCACCGTCGAGCAGTACTTTCATACCCGAGCGGATCTCGGCAGTGGTATAGCTGGCCATTTCTTTCTCGCACCCGGAGCGGCAGAATGGCCGATCCGATTAAAGGGCCGCGTATGATAACGGCATCGGTCCATCCTGACCAGCATCACACTCCCACCTGGCAGCAGGAGCTCGCCACCGCCGTCACCCGTGTCGAGGAGCTCGCCGAGATCCTCGGCCTGGCGCCCGAGAGCCTCACGGCGGCGACCTCGGCGGCCGGGCAGTTCCCCCTGCGCGTCCCGCGCAGCTTCCTCGCACGCATCCGCCGGGGCGATCCGCACGACCCCTTGCTGCGGCAGATTCTGCCGGTGGCCGAGGAGCTCGCCGAGCACCCCGGCTACGGTGCCGATCCGGTCGGTGAGCGCGCGGCCCAGCGCGCACCCGCGCTGCTGCAGAAATACCGCGGCCGGGCGTTGCTCATCGCCACCGCCACCTGCGCCGTGCATTGCCGGTACTGCTTCCGCCGGGAATTCCCCTACGCCGAGCAAAGTGACGGCCCCCGCTGGAGCGAGGCGTTGGCGGAGATCGCCCGCGACCCCTCGCTCGAGGAGGTCATCCTCAGTGGCGGCGATCCGCTCTCGTTGAGCAATGCGCGGCTCGTGAGCCTCGCGCGCGCGCTCTCGGCCATCCCGCACGTCCGGCGCATCCGCGTACACACCCGACAACCGGTCGTGCTGCCGTCGCGGATCGATGCGCAGCTGCTGCACTGGCTGCGCTCGGCCGCGCTGCCGATCGTGTTCGTGCTGCACATCAATCATCCCCGCGAGATCGATGAGGCGGTGATGCAGGCCTGCTCGGCTCTGCGCTCCACCGGGGTCACTCTGCTCAACCAGTCGGTGCTCCTTGCCGGAGTCAATGACGAGGCCGATGTGCTCACCGAGCTGTCGCAACGGTTGTTCCAGGCGGGGGTGCTCCCGTACTACCTGCATGCCCTCGACCCGGTGCGTGGAGCGGCGCATTTCGCGGTCCCCGACGAGCGAGCCCGCTCGCTCGCCGGCACTCTCGCCGCGCGACTCCCCGGCTACCTCGTGCCGCGCCTGGTCCGGGAAGTATCCGGTGCGCCCGCGAAGGTCGTGCTCCCGCCCCAACTGTGAGGTGAAGGGAGCCGCATCCGCGGCGCGGGGGTGTTGCGCACCGCCGGTCCGTGTGCGTGATCGCACATAATTGAGCCTCGCGCCGGCCGCAGCCACCCGGGTCGGCTAGAATGTGGACCTCGCGTTTCGCCCGATCTCCGTGGACCGGGCCACCTCCGGGAGAGCCCTTGTCCGAGCCCGCAGATTCCGCCTCGCAGCATGACGCGCCGGCCGGCGCCCCGCACCCGGCGGAGGCGATCCTGCAGGTCCAGGAAGGCATCGTGATCGATGCCAACCCCGCATGGATCGAGCTGATCGGCCCGGGCGCGGAGCTGCTTGGGCAACCGGTGATGGACCTGTTCGATGAGCCTTCGCGCCCCGCGCTGAAGGGTGCGCTCGCCGCCTGCCTGCAGGGCCGCTGGAGCGGCCACTCGCTCAGCATCGGCGTGCTGCGTGCCGACGGGACCGTCAAGAGCATCGAGGTACGGCTTGCGCTCTGCGACGCTCAGCAGCAAGGCCAGGCGTTCATTCAGCTTACGATGCCGGTCAAGGCGCCCGATGAGCACAAGCGCGCCGAGGAACTCGAGCAGGCCGTGCGGCACGATCAGACCACCGGCCTTTTGCATCGCCGCGAGTTCATCGAGGAATTGCGTGGGCGCCTTGGCGTCCCGATCCAGGGCGGCCTCAGGTGTCTGGCGCTCGTGAAGCTCGACCGCTTCGCGGCCATCGAGCGCGCGCTCGGCGCCACGGCGAGCGAGGAGGTACTGGCCGGTTTCGCCAGGCTTCTGAAGGAAGGCCTGCATCCCAAGGAGATCGCCGGACGATTCGGCGGGGTGAGGTTTCTCGTGTTGCTGCAGCGGGGCAACGAGCGGGATCTGCAGGTCTGGGCGCGCCAGCTGGTGGCCGAGACGGCCCGGCGGCCACTCAACATCAACGGCAAGACCCTGACCGCCACCTGCACGGTGGGTCTGGCTCTCGTGCCCGCCGGATCGAAGGACATCGATGCGCAGATCGCCGCGACGACCGAGGTCTGCGCCAAGGGCACGCAGCGCGGCGGCAATCAAGTGCTCACCTCCTGGGGCAGCGACGGCGGTGTCGCCCCGCAGGATGAGATCTGGATCAAGCGGATCAAGAGCGCGCTGCTGGAAAATCGCTTCCGTCTGGTGAAGCAGCCGGTGGCAAGCCTGCGCGGCGGCGATCCGAGGATGTTCGATGTGCTGCTGCGCATGGTGGACGGTCAGGGCAAGGAGGTGCTGCCCGGGGAGTTCCTGCCCGCCGCCGAGCGCAACGACCTCATGAAGAACATCGACCGCTGGGTGGTGAGCACCGCGCTGTCCCTTGCCGCGCAACAACGGCCCGCCTGCCTGTTCGTGCGGCTCTCGAAGGACACCGTGCAGGACCCCTCCTTCCTACCCTGGCTGGACGGTCACATCCGTTCGACCCGCGCCGATCCGCAGCGTGTGTGCTTCCAGGTGACCGAATCGACGGGAGCCTCCTGCCCGCAGGTCAGGAGCATGGCCGAGAAGCTGCGCCAGTGGGGCTTTCGCTTCGCGCTCGAGGGGTTCGGCTCGGGAGCCAGCGCGCACATGCTGCTCGAATCGGTGCCGCTCGATTTCGTGAAGATCGACGGCTCCCTGGTGCAGGTGCTCTCGCGCGACAAGGAACGGCAACAGCATGTACGCACGCTGACCGAAGTGGCGAGCGAGCGCGGCATCCGCACCATCGCCGAGCGGGTCGAGGACGCCAACACCATGGCGGTCCTCTGGCAGCTCGGCGTCGAGTACATCCAGGGCTACTTCGTCAATGCGCCCGAGGATGTGGTGCTGACGGCCGACAGCGGCACCGCGCGGCTGCGCAGCCTGGGCGACACCGCGCAGTTGCGCAGCGTCGGGGAAACGCGCCCGCGCTGAACGGGCCGCTCAGGTGGCCCCGGCCGGACCCGCCGGCGAGCGCCCCTCCAGGCGGTCCACGGTACGCGGCCAGCCCCGGGGCAGCACGGCCCCGCGCTGAGCCCGCTCCCCGCGATACGCCTTCAGGTCGTTCCATTCGAGGACTTTCTCCTTCCCGCCCGCAAAGAGCGCGAGACTCCCCTTCGGCGCGACGACCGCCAGGCCCGCAAGCCATTCCTCGCGCGCCGCGGCCTTCTTTCCCGGGATGTCGTACAGCTTGTTGCCTTTGCCGCGGGGCATTTCGGGCACCTCGCTCACCGGAAAGGCGAGCAGCTTGCCCTCGCTGCTCAGCGCCACCACCAGGGAATCGGGTGAGGGCACGAGGACAGGCTGCAACGCGAGCGAGTTGTCCGGCACGTTGAGCACCGTCTTGCCCGCGCGCCGGTCGGTGATCAACTCCTTCAGGCGCACGGTGAATCCATAACCCGCATCGCTTGCGAGCAGCCACAGGTCCTCCGGTTCGCCCATCATGACGCCCGCGAAGCGCGCGCCGTCAGGAGGATTCAACCGTCCGGAGAGCGGCTCTCCCTGGCCCCGCGCCGAGGGAAGCGAATGCGCCGGCAGCGCATAGGTGCGTCCGGTGCTGTCGAGAAACACCGCCGGCTGCAGGCTGCGCCCGCGCGCGAGCGCCTGGAATGCATCGCCGCTCTTGTACGAAAGCGAGAGCGGATCGATCTCGTGCCCTTTCGCCGCGCGTACCCAGCCGCCGGTCGAGAGCACCACGGTCACCGGCTCGTTGGGAATGAGCGTCGTCTCATCGATGGCCTGAGCCGCCTCCCGCTCGATGATGCGCGTGCGGCGGGCATCACCGTGCTTCTCGGCATCGGCGCGGATCTCAGCGGCCACCAGGCGCTTGAGCTTCGCGTCACTCGCGAGCAGCCCCTCGAGTTCCTCGCGCTCGGCGGCGAGGGCCTTCTGCTCCTCGCGGATCTTCATTTCCTCGAGCTTCGCCAGGTGGCGCAAGCGCGTATTGAGGATCTCCTCGGCCTGCTCGTCCGAGAGCTTGAAGCGCTTCATGAGCACCGGCTTCGGCTCATCCTCGCGCCGGATGATGCGGATCACCTCGTCGAGGTTGAGATAGACGGCGAGCAGCCCCTCGAGGATGTGCAGCCTGCGGCTCACCTTCTCGAGGCGGTGCTGCAGGCGGCGCCTGACGGTGGCGACTCTGAAGTGCAGCCACTCGCTCAGAATGCTCTTCAACCCGAGCACGCGCGGCCGGCCATCGAGTCCGATGATGTTGAGATTGACCCGATAATTGCGCTCGAGGTCGGTGGTGGCGAACAGGTGGTTCATCACCTCGATGAGATCCACCCGGTTCGAGCGGGGCACGAGCACTAGGCGCACCGGGTGCTCGTGATCGGATTCGTCACGCACGTCCTCGATCATCGGCAGCTTCTTGGCGCGCATCTGCTCGGCGATCTGCTCGAGCACCCGCGTGGGGGAGACCTGGTACGGGAACGCGGAGATCACCACGTTGCCATCCTCGATCGCATAGGTCGCGCGGGCCTTGAAGGAGCCGACTCCCGTCTCGTAGAACGCCTTGAGGTCAGCGCGTGGGGAGATGATCTCCGCGCCCGTGGGCAGATCCGGTCCCTTGATGTGCTTCATCAGGGCGGCGGTGCCGGACTCCGGATCCTCCAGCAGCTGGATGCAGGCGTTGGCCACTTCCCGCAGGTTGTGCGGCGGGATGTCGGTGGCCATGCCGACGGCGATGCCGGAGGTGCCATTGAGCAGCAGGTTGGGCAGGCGCGCCGGGAGAATCACCGGTTCCTCGAGCGTGCCGTCGAAGTTCGGCGTCCAGTCGGCCGTGCCGTGCGCCAGCTCACCCAGCAGCACCTCGGCGTACGAGGTGAGCTTCGCCTCCGTGTACCGCATGGCCGCGAAGGACTTCGGATCGTCCTGGGAGCCCCAGTTGCCCTGCCCGTCCACGATGGGATAGCGGTATGCGAACGGCTGCGCCATCA
>DAIDHH010000161.1 GCA_027452045.1 Gammaproteobacteria bacterium
AACGACGGCATTCATCCGCAAGTGGACTCGCTCGGCGCGGAGCTGTACTACTTGCCGGCCGGAAATCTATCCGTCGACGACAAATTCCGCGTCAGCAGCATCCACGGCACTTTCGCCGCGCAGTTCTTCGGGCTCGGAAACGCATCCTCCATCATCGGCTCAACCGTGAATGGACAGACCGTCGCCAAAGTCGTGTACGCCGACGGTCCGGATGCCGGTCAGACGTATACCGGATTGCTGAACGACAGCACGCAGATCTATACCCATATGTCGAACATGGGTAACGTGGTGAACGATCTTTCGCTGCGCGACCACTGGCGGACCGGTTTCGGCCGGCTCACGAGCGGCGCCGGTCTGTTCTATATGTCGCAAACCATCGATCAGAGCTGGCATCCGAACGCGCAGCTGCAGGCGCTCAGCGGCTCGAGCCCGGCGAACCTCGATCTGATCAGCGCCACCGGGCAGCTGCTGAGCAACAACGGGGTCAGCGGCTACAATACCGCCTGGGGCGAGGGCGTGGATCGCAAGTACGCGATGAATGTCACCGACACGGCTCCATACCTCGATCTGACCTGGGGCCTGGACGCGCTGCAGCTGCAGGGCAGCGTGCGTCAGGACGATTATCGCGTGACCGGTTGGGCGGAGAGCGCCAGCGCCGCCACGACCGGGATCGGCTATCTGACCGATGGAGGCTTGAGCGCCGCCGGAGGGCTGGGGACGCCGCTGGTGTCCTACTCGACACTCGATCCAAGCACTTACGAGCCGCTCAACTACGGGATCCTCTATCGTTCCTGGTCGGCCGGCGCGCTGTACATGTTGAATGCGAACACCAGCGTCTATGCTCGGGCGAGCCGCGGTGGCAAGGCAAACACCGACCGCAACATCCTCTCGGGCTACACCAATGCGGACGGCTCGCTGAACTCCTCGGGAGCCGGCAAGGCCTTCGATGTGGTATTGCAACAGGAGGCCGGCATCAAGCACCAGGGCGAGCTTTTCGGCGGCAGCTACGGCGTGACGCTCTCGTACTTTCACACGAGCTTCGGCGAATCGAGCTTCGATCTGACGCAGCCGGCCGCCACACGCTACTTCAACGAGAAGTATTCGGCGAGCGGCGGCGAGCTCGAGGCCACCTGGGCGGTCGGCGGCTTCTCGCTTTACACGCAGGCGACCTATCAGAATCCGAAGGTCGATTCCAATGAGGTCGGTCCAAGCCCCAGCCAGCTCACCAGCCTGGGCTCGGGTTTCCTGCCGGGCGGCATGTCGAAGATCATGTGGGTGGTCGCGCCGACCTACCGGTGGCGCGCGCTCGCGGGCGGGCTCGTCTGGCAGGGGCAGAGTGAGCAGAATATAGGCGGCCCGGTGCCGTTTTATTCGCCGGAACAGGATTTCGTCGATTTGTTCGCGTCCTACCGGCTCGACCGCAATCTGTCCTTCGGCGTGCACGTGAACAACCTGTTCAACTCCCTCGGGGTGGGCGGCGGCGGGGCGGTGACGACCGGGCCGGGTGTCGTCAGTGTGAGCGCCGAGCCGGGACGCACGGTGCTGGCTGATCTGACGGTGAAATTCTAGACCGGGCGTGCGCCGGCGTGGGACCCTCGCCGGCGCACACTCCTCGTTCCGGTGGCGCGCGCGTGGCAGGTGGGATAATGACCGGCATGACCCGCAGGATTCAGCGCATCGTGATCGTCGGCGGTGGTTCTGCCGGGTGGATGACCGCGGCGGCGCTCAGTCGGGCGATCGAGCGGGACTGCAGCATCACGCTCATCGAGTCCGATGACATTGGCATCGTCGGAGTCGGTGAGGCGACGATTCCGCCGATCAAGCTGTTCAACGACATGCTCGGCATCGATGAGCACGAATTCCTCCGCCGCACCAGAGGTACGTTCAAGCTGGGGATCCAGTTCGTCGACTGGACCCGGATCGGGCACCGCTATTTTCATCCGTTCGGCAGCTATGGCCGGCCGTTCGACCTCGTCCAGATCCACCACCATTGGCGGCGGGCCCACGCCGAGGGCAAGGCGGCAAGCCTGGATGAGTACTGCATGGCCTGGGCGGCGGCCAGTCGGGGCCGATTCGACCGCCCGTCGCTTGATCCCCGGAGCGTCCTGTCGACATACCTTTACGCGTACCACTTCGATGCGAGCCTTTACGCCCGCTTCCTGCGCGAATATGCCGAGGCGCGCGGCGTAAAGCGGGTGGAAGGCAAAGTCGTGGCGGTGGAGCAGAATCCCGAAAGCGGATTCATCGAAGGCGTCCGACTGGACGGTGGAGGCGCCGCAGCCGGCGATCTGTTCATCGACTGTTCGGGCATGCGTGCGCTGCTGATCGAGGGCACGCTGAAGGCTGGATACGAGGACTGGTCGCATTGGCTGCCCTGCGACCGCGCGCTGGCGCTGCCGTGCGAGAGCGCTGAGCTCACGCCGTTCACCCGTTCGAAGGCGCATGCCGCGGGCTGGCAGTGGCGCATTCCACTGCAGCACCGCACCGGAAACGGGCACGTCTACTCGTCCCATTTCATGAGCGACGACGAGGCGGCCGCCATCCTGATGCGAAACCTCGATGGCAAGCCGCTGGGCGAGCCGCGGATGATCAAGTTCACGACCGGACGGCGCAAGTGCTACTGGGTCAAGAATGTGATCGCGATCGGTCTGTCGAGCGGCTTCATCGAGCCCCTCGAGTCCACCGCCATCCATCTGATCCAGGCCGGCATCTCGAAGCTCCTCGCCTACTTTCCGGACAAGGAGTTCGATCCCCTGGTGATGCGCGAGTACAACCGCGTCGCCATCGCGGAGGTGGAGCGCATTCGCGACTTCATCATCCTGCACTATCATCTCGGCGAGCGCCCCGAGGCCATGTGGCGCCACTGCGCGAGCATGCCGGTTCCCGAGACGCTGCAATGCAAGATCGAGCATTTCCGCCGCTACGGGCGCATCCTGCCGAGCGAGATGGATATCTTCGGACCGAACAGCTGGCTGGCGGTGCATATCGGGCAGATGAACTGGCCTCGGCACGACGATCCGCTGCTCGACTACCGGCATTTCGACGGCACGCAGTACCTGGAGCAGCTGCGGCGCACGATGGAAGCCGCCGCTGGCGGTATGCCCGCACATCAGGATTACATCGCGCGGCATTGCCGCAGTGCCTGAGGAGAGCGCATGCCGAAGTCTTCCTGCCCGACCCTCTTTTTCACACTGGCCCTGGCTTGCGCGCAGCTGACGTGGGCGGCCGAGCCGATGCACTTCTTTGCCCGGCCGGCCAACGGTCTCGCCCGGACGCCGCCCATGGGTTGGAACAGTTGGAACCATTTTGGCTGCAACGTCAGCGCGTCCCTGATAGAGCGCCAGACGGACGCAATGGTCGCCTCGGGGATGAAGGCGGCCGGCTACCGGTACGTGATCATCGACGACTGCTGGCAGGTCCGGCGCGATGCCAATGGCAACATCGTGGCCGATCCGAAACGCTTTCCGGAGGGCATCAAGGCGGTCGCCGATTACGTGCATGCCCGGGGCTTGAAGTTCGGCATCTATTCCGATGCCGGCGATCAGACCTGTCAGGGACGGCCGGGCAGCCGCGGGCACGAATACCAGGACGCGCTGCACTATGCGCACTGGGGAGTTGACTACCTGAAGTACGACTGGTGCAACACCGGAGGGCTCGATCCGCGCACGGCGTATGCGACCATGAGCGATGCATTGCGCGCGAGCGGCCGGCCGATCGTGTTCAGTCTGTGCGACTGGGGCGTGAAGAAACCCTGGCGGTGGGGCGCGCGGGCGGGCGGCAACCTGTGGCGGACAACTCCCGACATCTGGGACGCATGGTCGGGCCGGCACGGTTTCTCGCTCGGAGTCCTCGACATCCTCGACCGGCAGGTCGGGCTCGCCGCCCATGCCGGGCCCGGCCATTGGAATGACCCGGACATGCTGGAGGTCGGCAACGGCGGGATGAGCAATGCGCAATACCGCGCGCAGTTCAGCCTGTGGGCGATTCTGGCCGCGCCCCTGATCGCCGGCAACGACCTGACCCACATGACCGCCGCGACCCGCACGATCCTCACCAACCGTGAGGTCATCGCCGTCGATCAGGACCCGCTCGGGATCGAGGGGCACCGGGCACTCGAGGACGGTGATGCCGAGATCTGGGTGAAGCCGCTCGCCGGCGGCAGCGAGGCGGTCGTGCTGCTCAACCGCGGCACCCGGCCGCTGTCGATCCGTCTCGACTGGGCTCAGCTCGGTCTTCCGGGGTACCTGCCGCTGCACTTCCGCGATCTGTGGCGTCACAAGGGTCTGCCGGTCGCCACGCACCACCTGGCGTTCGAGGTGCCGCCGACCTCCGTGGTGATGCTACGCGAAACGCCGGCGCGGCCGCGGGCGTCCCCGTGAACACCGTTCTGGCCAGGGGCATCTTCGTCGGTGGCCTGGCCGGCCTGCTGTTCGGATTCGACACGGCGGTCATCGCCGGGACCACGCACGGCCTCTCTGTCACATTTCAGCTCAGCCCGGCCGAGCTCGGCTGGACCGTCTCGAGCGCGCTCTGGGGCACCCTGGCCGGGGCAATGATGGCCGGCTACCCGGGCGACCGGTACGGTGCTCGCAACTGCCTGCGAGTGATCGCCGGCCTGTACCTGCTGTCCGCATTGGGCAGCTTCTCGGCGCCGACGCTCGGCCTGTTCATCGCGGCGCGGGTGCTCGGCGGGCTCGCGATCGGCGCTTCCACGGTGCTCGCACCAACCTACCTCGCGGAGATCGCGCCGGCGGCGAAGCGCGGAGCGATGGTCGGGGTGTTCCAGCTCAACATCGTGTTCGGGATTCTGGTGGCGTACCTCAGCAACTACCTGATCAGTGGTCTGTCGCTCGGGATGGAGGCGTGGCGCTGGAAGTTCCTCGTGGCCGTCGTGCCGGCGGCGCTGCTCGGCGTGCTGCTGTTCGCCATTCCCAACAGCCCGCGTTGGCTCGCGATCTACGGGCGAACGCGGGAGGCCGCCGGCATCCTCGCGCGGATTGGCGTCGGGAACGTCGCCGAGGAGCTCGACAGCTACGTTCTCGGACATCGTCCGACGGACGGCCGCCGTGCGCGCCTGTCGTGGCGGCGTCACGCCCGGCCCATGCTGCTCGCCATGGCGGTGGCCGCGTTCAACCAGCTCTCGGGCATCAACGCCATTCTCTATTACCTCAACGACATCTTTGCGGCCGCCGGTTTCGGCAGGGTGTCGTCCGCCGGGCAGGCCGTGGTAATCGGCGCGACCAACCTGGTGTTCACCCTGATGGCGCTCGCGGTGATCGATCGGTTCGGCCGAAAATCGCTTCTCAAAGTCGGCTCGATCGGCCTGATCGTTTCGCTCACCGCCACCGCCTACATCGAGCTCTCGGGCACGCACCAGGGGTGGCTGCTGTGGATGCTGGTGCTGTTCATCGCCTCCTTCGCGTTCTCCCAGGGGGCGGTGATCTGGGTCTACATCTCGGAAATCTTCCCGACCGAGGTGCGCTCGCGAGGCCAGGGGCTGGGGGCATCGACGCACTGGTTGATGGACGCCCTGATCGCGACCTTCTTCCCGGTGGCGGCGGCGTGGTCCAAGGGACTGCCGTTCGTCTTCTTCGCGCTGATGATGGGGGTGCAGCTCATCGTGGTCACGAAGTTCTTCCCGGAGACCAAGCGATTGAAGCTGGAGGAGATGGAGAGTGCGCTCGGGAGGGCTTGAGCCGGATGGGCAGCACGCATTGCCGCGTGCCGCAGGCACAGCTCATGAGGGCGGTGCGAGTCTCGGACGGCAGAGAGCCTTTGGATTGGCGATCACGGCGCTCGTGTTGGGCATGTCCGCGGCGCAGGCGGGGCCCACTTGGCATCTTTCCTCGCGCTCACCCGGGTACGACCAGCTCTACCGCCCGCAGGTACATTTCTCCCCGGCGCGCCATTGGATGAACGATCCGAATGGACTCGTCTATTTCAACGGCTGGTACCACCTGTTCTTCCAGTACAACCCCTACGGGTCGCGCTGGGGGCACATGAGCTGGGGGCATGCGGTCAGCCGCGACCTGCTGCACTGGCGGCAATTGCCGGTGGCGATCCCGGAGGGCCGGCGCTTCATGATCTTCTCCGGCAGCGCGGTCGTCGACCGGCACGACACGAGCGGGTTCGGTGTGCGCGGACGGCCACCCCTGGTGGCCATTTATACCGCCAGCCCGCGCAGCGGTGCAGGTCCGCAGACCCAGAACCTCGCGTACAGCACCGATGGGGGAATGACCTGGAGGAAGTATGCGGGCAACCCCGTGCTCGACATCGGCCTCAGGAATTTTCGTGATCCGAAAGTGTTCTGGTATGCGCCCGGGCACAAGTGGGTCATGGTGGTCTCGCGCGCGCGAGAACGGCGGGTCTCGTTCTACGCTTCGGCGAACTTGCGGACCTGGAGGCACACGGGAGACTTCGGACCGGCGGGTGATGTGAGGGGAGTGTGGGAATGCCCCGACCTGTTCGAGCTGCCGGTCAAGAACCGTCCCGGCGAAACCCGCTGGGTGCTCAAGGTGGACTCGCAGCGGACCGGCCCGGGCGGAGGCGCAGGAGGTCAGGTATTCGTCGGATGGTTCAATGGCAAGACGTTCATCGCCTCGAGCACGCCGCCGCAGCCCCTGGATCTCGGAGAGGACTACTACGCCAGTGCTTCGTGGTCCGACCTGCCGGGGAGCCCGGCGCGACACGTGACGCTCGGCTGGATGGACAAATGGCTTTACGCGCAAAGTGCCCCGACATCTCCGTGGCGTGGAGCGATGGCGTTTCCAAGGTCGGTGTCGCTGCGCCTGCGGGGCGGCCAGTATCACCTGATGCAGCGGCCGATCGCGCAGCTCGCGCAACTTCGCGATAAGCATCGAGCTCTCCCGGCGTTCGCGGCCGTGGCAGGGCGGACGCTGCTTTCGGTACCTGCAAGGGGCAGTGCCCACGAGATTCGCGCCCACATCCGCGTGGGCCGACGGGGAGCGTTCGAGTTCACCATCGGCTCGAGCGATGGGAAAGTGGTGAGGATCGGCTATGCCGCGGCAAGCCGTCGGTTGTCGGTGAGCCGCGCCGGGCGCTATCGATTTTCCAGGGGTTTCGATTCGACCAACGCCGCGCCGCTTGCGAGCCTGCACGGCGCCATCGAGCTCGACATGATCATCGATCGCTCCTCCGTCGAGGCTTTCGTGAACGACGGCGAGATGAGCCTCTCGGAGCGCATGTTTCCGAGCGGCGGTGCATACACCATCGCGGTGAGCACGGGCGGCGCTGCGCGGATCGAAAAAATGGATATCTGGGACCTGCGCTCGATCTGGCGCTAGCGCCCCTCAGCGGCGTCTGCCGGAAGATTCCTCCGAGCGAGCGCCGCGGGGCATGTCGTGGGTGTTCGGCTGCAGGGCCTCCTTGTAGGCCTGTGCGAAGGCTTCCACGAAACTGTGTGGGAGCTGATCGGGCGGCCCGAGGAGGCTGCGGTAGAAGGCGCTGAACAGCTCCCAGTGGCGAGGGGCGCTGTCCCGGGCGGAGCGCGCGAACCGGGCTTCGAGCTCGGCGGGATCGAGCCGGCCGAGGAACTCGAGAAAGGCGGCCCGCAGCGCCTGAGCGAGCGCCTGCTCACGGGCTTTGAGTTCATCGTGGCGCTCGCGCATCCAGCGCACGGCATCCAGGCTGTGCTCCTCGTGCTGGCGGACCAGACCGAGCAGCAGCTCTTCCACCGTCGAGCGCCCGAGAGAGGGGCCCGTGTCGGGCTCGGCTGGTGGCATGCTGAGGCCGAGCCGATCGCGGATCTGCTCCTGCGAGCGTTCCACGTCTTTCAAGCCCACCAGCGCCTCGCGCAGCAGGCGGCCCGCGAGGTGCAGCAGCCCCTGGGTCTGCGTCGGCAGATCCGTCGGCTTCAGCCCCGCTCCCCGGCAGAAGGCATTGAGCGCCGCATCGTGCGAGGGGCCGCTGCTGGCGGCCTGCGCCTCCCTGGCCTCCCGGCCCGCCGCGCGCGCCAGACGAGCCATGCGCCGGGCCACCGTATCGTCGGCCGGCTCGGGAGTGGGCGTGGGGTTTGCGGGGGGCGCGCTAGAGGGGAGTTCCGCAGGGACGGGCTCGAGTGCGGGCGGCTCGAGCGGCAGGGCGCTCAGTCCCGGGGGCGAGTCCACGGCAAGCAGATCGTCCAGGTCGAGGACCGCGCCGATGTCCGTCTGTGCCGCCCCGAGCGGCTGCAAGGCCATGATGCGCGAGGGCATCACCGCGGAATCACCCGGGAAGGAGCCCTCGAAGGAGACCTCGATGTGGTATTCCCCGAGGCGCAGCACATCGCCCTGGCGAAGCAGGTGGCCTTCCGAGCCGCGTTTGGAGAGGGGCTCGGCCGCGTCATTGACGTAGACGCCGTTGGTGCTGATGTCCTCGAGGTAATAGTGACCGTCGCGGAAATGCACCCGCGCGTGATGGGCGGACACGTAGCGACGCGGGTCCGGCAGAACCCAGTCGTTGTCCGCGGAGCGGCCGATCGAGCCGCCGCCGACCCCGAAAGTCACGGTGTCGTGGCCGGCCAGGTGCCGATGTTCGCTGATGACGCGCAGGCGAAGCGTCATGGTTCAGGATTCGAGGTGGTGGTTCGCGGAAATGCCGGTATCGCGCGCCGTGCCCCGATTTGCGGTCGGCCCTGACGATACCCCCTATAATGTGCATCCCAAACTAGCAGCGGGTCTTCCCCGATCCATGGCAGCCAGTCACATTTTCCGCATTATGTTCGCCAACCAGGGCAAGGTCTACGAGGTCTATGCCCGCAAGGTCAATCACGGCGAGCTGTTCGGGTTCATCGAGGTCGAGGACCTGGTCTTCGGAGAGCGTTCCT